>JAGGAG010000063.1 GCA_017889745.1 Gemmatimonadota bacterium | reverse complement strand
CCCGGCGACCTGGTGCTCGATGTCGCGTGCGGCACCGGCAACCTCGCGATCCCGGCCGCGCGCGCCGGCGCCCGCGTCACCGGGGTCGACATCGCCCCCAACCTCATCGCGCAGGCTCGCCTCGAGGCCCGTGCGGCCGGGTGCATCGCCGACTTCGATGTCGGCGACGCCGAGTGCCTTCCCTACACCAATGGGCAGTTCGACACCACCGTCACCATGTTCGGCGCGATGTTCGCCTATCGGCCTGCGCGCGCCGCGGCCGAGCTGCTGCGGGTAACGAGGCAAGGTGGGCGCGTAGCGATGGCGAACTGGACGCCGGAGGGATTCGTTGGGGAGATGCTGCGCGCGCACACGGCTATCGTGCCGCCGCCCGCGGGCGTGCCGAGCCCGCTCGCGTGGGGCAAGGAAGACACGGTTCGCGAGCGGTTTGCTGACGGGGTGACATCGCTGACCTGCACTCGGCGCACCCTGCAGCTCCGTTTCGCGCTGTCACCTGCCGGGGTGGCCGAACTGTTTGCGGCCAACTACGGGCCGACGGTCGCCACGCTCAAGGCCGCCGATGTGGACGGCGCGCGCCGCCTGCTCGAGACGCTCACCCGGCTGTTCCAGGAGCACAACATCGCCACCGACGGCGGGACGGCGGTGGAGGGGGAGTATCTCGACGTGCAGGCGCGGGTCGCCTGAGCCGCCACGGGGCGGCGGTCACCCTCCCCGGGCGCCCTACTGCGCCTGGGGCGGGTGCACCTGTTCATAGGCGTCATGGGGAACCTCCGGGTTCACTTTGGTGGATGACTGAGCGCCACGAGCACGCTGAGGGCCAGGAACGCCAACGTGACTACCGCCCCAATCCAAACCGCGGTCCGGCTGACTCCGCCGGCGGCCTCGAGGGCTGCCGGTGTCGGGGGCTCGGCGCCCAGGAGTCGCCGATAGCGCCGCCGCGTTTCGAGATAGTACCAGTACGTTCCGAAGACGCCACACGCGGCCCCGATCGCCAACCTGGGGGCCAGATCGAGCACCTCCGGAACCGCATCGATGTGCAAGAGGGAAGCAAAGAGCACTTCGAGGATAGACAGGAGGAAGACAGTGCCTACCCACAACCCGCATGTCCGATACATGCGGCGATACAGCATCCAGAGCGGGCCAAAGAGCAGTGCGGGCCAGTTGAATCCGAGCCTGGCTGCTTTCCGGTCCAGGAGAGCCCAACGGTCGACGTAATAATCGGCGTTGGGACCCACCAGGTGGCGCGCGGCGTCGCGGGGGATCTCCATTGTTCGAGTCCTCCCAAGAGTGAGCCCCTACCCTCCCTTGCCTCCTGCCCCTGTGGCGTAACGTGGCCGGCGGCCGGCACCTTCAGGGCCGGACGATGTTGTGCAACTCCTGGAACGTGCGCCGCGGCTTGATCCCCGGTGGCAGGTTGGGATGCACGTTCGCGGCGACGGGCCGCAAGGCGACGGCTTGCCCCTCCTGGACGCGCGACGCCGTCGCAGAAGGTCATCGCAAGGCCCCGAGCACGATCACGGTCCGCTGGATGACCCAGAATGCGCCCAGGCTGCCAACCACATAGCCGGGCACCGCGGTCGCCCAGCGCGGCCACCTGACGTTGAGGGCGCGGAACGACGTCGCCAGCGCAAGTGCCGTGAACACGAAGACGAGCTGGCCCAGCTCGACGCCCACGTTGAAGAAGAGCAGGGCCACCGGAATGTCGGCCCTGGGGATGCCCGCGAGCGACAAGCCGCTTGCGAAGCCGAAGCCGTGCAGGAGCCCGAAGAGGAAGGCGATCACCCACGGATAGCGGATGGTAAGGCTGGTCTCGCCCCGCTCGCGGCGGATGATCTCGGGGCCGAGGAACAGGATGGACAGCGCGATGCCCGCCTCCAGCGGCGGTAGCGGCAGGCTCGCGTAACCCAGCGTCGCCATGGCGAGGGTGATGCTGTGCGCGGCCGTGAAGGCGGTGATCGTCTTCAACAGCATCATCCGGCCCTGCACGATCAGCATCAGGCCGAGGACGAAGAGCAGGTGGTCGGGGCCGAAGAGGATGTGGCGGATCCCCTCGACCACGTAGGTCCACGCCACCTGCCACGACGACTGCGACGCGGCGATCTCGACCCAGGGCCGGGCGGGTCGGACGATGCTGGTCCAGCTGCGGCCGTCGAGCAACTCGACGCGCACCAGCACGTCCGTGATCGTGTACTGCAGCCCTAGGAGCTCGATGCGCTGGCCCGCCAGTCCCGCGGGCCCGGCATCGATCCAGCGCCGTTCGACCCTTGAGTCGGCCAACGTCTGCACCAGGGGAGGCTTGAGATTCGTCATGCCGTCGGGCAGTTGCAGCACGACCGATAGCGGCTGGCCCCCAATCGCGGGTGTGCGCCACAGGACGCTGAACCGCCCCGGCGCAATCTCCTGAATTCGCAGGTACGCGGGACGCGTTTCGTGCGCGTGGGCGAGCACTGGGGCGAAGACCATTGCCAGCACGAGTGCCACGATCCGGACGTACGCCACCGAAGGGCCCCTCACGGGTCTTCCCCAACCGGCGGCGGCGGCGCGGTGGCCGCGGCCGGCGCGGCCGCTGGCACGTCCGGAATGAGCACCGTGTACTTGGCCCGCATCGCCTTGTACGCCTTTTCCCAGCCGATCTTCTTCTGCTCCGCGAGCCAGGCCGTGCGAACCTCGGCCTCGACATTCTCATAGGCGGCGGGCCGTCCGGGAATGGAGGCATCCACGAAAACCAGGTGCCAGCCGAGCCCCGATTGCACCGGCCCCTGCCAGCTGCCCGACGGGAGCCCCTCGACTGCGTGGGCGAAGCCGGGACCGAACTCCCGGCTCAGCGTCTCCTCAGTCTGGTCGCGATAGTAGTCCTGGTACATGAATGGATCGGCGAGCGCTTCGCCGAGAGGCGTCGCCTCGGGCTGACCGGAGATCCGAGCGAGGGCCCGCTGGGCATCGAGCTCGGTGCGGGGGCCACGGCGGTCGGGCGAGAAGTAGAGGTGGCGGAAGCTCAGCCGCTGCGGCTCAGCAAACTGATCGGCATGTCGCGCGAACCAGGCGCGCAGCGTGTCTGCTGACGGCTCGTACGACTCCGTCACATCCTCCGACAGGAATTCCATCTTCTGCGCCATGCGCCGGCGGACGATCTCGTCGTCGACGTCGAGGCCCATCGCCAGCGCTTCGCGATAGAGCACCTCTTCCCGGACCCGGTTTTCCACCATGCTGTTGAACTCGTCGGCGGTCGGGGGGCGCCGCCACTGCGCCTGGAACAGCTGGGCCGGCTGCATCAGATCCTCGAGCGACAGGACAATCCGCCGGGAGGACGCGCCCCGCCCGTCGGCCGGCTGGAAAAACCGAAACAGGCCGAACAGGATGGCGCCAAGCAGCAGGAAGTGAAGGAGAGGTTCGTGCAGGATGCGTTTCATGGGGACCATGATAGCGGAGCAACCCGTGATGCGCGCATCACGGGTTGCTCCTCGTTCAGCAGAATCGGAGACTGCTGCCGGATCAGGGCGCCTTGCCCGACCCTGGAGGAATCCCGATCGGATCGAGCAGCTGGACGGCCGGTACCATCATGTAGTTCGCGTACCCGAACTCGTTGCTCCGGGCACCGTAGTACTTGTCCCCCAGCTTGTACACCGTGATCGAGATCGGCGTCCCGCCCAGTTCGGTGACGATCTTTCCGTCATTGATGAAATAGGGGCGCGTGACGCCCAGCCGGCTGGCCGCTGCCGCGTCGCCCATCAGGCTCGGCAGGCGCATCTTGCTGCCGACGTACTTGAGCCTGAACTGACCCTGGTTGGCAGCGAACTGCCCGGTGACATACCCCGGATCAGACGGGGTCAGCGGCGTGGTATCCTTGCCCGGCCCCGACGCGCCGTAGATGATCTGGTACTTGTCGCCGGTCACGGTATTCTCCAGCCACACCGACTGGTGCACGATCAACGCGGCGATCTCTTCGGAAGACAGCGCCTTCGCACCCTGCTTCACGAGGTCGGCCACGGTAGTGCCTGGCTTGGCACCGCTTCGGGCCTCGGCGCTCGGCGTGTACCAGATCGGCGAACTCCACGCCCGCTCCTGAATGGTGCTGGCCACTACATCGGGCGGCGCGATGCCGAGTTGCTTCGCCTGGATCGTGGTCCAGCGCGGAGTCGGGATCTCCAGCACGCGCGCGTAGTAGAAGGCATGCTGGGTCGAATCGAATTCGGGGTCAGTCCAGACCTTCTTCAGCTCCACCGCACCGATCGTGTTGGTATAGGCGGCGGTCTCGAGGTTCACGGTGTTCCCGATAGGTCCCACGACCCCGGTCCACTTGTCTGGCCTTCGGTTTCCCGCCCAGGCGACATCGAAGACCCGCTCGAAACTCTGGCCGTTCATGGTCCAGCCCTTGATGATCTGGATGCGGTCGAGGTTGCCGGACGTCGGGTCTTTCACCGCCCACACGATGAAGGTCGGCGCCTTACCGGCGGACGGCGGCAAGTCGCTGCCCATCGGCACACCCTTGGCATAGCCCTGCTTCACCCAGTCCTTGCCGGCCAGTATCTGCGCGGTGTAGCCCCAGCCGCCGAAGAACCGCACCTTGATGTGCGGCCCGCTCACGGCAAATGTCTCCCGGCGCTTCATCGCCTCGAAGATCGACGCCCGGGTGTTTTCTTCGGCCCACGCGCCTGTCAGGCCCGCCGGGCTCTCCGTCCGCACGTCGATGCCGGAGAAGTTGTATCCGCTCATCCGGCGCTCGATCGTGCCGTCCGCAACCCCGTGCCCGCCGAAGAAGTTGCTCTGGCGGTAGGGGGTCGCCGAGTTGTGCGCGTCCGCCGCCGCCCCGAAGCCGAACTTGAAGGGATTGAAGCCGAGGGTGGACTGCATCGCGATCCCGTCCTTCAGCGCCTGCCGGCTGTAGCTGCCCACGATATGTGGGATCCGGCCGACGGGGTCGCCGAGCAACACGGACATGATCTCGTAGCCGGCAAACTCGTCGTTGGGCGAGAGCAGGGGGTGCGTTTCCGAGGTACCCTTGATCTGTTTGATCTCGATCAGCCGCTCGTTGCGGGTACGCGAGTCAGCGTAGGCAGCGTCAATCGGCCGGCCACGGGAATCCACCTCGGTGGGATACATCCGGCCGTCCGAAAGGTTGGCGTTGTGCGAGATCGCCAGGAGCTCGTTGCCGGCGCTGCGCTGCCCGTCCATCCATGCCCAGAGGTCCTCGGGATGCTGCGAGTTCAGGGCGCTGAACGGCATCGTCGGCAGCTTGCCGCAGTCCTTGAAGAAGATGTTGCGGTGCAGGTTCATCGAGTTCGGCATCGATGTCCACTCGTACGAGCAGAATGCCGTGAACCTGCCTGGTTTGTTCGCCGCGTTGGCGAGCGCGGTGTTCTGCTGCCAGACGGTACCCGCGACTTCCGGTGACATCAGTGACGGGATCGGCGGCCCTCCCATCAGGACCTTGACCCCGTACTCGAAGATCCGTTGGACCTCCGCCGGGGAATCGTTCTTCATGACGAGCGGCTGCGCCGCGGGCAACTTGCTGAGCGATGACGTCGGATCGTTGGCTAGCCGGATCACCCCGACGTACTCGGAATGGTCGGTGACCCCCGCCCAGTCGAGCGGGGTTTCGATCTTGATCTCGTAGCCGAGGGGATGCTTGATCGGCTGCCCCTGGAAGTACTTGTAGGCATCGCCGGGATCGGTGACACGGTTGCCGAAGAGCCAGGCGTCGAGCGACCAGCTGGTGTGGAGGTGGGTCTCGCCGAAGTAGGCGTTGCGGTCGGGGTTCGGTTGCTGCCCCGACAGCACGGCAGGCGACGCAAGGCCGAACAGGAGTGCTGCGATGGCGTGAACTTGGCTTCGCACTGCGGCCCCCTGGTCACGGTTGAAGAGAATTACGCCTAAGACTCAGCAGGCCACCCTTGGCGGTCAAGCTCACCGACGACCGCCTCTACCTCAGAGCCTGCACCACCGGCACCTTGCTCGCCCGCCGCGCCGGGAAGAACCCGCCCAGCATCCCCATCACCACCGCAAAGATGAGCCCCGCCAGCAGCAGCCCCGGCGTGATCCGGAACGCGAACGCGATCTCGCTGAAGCTCGCCCAGTTGGTGGTGCTGGTTACCAACCCGTTGAGCGGCAGCGCCAGCAGGCACCCGATCACCCCGCCGATCAGGGCGATGATCGCCGACTCGATCAGGAAGCTCGCCAGCACGCTCCGCGGCCGGAACCCGAGCGTCAGCAGCACCGCGATCTCCGGCATCCGCGACGACACCGCCGCGTACATCGTGTTGACCGCGCCGAAGATTGCCCCCACCGCCATGATCGACGTGATGAGCACCGCGAGGATCCTGAGGATGCTGCCCAGCAGCTGCGACTGCTGCGCATAGAACTCCGATTCGCGATGCACGTCCACCGTGAACCGCTTGTCGGCCTCGAGGCTTCGCTTGGCCTCCTCGAAGCCGCCCGGATCGGCCAGGCGGAACGACACCGACTGGAACACCTGCCCCCGCATCGCCGGCATCACCTGCTCGTTCTCGCCCCACATCTCCGACTCGAACGCCGAGCCGCCCGCCGTGAAGTGACACACCACCTCCCAGGGCCGCCCCGCGAAGTGCATCGTCTGCCCCACCACCGTGTTGGGAAACCGGCCGACCAGCTTGGCGCCGACGCAGAGCTCGTTCTTGCCGCTCGCGGGGCGCCTCCCCTCCACCACCTTGACGTTCTGCCGCACCTGCCACGCCTGCTCGCTCACGCCCCGCAGCACCACGTTGGCCATCCCCGTGGTGTCCTCGATGCGACCCAGTGCGATCACCACGTACACCTCGGGACTCACCATCGCGCGTGCGTCCCCGCCACGCGCCGCCTGCGGCACGGACGCGAGGATGCTGGCCGTCTCCCGATCGATGCTGCTCGACATTTCCGAATCCGCACCCTTGCGGAGCACCAGCACGTTCTGGTCCGACCCGGTCCGCACCAGCGCCGACGCAAAGCCGTTCGCCAGGGCGAGCATGCCGATGAACACCGCCACCACCAGCGCGATGCCCAGCGCCGTCAGCGCCGTGGACACCGGCCGCGCCCGCATGCTGCGCAGGTTGTACGTGATGGGGATCTTCATTCGACACTCCTCAGCGCCGTCACTACCGGCAGCCGCGCCGCCTGCATCGCCGGCACGATCCCGCTCGCCAGCATCAGCACCAGCGCGATCACGCCACCCGTGGCCATCGTGCCCCAGCTCACGTCGAACCCCGGCAGGAACCCGGCGGCGTTGAAGTTGGTGGCCCGGTACAGGAGCTTGGCCGCGCCCAGGCCCAGCACCGCGCCGGTGATCGTGATCAGCCCCGCCTCCGCCAGCACCAGCCCGAACAGCAGCCGGTCGGAGTAGCCGATCGTCTTGAGCACCGCCAGTTCGCGCGTGCGCTCGCGGGCGCTCATCATCATCGCGTTGGCCGTCACCAGCAGGATGGCGAAGACCACCGCGAGGCCGATCGTGTTCATCAGGAGCCCGATGTTCCCCCACATCGTGGCGAAGCTGGCGTTGAACGCCTGCTCCGTGCCGGTCTTCGTGGGCGCCGATGAGCTCCGGAACTGGTCGTCGATCGTCTTCGCGATCTGCGCCGCGTTGTCCGGCTTGTCGATCTCCAGGATATACCACCCCGCGTTCCCCGGCCGCCCCGCTCGCTCGTCCAGGTAGTCGTAGTGGAACATCAGCGCGTCGTCGTTGATCGCCGGGTCCGTCGGGGTGTAGACGCCCCGGATGGTGAAGGTCCAGTCGCCCGGGAAGATGGTGCCTTGCAGCGTCACGTTCTGCCCGACCTTCCAGCCGAACAGGTTGACCAGCCGGACGCCGATCAGCGCCCCGCCCTTGTCCTGCAGGAACGCCTCCTTCTGGTCGGCCGGCACCGACATCTCGGGATAGATGTCGAGGTACGACTTCGCATCGACCGCGAACGTCGCGAAGAAGCGCTTGCCGTCGCCGTAGCGGCCACCGAACCAGTTGGCCCAGGTCACCTTCTCCACCCCGGGCACCGTTTCCAGCCGGTTGGCATAGCTCACCGGCAGCGGCAGCACGAAGCCCGTGGCGTTCGTGGTGACGAGCCGCCGGGCACTGCCGAACTGCGCCGCCATCCCGATGGTCGTGATGACGCTGCGGAGCGAGGCGAACAGGAACAGCGCCAGCGCCACGCTGGCGATGGTGAGGAACGTGCGGCGCTTGTGGCGACCCAGGTTGGCGCGCAGGAGGGACCAGAATTTCATGGCACCAGGCTCCCCTGCTCGACGAATGTCCCCTTCTCCAGGTGCAGCTGGCGCCTGGCGCGGCCGGACGCCGCGGGGTCGTGCGTCACGATCAGGATCGTCTTCCCGAACTCGTCGTTGAGCCGCGCCAGCAGCGTCAGCACCTCCTGCGAGCTCTTCGCGTCCAGCTGCCCCGTGGGCTCGTCGAGCAGCACCAGGGTGGGATCGGCCACGATGGCCCGCGCGATTGCCACCCGCTGCTCCTGCCCGCCCGAGAGCTGCCGCGGATAATGATCCATCCGGTCGTCGAGACCCACCACGCCCAGCGCGATGCGGATCCGCTCGTCTCGCTCCCGCTTCGAAAGCCGGGTCAGCAGCAGCGGCAGCTCCACGTTCTGGAACGCCGTGAGCACCGGCAGCAGGTTGAAGCTCTGGAACACGAAACCGACGTGCTCCGAGCGCCAGGTGGCGAGTTGCGCGGGGGTCATCGCACTCACCTCGGCGCCATTGACCCGCACGGTGCCGCTGGTGGGCCTGTCGAGGCCCGCGATGAGGTTGAGGAGGGTGGACTTGCCGGAGCCGGATGGGCCCATCAGGGCGGTGAAGCTGCCCTGCTCCACATCGAGCGTGAGGCCGGTGAACACGTCGATCCGCTCGGCGCCGCGCGTGAACGTCTTGTAGACATCCCGGATTTCAACGAGGGCCATGGGTCGCTCGACTTTGAGGTTGGTGATTATCGGGAGACGATTACTTCCCCCTGACTTCCACGCGCATCCCCTGCTCCGGCTGGGTCACGCCACCGGTCAGCACCATCTCCCCGCCGGTGAGCCCGCGGCGGATCTCGCGATAACCGGCGCTCGCCGGCCCCGCCTCCACGCTGCGCGACTCGAGCCGGCCGCCGCGAATGAGCCACACGACGGTCCCGCCGCTGGTCTCGAACACCGCCGCCACCGGCAGCCGGAAGGTCGGCGTGCTCCCGCCGCTGGCACCCGGCGCCGCTGCGGCCGTGTCTGGTGATGCGGCGATGAAGTCCACCCGCGCGCCCATCTCCGGCAGGATCCTGGGATCGTGGTCGAGAATCGACACCTTCACCTGCACCGTGGCACGCTGCCGGTCGGCCGTGGGAACGACCTGGCGCACACTGCCCCGGAACGCGGTGTCGGGATAGGCGTCGAGCGTGATGCGCGCGGCCTGCCCATGCTGCACCCGCCCGATGTAGGCCTCGTTCACGTCCACTTCCACCTCGAGCGTGCCCAGGTCCGCCATGGTGACGACGGCGCCACGGGTGAGACCACCGCCCACCGACGGCGCGACCACCTCGCCCACCTCCGCCTCCTTCCGGAGCACGGTGCCGCTGAACGGCGCGCGGATGAAGGTGTTCTCGAGGTTGGCTTCCGCGAACTTGAGCGCGGCACGCGCCGCATCCACCCGCGATCGCGCCGCGTTGGCCCGCGCCGCAGCGGTCACCATCCGGTTCTGCGCCACCTCTTCGTCCTGCGCCGACACGAGGTTGGGGTTGGACGCGCGGATCTCCTTCACCCGGTCGTATTCCCGGCGCGCCTGGTCGCGCTCCGACTCGGCCTCGATGAGCTGCGCCTGGCTGGTGGCCAGGTTGGCCTGCTGTTCCGACACGGCCGCCGCATAGTCGGCATTGTCGAGCCGCGCGATCACCTCGCCCCGCTTCACCACCGAGCCACCGTCGACTGGAAGCGAGGCCAGGCGCCCCGGGATCTTGGCCGACACCGCGGCACGGATACGCGCCACCACATAGCCGTTCGCCGTCACCGCCGTGCTGCCGGCCACCGGGCCGCTGCCGGCCGAGTTGCCCGCGACCACCACGGCCTCGGCCGGCACTGCGGATTTGTGGCGCACGAGGAACGCCGCGGTAGCGACCAGCGCCACGACGATTCCGATGATGAGGAGGGTACGGCCGAAGGCACGCCTCACCTCGGGAGGCGGGTCGCGGTTTATGCGCAGCTTCGAGAGATCATGCGGAGGTACGGACACAGGCCCGAATATAAGGCGAAGGGTGCGACGCGCAACCGGTTCCGCACCCGAGGCCTCGCGGTTAGAGGTAGCTCAGCCAGGCATCACCGCGGCGCTGCTTGAGCGCGGCGAACCAGCGGCACGGCACATACATCACCACCACCACGAACGCCCATACCAGGTAGATCACCGGCAGCGAATACCCCCACCCGGGTGGCGCCGAGTAGGGATAGCTGCCAAGGCCGGGCGACTCGAACATCCAGTGCGCCGTGCCATAGCGCGCCAGGCAGGTCATCACCGCCAGCAGGTGGATCAGCGGAAAGTGCAGCACGTAGTAGAAGAGCGGTACCCGGCCGTACACCAGCGCCGGCCGGAGCACCGCGGGCGTGCCGCGGTCCATCGCGCGGAGGAACAGCATCGCCGGGCCGAGCGTCATCAGCAGGAACAGCAGCGACGGCGGGTACTTGGTGGTGTTGAGGAACGAGAGCACGGTGAACAGCGCCGTCGGCTGCGGCGCCCACCGCGCCGGGTCACCATACACGTTGATCCCGCGGATCACGAGGAACGCCAGCGTGAGCCCCAGCCCCAGCCACAGCAGGAATGCCCGCCGTCGCTCGCTTTCCCACCGGTACACCTGCCCCAGCCCGTACCCTGCCGCCGTCACGCCCATCCACGGAATGAGCGGATAGGCGGCGAACACCACGTGGTCCGGCGTGTTCAGCACGAACCCCGGCGCGTGCAGGATCGACCAGACGGGGCTCGCCAGCTGCACGCCATCGAGCAGGTTGTGCCCCGCGATCATCACGACGCCGATGGTCGTGACCACCGCGGCCGGCAGGTGCACCAGCGCCGCGAGCGCGATCATCGCCCAGCCGAGCGCCCACAGCACCAGGAGGACCGTCACGCGGAAGTCGAAGTTGAACTGGTAGCCCAGGCACCGCACCAGCACGAGGTCGAGGAAGATCAGCCAGAGCCCCCGGGTCCACAGGAACCGGGACACTGCTCCGGTCGTCTTCCGCCCCCGCGACAGGTAGGCGCCGGTGCCGGTCAGCAGGAAGAACACCGGGGCGCAGAAGTGGGTGATCCACCGCGTCATGAACAGCGCGGGCGTCGTCGTCGCCAGGTCGGTCGGGTTCTGGGCCAGGTTGCCGAAGAAGTCTCGCGTGTGATCTAGCGCCATGAGCACCATGATGACGCCCCGCACCACGTCCACCGACTCGATCCTCTGTCGGGCACCGCCGGATGCAGTCGTCAATAGAACACGGATCCGCGCGCCCGGTTCACGATCCCGCCTTCATCGGTTCTCACCGGATTCCCGTGTCGAACGAGAGTTCGACCGTGGTGAATCCCACCGCTCCCACTTCCACGTCCTTTGCCTGGCCGGCCGGGTTGATGATCGGAGCATCCGGCGCCGGGACGACCCGGTAGGCGCCCGGCGCCAGCGCAACGGTGAAGGCGCCGAGCGAGTCGGAGCGGAACTGGGCAACGCGACTCGTGCCCCGGTACACCGCAAACGTGGCGCTGAACGGCTGGTCCTCGCAGGGCACGTCCACCTGGCAGACGGGCTGTACCGGCCCGCGCAGCACGACTCCGGCCAGGCCGGTGGAGAGCGTGTCCTGCGAATCGCCGGTGCACCCGGCCAGCAGCGCGATCGCCGCCACGACGTGCAACAGTCTTTTCATTGTCACCTCCTCGGGTCGGGCGCCCGGCTCACTCGGTAACGCCCTCGGAACGATACGCCCGGAGCACATCCTCGCTGAAGCAGGCAATGATCACCTCCGGCATCTTTGCTCCCCCCACCTCGGCCACACGCATCGCCTGGACGGCAATGCGCGTCGCGTCCGCCAGCGGATAACCGTAGATGCCGGTGCTGATGGCCGGGAACGCGATGCTGCGGCATCCCAGCTCCGACGCGACCTGGAGCGAGGCCGTGTACGCCGAGCGGAGGAGCGCCGCTTCGCCCTTGTCGCCACCTTGCCAGATCGGGCCCACGGCGTGAATGACATGCGTGGCCGGAAGCGCGAAGCCGGGGGTCGCCTTAGCGGATCCTGTGGGGCAGCCTCCGAGCGCGCGGCACGCGCGGGCCAGTTCGGGGCCTGCCGCCCTGTGAATGGCGCCGCACACCCCGCCACCGGGCACCAATTGCTCGTTGGCGGCGTTGACGATGGCGTCCACTCGCAGTGTCGTGATGTCTGCCAGCTGCGCTCGAATCATGAACGAAGCCGTCTGCTCGGGGGCTATGGCCGGTTCGTTTCCCAGTGCTCGGGCATCAGCGCGCGCGTTGCCATTCCCGGACACATGCGGTCCACTGCCACAGCCCATCGGTCACCTCTGGAGGAAGCCGATGGCCAAGTTGCCGAGCCGCCATCACGATCTGTCCCCGGTGGTGGCCCTCATGCGCCACGAAATAGGCCAGCACGTGCCCCACGTCCAGCGGCAGGTTGCGCCAGACATAGGCCTTCGAGGCGGGAACCTCTCCGCCTGCCGCGATGCCGAATTCGAGAAGTTCCTCGATACCCCGGCCGCTCCGCTTCAGGGCGGAGAGCAGGCTGCGGCGCGTTACCCTCCGAAAATCGACGAGCGGGGGTACGGCAAGTCCGTGCTCGTGGCCGAGAGTCCGGAGCCACCGGCTCCTGGCGTTGTGGAAATGGGCGGCAATCGAGCGAAATGTGCGTCGTGGTATCCCGGGAATCGAGGCGTCCCACAGCACGGCTGGAAGCTGCTCCACGAGGTGGGCAGTCACGAGGCTGTTCGTCCGCCACGCGGCGAGGACGGTTGGCCCGAGATCGGGGATAGGGCCCATTCGTTGGTCAACCTCACACTGATGCCGACGCCCCGCGAATGTGCTAATGGCCACGGGCAGTCGACGTAAATCCTACTCTTCGATCACCCTCCGCGCCCCCACCCACCGCACGAACCACCATTGCCCGTTCGGGTCACTCGCACTCAGCGTGCTCTCCATGACGCCCTTCGACGACGAGCTGTGGATGAACCTCCCGTCGCCCAGGTACAGCCCGACATGGCTCACCCTGGAACCGCCTGGCTGTCCCGAAAACGTGAGGATATCGCCGGGCGCGAGCGCCTCGAGTGACCTCTCGACCTCCCCGTCGTCACCCTGCCCCGTCCCGCCGTCGAGATAGGGCTTCCCCAGCGCCTCCCGCGCCGTCGCCACCACCGCGGCCTCGACCGCGGCGTAACTCCCTGCGCCTGCGATCACCGCCGCTGGTGTCTCCGCTGTTGGTGTTTCCGCACTCGGTCTTTCAGCTGTCGGTTCTTCCGCCGTTGGCACTTCGGCCGGCTTCTTCCTCCCCCACCATACCGCCAGCCCCGCCGACACCTGCACTCCGCCCGGCTCCTTGCCGAAGAACCCGCGATACCGCGCGTCCGCACCGATCGTCACCCCACCGGCCAGGTGCAGGTCATATCCCGCCCCCGCCGACCACGACGCCCAGGTGTCGTGGGGGCCATCGGTCTCGAACCCGCCGTCCAGGCTCAGCGCCGCATATGGCCCCCGGCCGCCGCGCCATCCCGTCAGGTCCACACCCGCGCCCCATCGCTGCACCGGGCTCGTTCCCACATCCGCCAGCAGCTCGCCCGCGATGCCCCAGCGGATCGGACCGGCCACCGGCATCGTGAACGCCGCGCGCACGCTCGACAGGTCAGGGACGTCGCTGCGGAACACGTAGCCCACATCGAGCAGGATCCCCTGCGCCGCCAGCGGCGCCGGCAGCAGCACGCCGAGCGCGGCCAGCAGTGCGCGCCGCAGGCTCAAGACCCGGCCCGCGTCGGCTGCCCGGTGCGCAGGTGCACCCGATACAGGTCCGCCGGCACGCAGTGCCGCCAGACGTGTACCTGGAGCGTCGAATCGCTGGTGATCGTCGGAGCCTCACCGGTATAGAGCAGCGGAATCGGGATCGCCCGGGCGCCCGCGCGGATCTCCATCACCCGCTCGAGACATGCTGTGCCATCGGCCGCCGTGTCGGCCCGCGCGCTGGTGAACCACACCGCGACGCTGTCCGACACCTGGAGCGCCAGCGCTGCCGCAGGTGCTTCAGCTTTCGGGGCAGTCGGCGCCGTATCCGCCGGCCGACCGGTGCCCTTCTCTCCGCATCCACCGGCAAGCACCAGCGATGCGAGCCACCCGGCGCATACTCTCAATCGCTCTCCCCATCCGTTCGCTTGTCGCCAGCGGCCGGCTGCTCCTCATTCTCGATCTCCGGAATGAACGCCTCCGGCGCGCCCGACTCGTCCACGCCGAGCGCATGGCGCACTTCCGGGCGCAACCTGAGCCAGTGCAGCCAGAACCAGGTCACTACCACCGCCGCCACCAGCGCGCACACGCCGCTCGTGATCAGCCCGTGCATCGGGTTGTCGATGTGCCGCGCGATCATCGCGCCACCCGCCGCGCCAAAAAAAGAGGCTGCCGACGCCACGATGGGCGTCAGCAGCCAGCCGAACAGACGTGCGACAAACCGGAGGAACTTCATGCCGCTCAGGCGCGGCGCTGACCCAACCCTGTAATGGCGGTCGCCACGGCCAGGGCGGGAATGATCGCCACCCCGAACGTCGGCACGCTCCACTCCGCGTGCGGCACATGCAGCACCACGGCCACCGCCCCCAGCACCAGCGCCACCACCGCCACCAGGCCGGCCGCCTTGGGCACCGAGACCCCGCCCCGCGCCGCCTGGTTCGCGATGATGAACGCGCCCATCCACGGCAGGAACGTCCCCACCATCCACCACACGGGGTGATACCACCAGTTGGACCCGCCCCCGATCTCCCGGAAGCGGTTGGTGTAGGTCCCGATCGTCTGCAGCAGCGTCACGTCGATGATCAGGTACACCACCGTACCCGCCAGGCCGATCCCCGCCGCCCCGGCGATCCCCTCGATCGTCCGCGCGCGGGTCCACTTACCCGGAAGGAAGGTCACCAGGTAGGCCCCGGCCGCGACGACGAATGCCTTGAGCGCGCTCTCGACCACGCCGCCCGTGAAGCGCGAAACCAGTGAATAGAGGAGCACCGCGATCGCCGTGATCAGGCCGACCTTCACCGCCCCGCGCACGATGAACGGGACGTCCGTGCGATCGATGTCGCGCTCCAGCTCGACAGCCGAACTCATGCCGACTCCGTGGAATGGGGATTCGCTCCTACAAGCTAGCCAGCCACGCCGCCAGCCGCCAAGTCGGGCCACGGCACCGCCCGGCGACGGCTGGCCGGGTCCATGGAACGAAAATGGAACGGCCCCCTCTTGCGAGGGAGCCGCTCCGAACCCTGAGAGGGGTCCACCTGAACAACGTCGAGAGGTCGTTGCACACCATGAAACAGGCTTGCGAGACCCAAGTTCCTCTCGACGATTCCAAAGTACAAGTCGACTATCCCGACTGCAATATTTTCAGATCGAGACGTACACCATGATTTCAATTCGCGACGCTGGTGCTCACGCGGCCCAGGAGAGAAGCACCGCCACATCCGTCACCGCCCATGCGCCGAGCGCCAGGTACATCCCCCGCTGGTGGCGCGCCGGCTTCCACTGCTCCGCGCGCCGGTACCACGGCACGAGCAGCGCGAGCCAGGCCGCGTACGCCACCGCCAGCATCGCCCACCGCGCCACGTCGCTCGCGGTCCATTCAGCCGCCATCGCTGCCGCCACGAACAGTCCGAACGCCACCGTCACGGACCCGATCGACACCGCCATGCTCCGCCGCTTCCCCAGGATCAGCGCGAACGTACGATCCCCGCGCCGGGCGTCCTCGTCGAACTGGTACAGCTGCGTCAGCGGATAGAGCCCCGCGAAGAGCGCCCCGAAACCCCACACCAGGAACCAGCCCCACACCGTCAGGCCCTCGCCGGTGCTCGCCCACCCCGCGAGCGGCGTCAGCGTGCCGAACCCGACCAGGTTGACGATCCAGTCGGCGCCCGCCACCGCCTTGAGCCGCATCGGCGGCACCGAGTAGAGCACCGACATCACCAGGCACGTCAGATAGAGCCAGGCGTATGGCCGCGGCAGCAGCAGGGAGGCGGCAAGCCCCACCAGCATGAGCCCCAGCCCGAACGCGAACAACCCGCTCGGCGGCGGCGGGGGCCGCCGGAGATACGCGACGTCCCCCTCGTCCTTGTCGAACGCGCTGTTGATCGCGAGCGTCCCGCCGTTGAGCGCCACCACCCACAGCACCAGTCCGAGCAGCACCGCCCCGATTCGCTCACCCGATGCGGCGCGCGCCAGGCCCAGGGCCAGCAGCGCGCCAAGCAGAGTATGCCCCGCCATGATCGGCCACTCGGCGGGACGCAGGTGCAGCACGTAATCGAAGCGGGAGCCCAGCAGCCTGTATCCCAGCGCCCGCGGATTGCCCGCGAGGCTCACCAGCGAAGCCCGACGTGCCGCGCCGCGAGCTTGAGGCCGTGCAGCGTCAGGTCGGCATCCACCACGTCCACCGTGGTACACAGCGGCGCCACGATCACCGACAGTCCTCCCGTCGCCACCACTCGGGGGCTCCCGTTCCCTGCTCCCCGACCCCCGTTCGCCGTTCCCCGTTCACCGTTCCCCGCGGTTCCGGGCCACTCCGCGCGGAGCCGCCGGACCATCCCGTCCACCGAATCGGCCGCGCCGAACAGCACGCCACCCTGGATGTGCTCCTCCGTCGTGCGGCCGATCGCCCGCGCCGGCGGCCGCAGTTCCGTCGCCGTCAGCTTGGCCGCCTTCCGCACCAACTCGTCCGCCGACGTGCGGAGCCCCGGCATGATCGACCCGCCGATGAACCGGCGGTCGGTCGTGACGCAGTCAAAGGTGGTGGCCGTGCCGAAGTCCACCACGATGCAGCCACCCGGATACCGGTCGGCCGCGCCCAGGATGTTCACGATCCGGTCGGCCCCCACCGCGAATGGCTCGTCCACGTCGAGCACGAGCGGCAGCGGTGTCCGCGCGTTGATGGAATGCGGCCGCTGCCCCGTGGCGCTCTCCACCCCGTCGGCCACGTTGCGTGTTACCGGGGGCACCACCGACGCCAGGCACGCCGCGCGCACCTCGCTCGGCGAATGGCCCCGCTGCATGAGGAACGCCCCGAGATCGGCACTCCACTCGTCGGGCGTGCGATCCGGCGTCGTCGTGAGGCGCCAGTTCGACAGGAGGTCGTCGCCCCGGTAGAGGCCGACCGTGATCTCCGTGTTGCCGATGTCGAGGACTAGTAGCATGGCGGCAAGCTATACCTCGATACCGTCGCTCGCCACGAGCTCGAGGCGGCCAGCGCCGGTATCCACAAGGAGTCGACCCGCGGCACTCATTCCCGTGATCACGCCCGTCACCGGCGCGCGGAGCCTGCGCCCCGCCAGCCAGTCCCGTGCCTTCCACGCCTCCAGTTCCTCGCTCGACAGCACCGACTCGACCGCGAGCCGGCTCAGCGCCGCCACCACCGGCACCGCCATCGCCGAGGCGTCCAGGTCTGGTCGCCACCGCGACAGCGCCGCCGCGGGAAAGCGCGCGTCCGGCGGCACCGGATTGGTCACGTTGAGGCCGAGCCCCACCGCCACCCATCCGTTCGCGCCGCCCCAGCGCCCTTCGCACAGGATCCCGCCCACCTTCGCGTCGTCCACGATCACGTCGTTGGGCCACTTGAGCCGGGCCGGCGGCACCCCCCCCAGCGAGTCGAGCAGTGATGCCACCGCGAGACCCGCCCTGATGCTGAGCAGTTGCGCCACGTCGGGCTGCCCCCGCCACAGCACGCTGAGCCACAGCCCGCCCGGCGCCGACGCCCATCCGCGGCCTCTGCTCCCCCTGCCGGCGGTCTGGGTTTCAGACACCACCGCCGTTCCCGCCGGCGCCCCTGCTGCGGCGAGTCGATGCAGTTCGTCCTGCGTCGATGCCGTTTCCCGCAGCCGCACCAGCTGCGGCGTCACGCGCCGCGCGACGAGAGGAAGAGGATCAGCGCGCCCAATGCCAGGCGGTACCACGCGAACGGGCGGAAGCTGCTGCTGGAGACGAAGCGGATGAACGCTTTGAGCACCAGCAGCGCGCTCACGAACGAGACCACCATGCCCACCGTGAACGCCGGCAGGTCGGACAAGGTCAGCAGGTCACGGCTCTTGTACAGGTCGAGGGCGCTCGCGGCGAACATCACCGGCACCGCGAGGAAGAACGAGAACTCCGCCGCCGCCCTCCGCGAGCAGCCGAGCGCGTACGCCCCCATGATCGTGGCCCCGCTCCGTGAGACCCCCGGATAGAGCGCCAGCACCTGGGCCAGGCCCACCCCGAACGCAATCTTGAGCGGCAGCGTTTCCGCGCTCTCGATGCGCGGCGCGGGCGCGAACCGCTCGACGACCAGGATGCCCAACGCGCCGAGGATGAGGCCCCAGGCCACGGTGTTGCCCTGGAAGAGGTGCGCCTTGATGAAGTCCCGCGCGGCCAGGCCCACGACCGCGGCGGGGAGGAACCCGGCGAGCAGGTTGAGGATGAACTTCCGGCTGGCCGGTGTCCGGCCCATCCCGCGGGCCACCTCGAGGAACAGCGTGCGATACATCCACACCACCGCGAGGATGGCACCCAGCTGGATCACCACCTCGAACGTCTTCCACGTCTCGGCCGTGCGGCTTAGCAGCTCCCCCGCGAGGATCAGGTGGCCGGTGGACGACACCGGGATGAACTCGGTGATGCCCTCCACCAGGCCAAGGATTGCTGCCGCGACGACATCGCTGATCCCGGCCGCCCCCGTCATCGAATCGCTTCGGCGTAGAGCGCCTCGTACATCGGCACGATCTTGTCCGCCGAGAATTGCCGCGCCCGTTCGATCGCCGCCGCCCGCATCGCCGCCAGGTTATCCGGCCCCCGCAGCAGGTCCACCGAGCGCCGTCCCATCGCCTCCACCGAGCCCACCGGCTCGAGAATGCCGTTGGCGCCGTCATCGATCACCTCGGGGATGCCGCCCACCCGCGTCGCCACCACCACCGCGCCGCACGCCATCGCCTCCAGCGCCGCGAGCCCGAAGCTCTCCGTGGTGGACGGCAGCAGGAACAGCTCGCACCCCTGCAGCAGCGTCGCCACCGAGTCGAGCCGGCCGAGGAACTTCACGTCCTCCGCCACGCCCAGTTCCTTCGCCTCCGCCTCGGCGTCGGGCCGTTCCGGGCCATCGCCCACCATCGCGAGCGTGGCCGGCATGGCCCGCCGGATCCGCGCGAACACCCGGATCACGTCCTTCACCCGCTTCACCTCGCGGAAGTTCGAGACGTGCATGATCCGCCGGTGCCCCGCCGGCGCCAGCCCCTCCCACCGCTTCTCGGGGTCCGGGTGATACTCGGCGAGGTTCACGAAGTTGGGGATCACCTTCACGTCGCAGCTCACGCACCCGAACGCGCGGTACGTCTCGTCGCGCAGGTACGTCGACACCGCGGTGACCAGGTCCGACTGCTCGATGGAGAACTTGGTAATGGCGTAGAAGCTCGACTCCTGCCCCACCAGCGTGATGTCCGTCCCGTGGAGCGTGGTGATCACCTTGATCTGCCGCCCCTCACCCTGCAGCATCGCCTTCGCCAGCCACGCCGTCGTGGCGTGCGGGATCGCATAGTGCACGTGCAGGAGGTCCAGGTTCTCCCGGAGCGCCACTTCATGCTGCTTGGACGCGAGCGCGAGCGTGTACGGGTAGTGCTCGAACAGCGGATAGCGGCCCATGGTGGTCTCTACTTCGTGGAAGTAGACCCGTTCCGCGTATCCCCGCAGCCGGAAGGGGGACGCATAGGTGATGAAGTGCACCTCGTGCCCCCGCCGTGCGAGCTCCAGCCCCAGCTCGGTGGCGAGAGCGCCGGAGCCGCCGTATGTGGGATAACAGGTGATGCCGATCTTCATGACGACACCGTGAACGGTGAACAGTGAACGGTGAACGGGAAGAGCGCCTTCACTGCGTACTGACCTGCAGTCCCCGTTCACCGTTCACAGTTTACCGTTTACGCCTTTCCAAAGTTGGGCTATCTCCCCCGCCACCTGGCTCGCCGGCCGCGTCGCGTCGATCGTCAGCGCATCGCCCGGCAGCTGGTGCCGGAACCACGTCTCCTGCCGCTTCGCGTACTGCCTCGTGCTGATGGTGATCGCCTCCGCCACCGCCGCCCGGTCCCCGCCGCAGGTGAGGTAGGCTACCGCTTCGCGCAGCCCCACCCCATCCAGTCCCGGCGATCCCGCCACTGCCCCGTCCGCCAGCACCGCGGCGACTTCCTCGATCATACCCTGCTGGATCATCTGCGTCGCCCGGTGCTTGATCCGCTGGTGCAGCACCGCCCGCGGTACCGTGAGCCGCACGTACCACGGCACGATCGCGCCCGCGCTCTTCGCTTCCTTCTGCCACGTCGTGAGCGACTGCCCTGTCAGCAGCGCCACTTCGATCGCCCGTACTGCGCGCTGCCGGCCGCCCCCCGCAAACCCGGGGTCGAGCCGTCCCGCCCAGCGCACCAGTTCCAGCGCATCCAGTCCCGAGGACCAACCCTCGATTGCGCGCCGCCGCTCCACGTCCATTGCCGGCTGCTCGAACAGTCCCTCGGCGAGTGCCCGCACGTATAGTCCGGTGCCCCCCACCACCACGGGCAGCCTCCCCCGCGACCGTACCTCCTCGATCCATGCCGCCGCCGCCCGGGCAAACCGCCCCGCACTGTAGCGCTCTCCCGGCGCGATCAGGTCGAGGCCATGATGCGGTACCGCGGCGCGCTCCTTCTTCGTCGGCTTCGCCGTGCCGATGTCGAGGTTGCGGTACACCTGCCGCGAATCCGCCGAGATCACCTCGAGGGGCAGGTGCGCCGCGAGCGCCACCACGATCGCCGTCTTGCCCACCGCGGTGGGGCCGACGATGACGGGCGTGAGTCGTGAGTCAGTCATGCGCCAGCAGTCGAGGGACTAGGGTCCAGGGTTGATCGCTCCAACTCTGCGCT
>JAGGAG010000169.1 GCA_017889745.1 Gemmatimonadota bacterium | reverse complement strand
CGTCGCTGACCAGGCGCCAGGAGGGCGGCCGGAGGGCGAGCCGATAGTAGTTGGCGGCCTGCTCGACCTTGAGCGAGGTGCGAAGCAGCACGGCGAGCGCGTCCTTGGAGCCCGACTTGGACACGTAGGAGGCATTGGGCGGCATGATGATGGCCGGGAAGACGTCGAGCGCGCTGGGGACCTCCTCGGGCTTCTCCTTCTTGCAGGCGGAGAGAGCGAGGGCAACGCCGAGCGGGAGCAGCAATCGGTGGAGTCTCATAGGGCGAGGAGAGTAGCCGAAGGGGCGGCCGGGGTCAACGTTCGCGTTGCTGCAAGCTGTGGCCCGGCTTATGTTTCCGTCATTCCGGCAGGTCCAATCGAGCAAGGAGTCCGTGGCGATGGCTGGCCACAGCAAGTGGAAGCAGATCAAGCGGAAGAAGGCGGTCACGGACTCACGCCGTGCGTCCGCCTGGACCAAGATCATCCGCGAAATCACGGTCGCGGCCCGGGCCGGCGGGGGCGATCCCGGCGGCAACCCGCGGCTGCGCCTGGCGATGGACGGCGCGCGCGCGGTGAACATGCCGAAGGAGAACATCGAGCGCGCCATCAAGAAGGGCACGGGCGAACTCGAGGGCGCGGAATACCAGGAACTGACGTACGAGGGCAACGGCCCCGGGGGCGCCGCGATCCTGATCGAAGCCACCACCGACAACCCGAACCGCACCGTGGCCGAAGTGCGCCATGCGTTCAGCCGCAACAACGGCAACCTGGGCGCGAGCGGGTCGGTGGCCTGGATGTTCGACCGCAAGGGACTCATCTACATCGACGCAACGAAGTTCGACGAGGACAAGGCGCTCGAGGCGGCACTCGACTCCGGCGCCGAGGACTTCGTGCGCGAGGGTGACCAGTATGTCGTCTCGACATCGCCGTTCACGGTGCATGCGCTGATCGACGCGCTCAAGGAGCGGGGCTTCGCGAGCGAGTCGGCGGAACTGGCGCAGGTGCCCAGGAACACGGTCAAGGTCGAGGGGGCCGACGCCGAGCGCCTGCTGCGGCTGATGGAGGTGCTGGAGGAGCTGGACGACGTTTCCAAGGTCTTCTCCAACTTCGACATCGACGCGTCGCAGCTCGCGGCCGCCGAGGCCTGAGATCTCCGGCTTGCGCGTCCTCGGCGTCGACCCGGGCACGGCGACGCTGGGCTACGGGGTGGTGGATGCCCCGCCCCGTGAACCGTATCGCCTGGTCGAGTGCGGCATCCTGCGCACGCGCGCCGACGAGTCCCTTCCCGCCCGCCTCCGCCTCATTCACGATGGCATCGCCGAACTGATCGCGCGGCACCGTCCGGACATCGTCGCGGTCGAGACGGCGTTCTACGCGAAGAACGTCCACACCACCGCCGTGCTGAGTCACGCGCGCGGGGTGATCCTGCTCGCGGCGGAGACGGCGCAGGTGACGATCGCGGAGTACGCGCCGCGGCTGGTGAAGAAGACGGTGGTGGGAACCGGGAGCGCGCTCAAACCACAGGTGGCGTACATGGTGACGCAGCTGTTGCGGCTCAAGAGCGCGCCGAGTCCGGCCGACGCGGCGGACGGCGTGGCGATCGCGCTGACGCACCTGCTGCTGCGCGGCGGTGCCTCCCGGGCGACCCGGGCGGCGCCGCTCAGGGGCGGGCGATGATCGCGCAGGTGACGGGTGTACTTGCCTCGCGCAGCGGGGAGACGCTGATCATCGCCACGGACGGTGGCGTGGGCTACGAGCTCCGCGTGCCGCTGGGCGTGCTGGAGCGCCTCCCGGCGAACGGCACGAGGATCAGCCTGCATACCGAGCTCGTGGTGCGGGAGGACGGCTGGTCGCTGTACGGCTTCGATCGCGTCGTGGAGCGCGAGGTGTTCCAGCGGCTGCTGGGCGCGAGCGGGTTCGGGCCGCGGCTGGCGCTGGCGCTGATATCGGCGCTCGGCGGTGACCGGACGGTGCGATCGATCAGGGGGAAGGACCTGGCGGCACTGAGCAGCGTGCCGGGCATCGGGAAGAAGAAGGCCGAGCGCCTGGTGCTCGAGCTGCAGGACAAGCTGGACGACATCGCGGTGTCGCCGACGCCGGTGGCGTCGCTCGGGCCGGCGGAGGAAGCCGTGCGCGCCCTGATCGCGCTCGGATACGCGCCCGCGCAGGCGGACAAGGCGGTGCAGTCGGCGCTGGGGGGCGGGCACGACGATGCGGCATCGCTGGTCCGGGGTGCCCTCAAGGCGCTGGTGGTGCGATGATTCGTCGCCACGCAACTGGGCGAGTGGAGTGGATGGTGAACCCGTTTCACAAAGGACTGGTGTCATGCCGGTAGCTGCCGTGACCGCCGAATGGCTCTGCACGCGTTGCGGATCGACGAACCGGAAGCTCGTGGCGGCTGATACGACGCGGGTCAAGGACCGTTGCGTGACATGCGGGGCGAAGCACGAGGTCCGGCCGGGAGAGACGCCGGTGAGGTGGAGCGCAAAACAACGGTGAGCGGTGAGGGGGCACCAAGCGTGAACGGTAAACGGTGAACGGGGGCAGCAACCCGCTTACCTTTCGGATCCATGACTTCCCCGCGATTGCAGGTCACCACACCCGACGTCCTTCCCGACGAACCGGCCGCTGACGCGGCGCTGCGTCCCTCGCGGCTGGACGAGTTCGTGGGGCAGGAGCAGGTCAAGTCCTCGCTGCAGATCGCGATCGACGCGGCGAAGCAGCGGGGCGACACCCTCGATCATACGCTCTTCTTCGGTCCACCCGGGTTGGGCAAGACCACGCTCGCGATGCTGATGGCGCGCGAGATGGGCGTGCAGCTGCGGGTGAGCTCCGGCCCGGTGCTGGAGAAGCCGGGTGACCTGGTGGGCCTGCTGACCGGTCTCGCGCCGGGTGACATGCTGTTCATCGACGAGATCCACCGCCTGAAGCCAGTGCTGGAGGAGTTCCTGTACCCGGCGATGGAAGACTTCCGGGTGGACGTGCGGATCAGCGACGGCCCCAACGCGCAGACCATCCCGATGACCCTCGAGCGCTTCACGCTGATCGGGGCGACGACGCGCTTCGGCCTGCTGACGCCGCCGATGCGGGCGCGCTTCGGGATCGTGGAGCGGCTCGGCTTCTATTCGCCGGAGGAGCTGCAGCGGATCATCACGCGCTCGGCGGGCATCCTGAACGTGCCGGTGGATGCCGAGGGCGCGGTCGAGATCGCGCGGCGGAGCCGGGGCACGCCACGGATCGCGAACCGGCTGCTGCGCCGGGTACGTGACTACGCGCAGGTGAAGGCGGCGGGGAAGATCACCGGACCAGTGGCCAACGACGCGTTGAGCCGGCTCAACGTGGACGAGTTCGGCCTGGACGACATGGATGCGCGGATCCTGACCACGATCATCGAGAAGTTCGGCGGCGGCCCGGTGGGGCTGGGCACGGTCGCGGTCGCGGTCGGCGAGGACCCCGACACGCTGCAGGATGTCTACGAGCCGTTCCTGATCCAGCAGGGCTTCCTCGAGCGGACGCAGCGGGGCCGCTGCGCCACCGCGCTCGCCTACAAGCGATTCGGGCTCACCCCTCCGCCGCAGCAGACCACGATCTTTGGTGGCTGAGCGTCCGCTGGTCCTGGCCGACTTCGACTATGAGCTGCCGCCTGAACTGATCGCGCAGGAACCGGCGGGGGTGCGGGGGGAGAGCCGGCTGCTGGTGGTCGAGCGTACGGGCCGGCGCGCAGGCGGGTGGGCGGGTGGGGGTAATCCGCCGCTTCGTGACGCGATGTTCGGGGACCTCCTCTCGCTGATTCCCTCCGGTGACCTGCTGGTCCTCAACTCCACACGCGTCCGGCACGCCCGACTGCTCGGCACCCGCCCGTCCGGCGGCGAGGCCGAGGTGCTGCTCATTCATCCCGGCGCCGCCGACACCTGGATCGCGATGGGGCGGCCGGGGAGTGCGATGCGGCCGGGCAAGCGCATCACGCTCGGACCAGACGTGTTCGTGGAGACGGTGGAGGTCCTGGACGACGGGAACCGGGTCGTGCGGTTCGTCGGCGCGAGCGCCGAGGAGGCGATCAAACAGTATGGGCAGCTGCCGCTGCCGCCCTACATCACGCATGCGCCGGGCTCGATCGACGAGGAGCGGTACCAGACGGTGTACGCGCGACGGGAGGGATCGGTCGCGGCGCCGACGGCGGGGCTGCACTTTACCAGTGCGCTGCTGGACCAGCTGGCGCAGCAGGGTGTACGGATTGCGGACCTCGACCTGGAGGTGGGGCCCGGGACGTTCAAGCCGGTGGAGTCGGAAGACCTCCGCGGCCACGTGATGCACGCCGAGCGGTACGACGTGCCGCCGGCACTGGTGCGCGCGGTGGCGGAGACGCGAGCGGGTGGCGGCAGCGTGTGGGCGGCGGGAACGACCGTGGTGCGCGCGCTCGAAAGCGCGGCCGACGAGCAGGGCGTGCTCCGTCCGGGGACCTCCGAGACGGCGCTGTTCGTGACACCGGGTTATCGCTTCCGCGTGGTGGACCACCTGATCACGAACTTTCACCTGCCCCGCTCCACGCTGCTCATGCTGGTGGCTGCCTTCGCCGGATACGAGGCGACGATGGCGGCCTACCGGCATGCGGTGGCCCAGCGATATCGATTCTACTCCTACGGCGACGCCATGGTGGTGCTATGACATTCTCCAATCCGGCCGGTGCCGCGACGGCCAACGCGCATGCGTATCGCGAGGCGGTGATCGCGCTCATCGGGCAGCGCGACCCGCTCGACGTGCTGAGCGAACTGCCGGAATGGCTCCGGCAGAAGCTGCGGAACCTCGATGATGCGCGGCTGCGGAAGCCGGGGGCGCCAGGCAAGTGGTCGGTGATCGAGGTGGTGGCGCATCTCAACGATGCGGAGCTGGTGCACGGCTATCGCACGCGAATGATCGTCGCGGAACGGGAGCCGCCGCTCCCGGGCTACGACCAGGACGGGTGGGCGCTCGCGTTCGGCTACGCGTCGGCGCACCTGGCAACGACCTTGGCGATGCTGACGGCGATGCGGGCGGCGAACCTGCGGCTCTGGCACGCGTTCACGCCGGCGCAACTGGCGCGGGTGGGACACCACAGCGAGCGGGGTCCGGAGAGCGCGGGGCTGTACCTGCGCCTGGCGGCAGGACACGACCTGGTGCACCGGCGGCAGATCGACCGGATCCTGAGTACTGCGTGAGCGGTGAGCGGTGAGCGGTGAGCGGTGAGCGGTGAGCGGTGAGCGGTGAGCGGTGAGCGGTGAGCGGGAAGATAGAGTAGTAGATGGTGAACGGG
>JAGGAG010000062.1 GCA_017889745.1 Gemmatimonadota bacterium | reverse complement strand
TGGCCCGGGCCCCACTCGTGCCGGCCTCGGCCCTCTGGCGAGCCGGGATGAAGCTCCGGGAGGCTGCATACCGTCGCGGATGGGCCGCAACCCATGATCTTCCCCTTCCGACGGTCTCGGTGGGCAACCTCACGGTGGGTGGCTCGGGCAAGACGCCCATCGCGATCTGGATTGCGCGGCATTATGCCGCGAGGGGACTCCGGCCCGGGATCCTGTTGCGCGGCTACGGCGGGGACGAGACGCTGGTCCACCGGCGCTCCGTGCCCCAGGCCATCGTCGTCGCCAACGCCGACCGGGTGGCCGGGGCCGAGGCCGCCATGGCCCAGGGCGCCCAGGTGCTGGTGCTCGACGACGCCTACCAGCGGCTGGATGTGCGCCGCGACCTGAACCTGGCCGTCGTGGCCGCGGAGACGACCCGCGCCGTGCGATGGGCCGTGCCGGCGGGACCGTGGCGCGAGGGGGTGGAGGCACTCGACCGGGCGGACGCGCTGATCGTCACGCGGAAGCGGGCCACCCTCGAGGCGGCCGAGGCGCTGGCTGACGAGCTGGCGGCGCGCGTGGGCGGGCCGGTCGCCATTGCCCACCTGGGCCTGCGTCACCTCGAGGGTCTCGTGTCCGGCCGCCGGGTGGCCGCGAGCGAGTTGTCGGGCCGCCGGGTCGTGGCCGCGGCGGGCATCGCCGATCCCGATGCCTTCGTCGCCCAGGTCAAGTCCATCGGGGCGCAGGTGCAGGTGGCCACTTGGAAGGATCATCATGAATATCGCGACGAGGACCTCGCCTGGCTGGCTCACGCCGCCCGCCGAGCCGACCACGTCGTCATGACCGAGAAGGATGCCGTCAAGCTGCGTGACCGCTGGCCCGCCAGCGTGCCCGAGCCGCTCGTCGCCGTGCTCGGCCTCGAGTGGGAGCGAGCCGGGGATCGCATCGTGACGGCGCTCGATGCCGTCGTAAGCAATGTGGATCGCCTCTAACCCAGGCCGTGCGCCGCGGCGCCGGAGACCTCAATGACCAGCATCGCCACCCATCGGGGCCAGCCCATCATCTCGCCCGACAAGGACCGCTTCCTCACCGAGGAAAATCCGTTCGAGGCGATGATGTCCCGGTTCGACTACGCGGCCCAGCGCCTCAGCCTCGATCCCGGCCTCTACAAGGTGCTGCGGCATCCGGAGAAGCAGATCATCGTCGCGGTGCCGGTCCACCTGGATAATGGCGAAGTCGAGGTCTACACCGGGTACCGCGTCATCCACAATTCGTCCCGCGGGCCGGCCAAGGGCGGCATCCGCTTCGACATGAACGTGAACCTGGACGAGGTGAAGGCGCTGGCGGCGTGGATGACGTGGAAGTGCGCGGTGGTCAATATTCCGTTTGGTGGCTCCAAGGGCGGCGTCATCTGCGATCCCTCCCACATGTCGATGCCCGAGCTCGAGCGCCTCACCCGCCGCTACACCTCCGCCATCATCGATACCCTCGGTCCCGACTCCGACGTTCCCGCACCCGACGTCAACACCAATGAGCGCGTCATGGCGTGGGTCATGGACACCTACTCCATGCACAAGCGGCACACCGTCACCGCGGTTGTCACCGGCAAGCCGATCGAGATGGGCGGGTCGCTTGGCCGCCGCGAGGCCACCGGCCGCGGCTGCATGATCGTCACCCTCAAGGCCCTGGCGCGGCTGGGCCTGCCGGTGAAGGGGGCGCGCGTCGCGGTGCAGGGATTCGGCAACGTCGGCTCCATCACCGCCCAGCTGCTGGAGCAGGCCGGGTGCACCATCGTCGCGGTGAGCGACAAGACCGGCGGCATCTGGAACGCGAAGGGCCTCGATGTCACCGACCTGCTCGCGCACGTGCGCAAGAACAAGTTCCTTACCGGGTATCCGAAGGGTGAGGGAATCGCCAACGAGGAACTGCTCACCGTCGATTGCGACGTGCTCGTCCCCGCCGCCCTCGAGAACGTCATCACCAGCAAGAATGCCGGGAGCATCAGGGCGAAGGTGATCTGCGAGGGCGCCAACGGCCCCACCACCGCCAACGCCGACAGGATCCTCGAGGAGAAAGGGGTATTCGTCATCCCCGACATCCTCGCCAACGCCGGCGGTGTCACCGTCAGCTACTTCGAGTGGGTGCAGGACCGTGGCGGCTACTTCTGGGACGAGGAGACGGTGAACCAGCGCCTGGAGAAGATCATGGTCCGCTCGTTCGACGAGGTGGCGGGCATGTCCGACACGCATGCGCTCAACATGCGCACCGGCGCCTACATGCTGGCCATCGAGCGGGTCGCGGCCGTGCACCGGCTCCGGGGCATGTACGCGTAAGGGGTGAAGCTCACCCTCGCCGCCGTCGGCCGGCTCCGGCCGGAATTCCGCGCCCTCGCCGATGAGTATGCCGCGCGCGTCAGCCGCTTCATGGATTTTGCCGAGGTGGAAGTGCGCGAGGTTTCGCGCGCGCCCTCGCCCGCCGCACAGCTCAAGGAGGAAGCCGGTCGCCTGCGGGAACGGCTTCCCGCCGGCAGCCGCCTCGTCGTCCTCGACCGGGCGGGGAAGGGGCTCTCGAGCGAGGCGCTGGCCCGCGAGCTCGATCGCTGGCGCGTCGCGGCGCGACCGGTGAGCCTCGTCATCGGCGGCTCCAACGGCCTCGCCACGGAACTCGTCGAGTCCGCCGACCTCTCCTGGAGCCTCGGTCCGCTAACTTTGCCGCACGAGCTGGCTCGCGTCGTGGCGCTGGAGCAGGTGTATCGTGCCTGGACCATTCTGCGCGGGGAGCCGTATCACAAGTAGGTCCAGGGTCCGGGGTCCAGGGGCCAGATTTCAGCGCAAGCGCAACCCTCGACTCTCAACCCTCGACCCCTCAAACCTCGACCCATGACCGAGTGGTTTGCCTCCTGGTTCAACGACGACTACCTCGCGCTCTATCCCCATCGTGACGCGGCCGAGGCGGAGCGGCTGGTCGCGCTCATCGCGCGGTGCACGCAGTGGACCGCCGCCTGGCGCATCCTCGATGTCGGCTGTGGCCCCGGCCGTCATGCGGCGGCGCTCGACCGCGGCGGGCTGCACCCCATCGGCCTCGACCTCTCCCGTGCCCTGCTGCGCCGCGCCCGCGAGGTGACGGCCGCGCCGCTGGTGCGGGCCGACATGCGGCACCTGCCCATCCGCGCACGGTCCATGGACGCCTGCCTGAGCCTGTTCACCAGCTTCGGCTACTTCGACAGCGACGCTGAGCACGCCCGCACCCTCGCCGGGATGGCGGCCACGCTGCGGCCCGGCGGCTGGCTCGTGCTCGACTTCCTCAATGCGGCACAGGTGCGCGCGCGCGTGGGCGGCGTGGCCGGCGCGCTCGAGCCGGGGGAGCGGGGAAGCCGCCTGCGCCGGTACCTTTCGCCCGACCAGCGGCATGTCATCAAGGAGATTCACCTGGCGGATGGCCGGCAGTTCATGGAGCGCGTACGTCTCTACGGTGTGGCGGACCTGGAGTCGATGTTCCTCGCGGCGGGTGTCGCCGTGCGGTTCCGGTTCGGCGATTACCACGGCACGCCGCTCGCCGACGGCGCGCCGCGCGCGCTCCTGATCGGGCAGGTGGCATGAGCATCCAGCTCGTCACCACGCCGCTGCGCGAGCGCGTGCCGCTTCCGACCCCGCGTGCGGGCGGTGTGGACCCGCGGCTCCTCGAAGCGGCGGTGGTACCCGTCGGGCACCCCGACCCCCGTGCGCGCCTGCTCCAGCCCGGTGCGCTCGTCGTCACCACCGGGCAGCAGCCCGGTCTCTTCACCGGGCCACTCTATACCATCTACAAGGCCATCTCCATCGTCGCCCTGGCCCGGCAGCTCGAGGCGCTCTGGCAGCGGACGGTCGTGCCCGTGTTCTGGCTTGCGACCGATGATCACGACTTTGCCGAGGCCAATCGGGCGGCGTGGCCTGCGCCCGATGGCTCCGTTCGGCACGTCACGCTCCGCGAGCGCGCCGCCGACGCGGTGATGTCGCCGATGTATCGCGAGGTACTCGGCGCCGACATCGCCACGGTACTGGGCGCGCTCAAGGGCGACCTTCCTGGCGACGGGTTCGCCGACGAGACCGTGGCCTGGCTCGAGCGTCACTATCGCCCGGAGGCTACCGTCGGCGGCGCATACGCCGGTGCACTCGCCGAGCTGGTGGCACCGCTCGGCGTCGTCTGTCTCGATGCCGGGTGTCGCTCGCTGAAGCAGCTCGCCGCCCCGGTCATGGTGCGCGCGCTCGCGCAGGCACAGGCCATCGAGGTGCCGCTGGTCCCGCTTGCCGCCGAGCTGGCGCGACAGGGCGAGGATCCCGGCGTGGCAGTGGGTGACGGTGCGACCCTCGTGTTCCTCGAAGGCGCACAGGGTCGCGATCGGCTCGTCCGGGCCGGCGACGGCTTTCGCACCCGGCGGGGCGGGGAGTCGTTCACCGCCGCCGACCTCTCCGCCATTGCCGCCGCCGAGCCCGAGCGGCTCTCGCCCAACGTCCTGCTGCGCCCGGTGGTGGAGAGCGCGGTGCTGCCGACCGTTGCCTACGTTGCGGGGCCCGGTGAGTTGCGCTACCTCGCCCTCACGCCGCCGGTGTACGCGGCGCTCGGCGTCGACCGCCAGCTTCCCGTGGCGCGCTGGTCAGGCCTCGTCATCGAGCCGAGAGTGGAGCGCGTCATGGCCAAGTTCGGCCTGACGGTAGGCGACCTGCGCGGGCCCGATGGCGTCGTCGAGAGCCGCATCGCGCGGTCGCAGCTGCCCGAAGCCGCCACGGCCAGCATCGCCCGGCTCCGCCGGGCGCTCGAGGAGGAATACGGCAGCCTCGCGGCCGCCGCCGTGAGCATCGACCCGACCCTCGAGAAGACGGTGCAGGGCGCCCGGGGCAATGCGGTGCGCGGCGTGGAGGAGATCGAGAAGAAGCTGGTGCAGCACCTGAAGAAGCGCAGCGAAACGGAACTGGGACAGGTGGCCCGTGCCCGGAACCTCGTTCGCCCGGACGGCAAGCCGCAGGAGCGCGTCTTCACCGTGGCGCCCTTCCTCGCCCGCAACGGCCCCGCGTTCCTCGAGGCCGTGCTTGCCGAGGCCCGGTCCTGGTACGCCGGCGCCCTTGAAGGGGTGGGGACCCGCTCCTAGGTTCGAGGACCAATGTCCATCATCGCCCTGCTGCTCCTCGTCGCACTGCTGATTCCCATCATGGGCATCGTCTTCGACTCGCCCATCGGGCGGGCGCTGGCGCGCCGCCTGGAGGGACCGTCGCAGGAGCCGGTGGCGGTCGGCGAGCTCGCGAAGAAGGTGGAGCTGCTCGAGAGCGATGTAGACGACCTGTCCCGGGCCGTGCAGGAGCTGAAGGAGGAGAATCAGTTCCTCCAGCGGCTCATCGAGGAAGCGCCGCCGCGCACCCTTCCACCGCCACCCAACGCCTGATCACCATCCCAGCCCGGCCGGCAGCGGGGCGCGGCTCAGCGCTGATGGTGGCGCTGGGCATCCTGGCCAGCCGCGTGGTCGGGCTCGTCCGGATGCGGGTGCTGGGGCACTATCTCGGGGTGGGCGACGCGGCCGACGCCTTCGCCGCCGCCTTCCGGATCCCCAACCTGCTCCAGAACCTCTTCGGCGAGGGCGCCCTCTCCGCCTCGTTCATTCCGGTGTATGCCCGACTGCTCGGTGCCGGCAACGTGGTGGAGGCACGCAAGGTGGCGCGGGCCGTCGGCGCGCTGCTTGCCCTCGTAGTCGGCATCCTCGTGCTGCTGGGCGTGGTGGCCACCCCGTTGCTCATCGACCTCATCGCGCCGGGCTTTCAGGGCGCCAAGCGCGAGCTGACGATCCGGCTGGTGCGGATCTTCTTCCCCGGTGCCGGGCTCTTCGTGCTTTCCGCATGGTGCCTGGGGGTGCTCAACAGCCACGGAAAGTTCTTTCTCTCCTATGCCGCGCCCGTGGTGTGGAACCTCGCCATCATCGCCGCGCTGCTCTTCTATGGCGGGCGCGTCGGTGAGACGGATCTCGTCATCGCGGCCGCCTGGGGCTCGGTCGTCGGTGCGGCACTGCAGGTGCTGGTGCAGCTGCCCACGGTGACGGCCATGCTGAAAGGCGTGCGCGGCGCCGTTGGCGGCACCTCCGCGCACGTGCGGACCGTGATCCGGAACTTCTTCCCGGCGTTCCTGAGTCGCGGCGTCGTCCAGATCAGTGCCTACGTGGACACCCTCATCGCGACCTTGCTGCCGAGCGGTGCGGTGGCGGCCTTGAGCTACGCCCAGAACCTCTATGTCCTGCCGGTGAGCCTGTTCGGCATGTCGGTCTCCGCGGCCGAGCTCCCCCGCATGTCGGGCGCATCCGGTGCGTCAGCCGACCAGGGTGAGCGCGACGCCCACTTGCGCGCGCGGCTCGAGGCAGGGCTCCGCCAGATCTCCTTCTTCGTCATTCCAACGTGCGGCATCTTCCTCGCCCTGGGCCAGGTAGTGGCGGCCGCACTCTTCGAGACGGGGCGCTTCAACCGGGCCGACAGCTTCTACGTGTGGCGGATTCTCGCCGGCGCCGGGCTCGGCCTCCTTCCCGGAACGCTGGGCCGCCTCTACTCCTCGACCTTCTATGCGATCCAGGATACCCGCACCCCGATGCGGTTCGCTCTGGTTCGCGTCGGTGTCGGCATCGCTCTCGGGTTCCTCCTGGCGGTGTTCCTGCCACGCATGTACGGCATCGAGGAGGCCTGGGGAGCGCCCGGCCTGGCTCTGGCCGGCAGCCTGGCAGGATGGCTCGAGTTCCTGCTGCTGCGCCGGTCGCTGACCCGCGTGGTCGGTCGCCCCGTGAGCGATCGGGGTCTCCTCGCGCGCCTCTGGGGCGCGGCGGCCCTGGCCGCCCTCTGCGCCTGGGGCGTTCTTCGGCTGATCGCCCACCGGCCCCCGATGCTCGTATTCGTCCTGGTCATGGGCTGTTACGCCGCCATCTACGTCGCCAGCACCCACCTGATGGGCATCCGCGAGGCCCGCGCCTTCGTTGCCCGGCTCAGCCGAGGCAGGGTGAGCGGGCAGGGCGGGTAAAGCGGGTCGCCACGGCGCGTCGAATGGGGATGGCCCCGAAGGCTCTGTTGCCCGGCGCGTCGGGTATCGACGCTGACAACTTGGGCAGGTGCTGGGAGCGACGGCACGAGAGCCCGAGGAGCCGCCCCAGAGACGCGCCCTCCCTATTCGTGACTCCACTGGCGAACTTTCAGGCATGACGGTGAAGGATGGGACGCGCGGCGAGGCCGGCGCGCCGGACGCGCTGCAGCGCAAGCTCGAGACACTGCCCGACGGTCCGGGCGTGTATCTGTGGAAGGATGCGCAGGGCCAGGTGCTCTACGTGGGCAAGGCCAAGCGACTGAGTTCGCGCGTGCGCAGCTATCTCGCCAGCGACCCCGTTGCCACGCCCAAGCACGTCCTGCTCTGCCGGCTCATCGCCGACGTCGAGACCGTGGTGACCGCCACCGAGGCGCAGTCGCTGCTGCTCGAGAACAACCTGATCAAGGAATACCGCCCCCGCTTCAACGTCCGGCTCAAGGACGACAAGAGCTACCCCTCCATCGCGGTCACCACCGGAGAGCCGTTCCCCCGGGTGCTCGTCACCCGCCGCCGCGACCTCAGTGGGGCCCGCTACTTCGGCCCGTTCACCGATGTGTCCCAGCTGCGCCGCGCGCTGGCCATCGTGCGCCGCATCTACACCGTCCGCAGCTGCAGCGACGACCTCCCCCGTGAGCGGCGCGAGCGCCCCTGCCTGGACTATCACATCGGCCGCTGCAAGGCGCCCTGCGTCGGCTGGCAGACCGAGGCCGACTACCGGGCCATGATCGACGAGGTGCTCGCCTTCCTCGAGGGACGGACCCAGGACATCCGCCATCGCGTCCGCGAGCTGATGGCGGCGGCCGCTGCGCGGGAGGACTTCGAGCGCGCCGGCGAGCATCGCGATGCGCTCCGCTGGCTGGAGAGACTCGAGGAGACGTCGACGGTCGAGATCGTGGGCAGCGGCGATGCCGACGTCATCGGCTTTGCCCGCGATGGCGATGATGCCGTGGCCGTCCTCCTGCGTGTGCGCGACGGCAAGGTGCTGGGCCGGGAACACCGCTTCCTCGAGAACGTCGAGGGCGAGGAGGATGCCGCCATCCTCAACGCCTTCCTCGTGCGCTACTACCTTCCCGCCGACGCCCGCGTGCTCCGCGTGGTGCTGCCGTTTCCCCCCGCCGAACTCGAGCTGCTGACCGAACTCGAGCCCGGTACCGACTGGGCGCTGCCCCAGCGCGGCATCATGCACCGCTGGCTCCTGCTCGCGGAGCAGAACGCCCGGCACCTCCTCGAGAGCCTGCGCATCGAGTCCTTCGAAACCGAGGAGCGCGCCGAGGATCCGGTGTACGCCCTCGGCCGCGATCTCGGCCTGCAGAAGGTGCCGCGCAGCCTGGTGTGCGTGGACATCTCCCACAACGCTGGCCGGGACACCGTGGGGTCGCTGGTGTGGTTCGAGGGCGGGCGGCCGCGCAAGAGCGAGTACCGCAAGTTCCGTATTGCCGGGCTCGGGCAGCAGGACGACTTCGCCGCCATCCACGAGGTCGTCACGCGCTACCTCACCCGCCGCCGCGACGAGGGCCTCCCGCTCCCCGACCTCATGGTCATCGACGGTGGGAAGGGCCAGCTTGGCGCGGCGCTCGAGGCGGCACGCGCGCTCGACATGGGCGAGGTCACCTTCGTGAGCCTGGCCAAGAAGGAAGAGGAAGTGTTCATCCCCGGGCGTGCCGAGAGCCTGCGCCTGCCTCGCCGCAGTCCGTCACTGCGCCTCCTGCAACGCGCGCGCGACGAGGCACATCGGTTCGGAGTCGCCTACAGCCGCAAGCGGCGCTCCGAGCGCACCATCACGTCCGAGTTGCTCAACATCCGCGGTATCGGCGCCAAGCGGCGGCGCCTCCTGCTCGAGCGCTTTGGCAGCCTGGCCGGCGTGCGCTCCGCCACCGTCTCCGAGCTCGCCAGCGTCGAGGGCGTTTCCACTCGCCTCGCCGAGCGCATTCTCGAGCACCTCCAGGGCAGCTGACATGCACCTCGACTGGATCCTCGCCTGCTCGGTGTGCGCCAACACGCGTGCTCCCGACGGGCTGCCCACCGTCTGCGACCTCTGCGGCCAGCCCTGGCTCGTGCGCTACCAGCGGCCGGCCCCCACGGTCACCGCGCGTGCCGAGGTCCGTCGCGGACACGGGATGTGGCGCTTCCGCCCCTTCCTCCCGCTCGCGGAGGGCGAACACCCCGTAACCCTCGGTGAGGGTGACACCCCGCTGCTCCACCTGCGCCGGAGCGGTGCGCGCATCGGACTGCCCGATCTCTGGCTCAAGGACGAGGGCATCAACCCCACAGGCTCCTTCAAGGCGCGCGGCTTGAGCGCGGCAGTTACGCGCGCCGTCGCCGCGGGCGCCACGCGCTTTGTCATTCCCACCGCCGGCAACGCCGGCGTGGCGCTGTCGGCCTATGCCAGTCGCGCGGGGGTGAAGGCGCGGGTCTTCGCGCCGCGAACCACGCCCCGCGTCATCCTCGAGCAGGTGAGGGTCTTCGGCGGGGAGCTCGAGCTCGTCGATGGTCATATCGGCCACGCCGGCCGCCTGGCCGCCGCCTGGGCGGCGGCGGAGGGAGCGTACAACGTCTCCACCCTGCGCGAACCGTATCGCATCGAGGGCAAGAAGACGCTGGCCTTCGAGCTTGCGGTGCAGTTCGGATGGACCATGCCCGACGCCATCATCTATCCCACGGGTGGCGGCACCGGGCTCATCGGGATGTGGAAGGCCTTCACCGAACTGATCGACGCCGGCTGGGTGCAGGGTACGCCGCCGCGGTTCTACTCGGTCCAGGCCAGCGGCTGTGCGCCGGTGGTGCGGGCCTTTGAGGCAGGCGCCGACCACGGCGAGCCGTGGGTCGATCCGGTCACGGTGGCCGCCGGGCTTCGGGTGCCGGAGCCGCTCGGTGACCGGCTCATGCTGCGGGCGCTCCGCGAGAGCGGTGGAGGGGCCATCGCCGTGTCCGACGAGGAACTGACCGAGGCCGCGCGCGACGCGTCGAGCACCGAAGGCGTGGACGTATCGCCCGAGGGCGGCGCCGCGTTCGCTGCAGCGGGACACCTGCGCCGAATGGGGACACTGGGCCCCGAGTCACGGGTTGTGATCTTCAACACAGGCGCCGGATGGCTATACCGGGCTTGAGTTTGCGGTCGCCCGCCGGGCGGGCGATATTTGGATCGCGATGTGCAGTACCCGAAGTGCCAGTTCTCAACCCGGAGTTGCAAGCGCGATGATGAAGCAGCCCTTGATGGTCTCGGCGTTCCTGATGACGATCCTTGTGGTGCCTGCGGCTGCCCAGAACGAGGTGGTGGCGAAGGCCATGTTCGATCAGGCCAGCGGCAAGTACCGGCCGCCCGCCTGCTCGGCGGACAAGGGCAAGCACTTCAACGTCTCGAGCGGTTATGTCTACCTCAAGTCGGCCATCGAGTCGAAGAACGACCCGAAGCCGCTGCTCGCGTCGGCCAACCGCGTCATCACCGAGGCCATCACCCAGGACGGGCAGGACAAGGCCGTGTCGGCCTGGTACGGGCTCGGCTGGGTCGACCTCTTCCAGGGCGATGTGGCCGGCGCTGACACCGCGCTAGCGCGCGCCGAGAAGCTCGGGCCCGACTGCAAGGCGGAAATCGACAAGCTGCGCCGCATCGCGTACGCCCCGATCGTCAACTCCGGCGTGACGGCGCTGCAGGCGGGCGACACCACCGCGGCGCTCAAGAGCTTCCAGCTGGCGGGAGCCGTCCGTCCGGCCGCGGCGATCCCGCCGTACTACATTGGCGTCATCTACGCCGACCGGAACCAGAACGACAGCGCGCTGGCCTACTTCGCCAAGGTCGCTGCCGGCACGTCCACCGACTCGAACGACGTGAAGCTCCGTGGCCGCGCGCTGTACGCGCAGGCGGCCCTGCTCATCAACAGCAACAGGGCCGCCGAGGCGATCCCGCTGCTGGAGCAGTACCTCAAGGCCTACCCCGGCGACAAGGACGGACAGAAGGCGCTTGCGACCGCGTATCGCGCCACGGGCGAGACCGCGAAGGCGCAGGCACTCGACGCCCAGACCGGCACCACCACCGCCGCCGGCCCGACGGCCAATACCGACCTGGCCGACGCGACCAGGCTCTACAACGCCAAGGACTACGCTGGTGCCGCGGCGCTGCTCACCAGGGTCTTGGCCGCCGAACCCACCAACGTGAGCGCCCTGCAGGCGCAGGCGAACAGTTACCTGGGACTGAAGGATGGCCCGCAGCTGGCCGCGTCGGCCGCGAAGCTCGTGGCGGCGGAGCCGCTCAACCAGGACGCGCTGCGGCTCCAGCGGGCCGGGTACCAGCTGAACAAGCAGCCGACCGAGGCCAACGCCGTGGCCGAGAAGATCCTGCAGCTGCCGGTCACGGTGGTGATCACGGAGCTCACCCTCAAGGCGGCCAGTGCCACCCTGGGTGGAACCGCCAAGGGCCTCGCGGCCCTGGATGCCAAGACCGGCAAGCCAATCCCGCCGGCACCGATGACGATGGTGTTCGAGATGCTCGACAGGTCGGGCAAGACCGTCGCGACGCAGGATGTGGCACTCGAGCCACTCGCACCCGACGCCACCAAGGATTTCTCCTTTGAGGCCAGGGGCGAGGGCATCAGCAGCTACAAGTACACCGTCAAGAAGTAGGGAACGGCCTGCCATCTCGCGGTGAAGCCATGAGCGGGTCGTCCGGTGCGGCGAGCACACCGGGTGGTCTCACGACCACCCGGGCCCCGTTCATCGAGGCGGCCCAGGCGAACGGCCAGCTCTACATCCACCAGCCATACGAGCTCTACAGCGAGGCCAACCACGAGGCCTGGCGCCAGTTGTACCACCGCATGGAAGACCGGTGGCAGCGCTATGCCAATCCCCGCTTCCTCGAGGGCATCGGCAGCCTCTGCCTGGATCCCACCCGGGTGCCGCGGCTCGACGACGTCAACCGGTTCCTGAGCCCGCTCACCGGGTTCAAGGCCAAGGCGGTCAGCGGCTACGTGCCGTCGTTCCTCTTCTTCGACTGCCTGCGGAACCGCGAGTTTCCTACCACGATCACGATCCGCGATGCCGGGATGCTCGACTACCTCCCAGAGCCCGACGTCTTCCACGACATCGCCGGTCATGTGCCGATGCACACCGACCGGGCCTTTGCCGACACGCTGGTGCGCTTCGGCGACTGTGCCCACACGGCCGCCGAGATCGTCGCCGGCATCAAGGACGAGCGCGAGAAGATCCGCCGCATGACCAGCATCTACAAGGCGATGGCGCGCTTCTTCTGGTTCACCGTCGAGTTCGGGCTCATGCGGAGCGGTGACGGCCTCAAGGTCTATGGCAGCGGGCTCCTCAGCTCCTATGGCGAGATCGCGCACGCCATCGACTCGGCGGAAGTGCAGCGCTACCCCGTCCAGCTCGAGTGGGTCATCAACCAGTACTTCGAGATCGACAGCTACCAGCCGCTGCTGTTCGTGGTCGACTCGTTCGATCACCTGTTCTCGCTGGTGGACCAGCTCGAGCGCTGGATGCGCTCCGGCAAGCTCGACAACGTGTCGGGCGGGGAACCCGCGGTGAGCGAGGCCGATCTGCGCAGCTTCTTAGTGGCGTCGGCCGGCAAGTAAGTCGAGGCGGGGCCGACCCGTCCTACGGCCCCTCGCAGGTCGATGCACAGAGGACGGTCAGCGTCGTACTTGCCGACACGCCGTCGCCCTCCACCTTGATGGGGATCGCATGTCGGCTGCGAATGAAGGCGATATCCGGACGCGGAAGCCCGCTGCCTCCGGTGGGTGTGCCGCGCCCGGCCGGGAGCGGATCCTGGTGGAGCGGCATGCTCGCGGCCTCGACGGTGCTTGTCGTGGAGCCCGCAGGAACCGGATTCGGATCGAAAGTCACGGCGAGACCCGGGGGCACACGGTACGCGGTGAGGGTTACGACCCCGGCAAAAGTCCCACCGCGCAAGATCGTGACCACCGCCGCGCCGGTATCCCCTGGCGCCACGTCGAGCGTAGTCGGAGCGACGGACACCCCCACCGTTCCCGCCGTCGGCGGTGGTGTCCCGGTGGGGCAGTCCGTGGCGCACCCCAGTGTCTCAGCGGAGGAGCCTGAGCCGCACCCGGCCGCGGCGAACGCAGCAGCGGCAGTGACCAGCTTGGCGTGACGTCGGACGAATCCCTGGAACGACATACGGCGCACTCCTTACCCAACGGTACTGCGGGCGGCGGCGCGCGCAATGGGACCAGCAGCCTATGGCAACGCACTAATGGCGGGTGTGACTCGCTCCGGAGTGTCCTCGTCGCGTCGGGGGCCGGGATTCCGGTCGTCGGGGTATCGCGCTAGGTTTCAGCCACTTGCGGGTGTAGCTCAGTTGGTAGAGCATCAGCTTCCCAAGCTGAGGGTCGCGGGTTCGAACCCCGTCGCCCGCTTGAAGGCCGGTCGCGTTGCGACCGGCCTTCGTC
>JAGGAG010000168.1 GCA_017889745.1 Gemmatimonadota bacterium | reverse complement strand
GATGAGTTCCGCCGTCTTCTCCTCCTCCACCTGCTCGTTCACGAACCAGTCGAGGAACACCCGGGCCGGGTAGTCCTTCACCTCCATGGCAAGGGCATAGAGATCGTGGATGCTCTTCGTGACGGCGCGCTCCTGCAGCAGTGCCTGCTCAAAGACGCTGACCGGCGTCTCGAACTGCACCGGTGGCTGGGGGATGGCGGGCATCTTCACCTGACCACCGCGATCGAGCACATGGTCGAAGATCTTCATGGCGTGGACATGCTCTTCGGCCGCCTGCACGCGCATCCAAATGGCGAAGCCCGGCAGGTTCTGGTGCTCGAAGTGAGCCGACATCGAGAGATAGGCGAAGGACGAGTAGAACTCATTCTTGATCTGCTCATTCAGCGCCTCCTGCATCCTGGGACTGATCATCGGCCAATGCTCCTCGACAAGGGTCCATGCCGGCAGGGACGGGCGTACCGGCCTGACCGAATATAGGTTCCCCTCACGCCGGCCGGTTCCCGGCCGGTCTCTTCGAATGGCCGGAGCTGCTCCTGACCCACGCCCGTCTCACTGCGCCGCGACTCGTGCTCGCGCTGCTCGGCTCGATGCTGATTCTCTTCATCGTCGGCCCCCTGGTGCGCCTGCTGTTCATGGCGTCACCGTCGGGCCTCGGCAGCGCGCTCGCCGATCCGGAACTGCAGGCATCGATCGCACTCACGGTCATGTGTGCCACTGCCGCGACGGCGATCGCGGCGGCCCTCGGTGTGCCGCTGGCCTACCTGCTCGCGCGTGCGCGGTTCCCCGGCCGCCGGCTGCTGCTCGGCATCGTTGACCTCCCGGTGGTGATCCCTCATCCCGTGGCCGGCATCGCGCTGCTGCTGTTCCTCGGACGGCATTCGGCGGTGGGGGGCGCGCTCGCATCGCTCGGCCTCGAGTTCGTGAGCCATGTGCCCGGGATCGTCGCGGGCATGCTCTTCGTCTCGGCCCCGATCCTGGTGAGCGGCGCGCGCGAGGCGTTCGTCACCGTCGATCCGAAGCTGGAGCGCGTGGCGCGCTCCCTCGGGGACAGCGCATGGGGCTGCTTTCGCCGCGTGACGCTTCCGCTGGCGGGACGGGGCATCCTCGCAGGCGGCATCCTCGCCTGGGCCCGGAGCGTGAGCGAATTCGGCTCCATCGTCATCCTCACCTACAACCCCAAGGTCGCGAGCATCCTCATCTTCGACCGCTTCACGGCATACGGGCTGCCAGCGGCGGTGCCGGCGGCGGTGCTGCTCCTCATGGTGGCGCTCGCCGTCTTTGCACTCGTGCGCCTGGTCGAGCCGCGGGAGCACCGGTGATCCGGCTCGACGGCCTCCGCGTGCGGGTCGGCAGCTTCGACCTGGTCGACATTTCGTTCGAGGTGCCGACCGGCGGCTACGCACTCATCATCGGGCCCACCGGCAGCGGCAAGACGACGCTGCTCGATGCCATCGCCGGGCATGCGCCGCTGCTCGCCGGACGGGTGCTCGCCCACGGGAGGGACGTTTCCAGCCTGCCGCCGGAGCAGCGCCGGCTCGGCATCGTCTACCAGCAGTACCACCTGTTTCCCCACCTGTCGGTCGGGGAGAACATCGCCTATGGCCTCCGGTACGCCGCGGGCGACGGCTCCGAGGCCACCGCCACGCGGGTACGGGCGCTCGCCGGTCTGCTTGGCATCACGGCCCTGCTCGAGCGTGGCGTTCGCGGGCTCAGCGGCGGCGAACAGCAGCGCGTCGCGATCGCGCGAGCACTTGCGCCCCGGCCGTCGGTGCTGCTGCTCGACGAGCCGTTCGCGGCGGTGGACCCGGCCACCCGCACGATCCTGCGCCGCGAGCTCCGCGTGCTGCACGAGGCGGAGGGCATCACGACCCTGCAGGTGACGCACGACTTCGACGACGCCTTGCGCCTGGGGGACATGGTCGCGGTCATGGCCGAGGGGCACATCGTGCAGCAGGGGCGTCCCGAGGACGTGTTCCGCTACCCCAACTCGGCGTTCGTCGCTCGGTTCGTGGGGACCGGCAACGTCGTCGCCGGACAGGTGGAGCGAACCGGCGAGCCGGGGGCCGACGGGCGCTTCGCGGCGCGCTTCGTGAGCGGCACCCTGGAGCTGCACGTCATCGCCGACCGGGAGGGCCTGGCCCACGCGGTGATCCGCCCCGAAGACCTGCTCCTGAGCTCGACTCCGCTGCCCGGCTCCATCCGCAACCGGATCGAGGTGGTGGTGGAGCGGGTCGAGCACCTGGGGCCGGTAGTGCAGGTCCAGCTCGCGGCCGGGCGCGATCTGGTGGCCGCAGTCACCACCGCCACCGCCAGCGACCTCGGCCTTCGGCCGGGCGTCCGGGTGTGGTTAGGATTGAAGGCCACCGCCGTCCACCTGGTCTAGGAGCACACGCACATGCCGTCCGCCGCGCGTCGAACCCTCCGACTTCTCGCGGGCGCTGCCACCGCCGCGATCGCCGTCTACCTGTTGCGCGGCCTGTTCCGCCGCGAGGCGAACCCACCGGCCCCGCGGGCCGCCGACAGCGCGGCCGCGGCAGCGACGGCCCCCAGGGCGCCGCAGTTGCGCATCTTCGCCACCATCGGTGACAGCAGTTCCCACATCGAGGGCGTCGCGGAGCACGCCGGGATGCTGTATGTGGCCGACTGGAAGGACGGCACCGTGTACAGCGTGGACGCGGGCACCGGCCGGGTCGCGCGCGTGGGCCAGCTGCCCACGAAGCCGGGCGAGGCCCTGCTCGGCGTTGCCACGGATTCGGCGGGCAACGTGTACGTCGGCGCGCCGCAGACCGGCATCATCTACCGCATCGACGCGGCCAAGCTGGGCAAGACCGACTTCAACGCGCGCAAGGACGTGAAGGCATTCGCGTCCGGCGCCGCGGGCGCCAATGGCCTCGCGTTCGACCGGAATGGGCACCTCTGGATCTCCGGTGGGGACGCGAACGCGGTATACCATGTGGGCCCCAAGGGGGGCACCGCGACGGTCTTCGCCAAGGGGTACACGACGGTATCGAACGACACCACGATGCCGGTGCGCATCTACGTGACGAACGGGCTCGGCATCGACTCGTCGGGCAGCGTGTACACGGCGAACACCGGCACCGGGGAGATCACGCGCCTCGAGGTGAGGCCTGGCTACGCGCTCGGGGCCATCACCTCCGTGGTGAAGGACCCTCGCCTGCTCGGCGCGGACGGGATCATCGTGGACCCGAACGGCGATATCTGGGTGACCGCGAACTACAGCAACACGCTCGCACGCATCTCGCCCTCGGGCGCCGTCACCATCGTGGCGCACGACTCGACCGCGTCGGTGCTCCATTTCCCGGCCGAGTTCAAGCGCGTCGGCAACACGTTCTACCTCGCCAACCTCAACTTCCCGGTCGGGGCCAACAGCAAGACGACGTACAAGGGCGCCCAGATCGCGGCCATCGACCTGCCCTGACCGCCGATGCCCCCGCGCCTGATGCACGTGGACCTCGACGCCTTCTTCGTCGAGGTGTGCCGGCAGCGGAACCCCGAGCTGCGCAGCATCGACCTGCTGGTGGTCGGCGGACGGCGCGAGTCGCGCAGCGTGGTGCAGTCCGCCTCCTACGGCGCGCGGAAGTTCGGAGTCCGCGCCGGCATGCCCATAGCGCGCGCGGTGGCGCTCTGCCCCGACGCGACGTTCTTCAAGGGAGAATTCGCGTGGTACCGCGATGCCTCTCGTCAGGTACGTGGCATCCTCGAACGCTTCGCGCCGACCGTCGTGATGTCCGGGCTCGACGAGGGCTACCTCGATTTCACCGGAACGGAGCGGCTGTACCCCGTGTCACTCCTCCCGGTGGCCCAGTCGATCCGCGACACCGTGCGCGCCGAGGCCGGGCTCGATGTGAGCGTCGGCATCGGGCCCAACCGCATGGTGGCGAAGCTGGCCTCCGACGCGGCCAAGCCCCGGGGCATCACCGAGGTGCGGGCCGGATGGGAGGAGGGATTCCTGGCCGGGCTGCCTCTACGCGCCATGCCGGGCATCGGCCCCGCGACGGCACGGCGGCTGGCGACGCTTGGCCTCGACGACGTGTGGCAGGTGCAGCAGATGCGCGAGGCCCAGCTGGCGCGGCTCATCGGCGACGAGGCCCGCCCGCTCAAGCTGCGCGCCCACGGCTGGGGTGGCACGATACTGAGGGGCGGGAGGCCGGCGCGCTCCGTGAGCCGGGAGACGACCTTCGGCACCGACGTCCGCGATCCCGACGAGCTCGAGACCATGCTCCTGCTGTTCGTGACCCGCGTCTCGGCGCAGTTGCGCGACGAGCAGCTGATGGCGCGCACCGTCACGCTCAAGCTGCGGCACGACGACTTCACCACGGTGACGCGCAGTGCCACCCTGCGCGAGGCCACCGACCTGGATCGCGACCTCTTCGAGGCGCTGCGGCCGCTCTTCCTCGCCGCGTTCGCTACGGTCCGGCAGCGGAACCGCGGCGTGCGGCTGATCGGCGTGAGCGCCACCAACCTCACCCGCGCGTCGGCGCCCGACCTCTTCGAGGCCCCCCAACGGGCCAGGCTCCGGCAGCTTTCGCGGGCGGTCGACCGGGTGCGGGAGAAGTTTGGTGACGACGCGATGGGGCCGGCGGGGATCCTGGGACTGAAGAAGTCGTGACGTGAGGCGCTATTTCCTGGGCCTTCCCTGCAGTGCCGTGGTGTCCCGGAAGTCCCGCAACTCGAAGCGCAACCGCACTACCCCCGAGGCCCTGTTCACCTGCGGGCCAAGGCCCTCGAAGGTCGCCACGCGCCCATTGGGCAGGATTGCGCGGACACTGCTGTTACGGAACAGGGGGTAGAAGCCGAGCGGCACGCGAGCCGCGCCCGCAGGCACGCTGCAGCGGCAGGACTGTTCCGCCGAGGAGCCGACATTGAGCCGGATGGCCAGTGGCTGCCCGGTCGCGTTGGTAACGTACGGCAGGAAGACGGGCGGCTCACCGCTGTCGGCGCGCGCCTCGATCCGCAGGCCGCGGCGGCGGGTGTCGAGCACCTGGGTGTGCTGCAGGTCGCTGCCAGCCATCTGGCCCTTCCCCACCCTCGGCCCAATGGCATACCAGCTCACGGAAAGAGCCGCCGCGCGCGGTAGGCTCAGGGCGCTCGAGTCGCCGGGTGCCACGCGCTGCTCCTGCTCTGCACCGAACACGACGCCGATCGGCACCGACAATCGGTTCACCATGACCAGCGGCGCGCTGCGACTGGCTAGGTAGCCCAACGCGGTTACCAGCACGAGTGCCGCACCCACCACGGCGAGCACCACGCGCAGCGCACT
>JAGGAG010000167.1 GCA_017889745.1 Gemmatimonadota bacterium | reverse complement strand
ATCAAGGGAGGGAAAAATGAAGAAGCATGGTGCGGAGTTCATGGGGACTTTCTGGCTGGTCCTTGGTGGCTGTGGCAGCGCGGTGCTGGCCGCTGCATTTCCCGATGTCGGCATCGGTTTCCTCGGTGTCGCGCTGGCCTTTGGTCTGACAGTATTGACCATGGCCTACGCGATCGGGCACATATCCGGCTGCCACCTCAATCCGGCGGTCTCCATCGGGCTCTGGGCTGGTGGCCGTTTTCCAGCAAACCAGCTCCTGGGCTACATCGTGGCACAGGTCCTGGGCGCCGTCGCCGCGGGCGGCGTCCTGTACCTGATCGCCAGCGGCAAGGCCGGTTTTGACGTTGCCGCGGGATTCGCTTCAAATGGCTACGGCGCCCATTCGCCCGGCGGGTATTCGTTGCTGGCCGCCCTGGTCACTGAAATCGTCATGACCATGATGTTCCTGCTCATCATTCTGGGTGCCACCGACAAGCGCGCGCCGCAGGGCTTCGCGCCACTCGCAATCGGCCTGGGCTTGACGCTGATACACTTGATCAGCATTCCGGTGACGAATACCTCCGTAAACCCCGCTCGCAGCACGGGCGTGGCTGTCTTCGCAGGTGGCTGGGCTGTTGCGCAGTTGTGGCTGTTCTGGGTGGCCCCCATCGCCGGCGCGCTCAGCGGCGCGGCCATTTACCGGTTCATCGGGAGCAGTGAGGATTGATCACGGTGCCCACCGTGGCCCAGGCCGCGCCGGGCTTGACCGGAAAGAGGGCGCCGCCCATGCAAGCTCAGCGCATCCGCATCGAGGGGCATGTGAGCCCGGGGTTTGAGGCCGTGCGCAATGCGTTCGCCGAGAATTTCTCCCGGCGACACGAACTGGGCGGCGCTTGTTGCGTGTACCATCGGGGTGAGAAGGTCGTCGACCTGTGGGGCGGTATCCGGGACAAGGCGACCGGTGAGCCATGGGAAGAGGGCACGATGGTCCTGGTCCACTCGACCACCAAGGGCCTGACTGCGATGACCCTGGCGGTTGCCCATTCCCGGGGCTGGCTCGATTACGAGCAACGCGTCTGCGGTTACTGGCCGGAGTTTGCCCAGCAGGGAAAAGGGTCCATCACCGTTCGCCAGCTCCTGGCGCACCAGGCGGGCTTGTTCGCCTTCGATGAGCAGGCGGACAGGAACCTGATCGCCGACCTCGATCGCCTGGCGGTGGTGCTGGCCCGCCAGAAACCGGTGTGGGAGCCCGGCACGCGACAAGCCTACCACGCGATCAGCCTCGGCTACTACGAAGGCGAGCTGCTGCGCCGGGTCGATCCGGGTCATCGCAGCCTGGGACAGTTCTTTCAGGACGAAATCGCCTCTCCCCTGGGCCTCGACTTCTACATCCGCCTGCCCGAGTCGATCCCGAATTCCAGCCTGGCGACGCTTGCCAGGCCAGGCCTGGTCGCGATGCTGCTCGGGTTTCCGATCCGGGTGACGCTGGCCGCGTTCAGCCGCCGATCGAACATCACTCGGGCACTCGTGGGCTCCGAGTTTCCCCGCGACGAGCAGCGCGTCTATGCCCGCAATTTCGAAGTGCCGTCCGGTGGGGGCGTCGGCACGGCGCGCGCAATCGCGCATGCCTACAGCGTGTTCGCGACCGGCGGACGGGAACTGCAACTGCGACCGGAGACGCTGCAGGCGTTGTCGGCGCCGGCGATCCCCTCGGCACACGGCTTCCACGACGAGTGCATGAAGGGCGACGGAGTGCGGTTCGCGCTGGGCTTCATGAAACCCAGCCCGGTATGGCCCTTTGGAAACGAGGGCTCGTTCGGATCACCCGGGGCCGGCGGTTCCCTTGGCTTCGCCGATCCGAAGGCCGCCGTGGGCTACGGGTACGTCACCAGCCAGATGGGGGCCGCGCTCACGGGAGACCCGCGGGACCTCGCGCTGAGAAACGCGGTGTATGCGATCATTCCACCGGCAGTACCGGCCGTGTGATTCACGCGAGTACCGACGGCGCGCGGGGTCCCACGCGCAAGAGAAGGAGGAGTCATGCCACGACCCATTCATTTTGAGATCCACGCCAGTGATCCCGAGCGGTTACAGGCGTTCTATCGCACGCTGTTCGGCTGGCAGTTCCAGGCCTGGGCCGGGCCGATGGATTACTGGCTCATCACGACGGGACTGGCGACGGAGCCGGGGATCAACGGCGGCCTCGCGCGACGGCGCGGCCCGGCGCCCACGGAAGGGCAGGCGGTGAATGCGTTCGTCTGCACGGTAGATGTTCCCGATGTCGACCTGACGCTCGCGGCACTGCCGGCGGCAGGTGGTACGATTGCCCTTCCCAAGGTGGCCGTGCCGGGGGTCGGCTGGCTCGCCTACGTGAAGGATCCGGACGGGAACATCTGCGGCATCATGCAGACCGACAGTACGGCTCGGTGAACACCACGGGTCGCCCCCGGTCTGGTCCGTCGATCACACGCGCTCCAGGTCCTCGCGCTGGAGCGCGCCGCCGTCATCGCAGGACTTGCCCCCGTGTTCCTGCTCAAGCCCTGACGGCGCGCTCCGGCTGAGGCGCCGGGGGGTGTGCCCAGCCAGCGCAGCAGTATCGCCCCACCTTGCCGTGCCGAGCCGCGAGCCGCAGCTTATGCCATGACCTTCAAGCCTGCAATCTGGTACCCGATCGCCGTCGTGCTGAGCGTCGTCAACGTTGCCGCAGTCTGGTTCGCGGCGCGTCCGGCCGAGCCGACCCACGCCACCCTTCACGCGGTACTCGCCGTGGCCTTCGGGTTGTGGGCCCAGCGCCTCCGGCAGGGCCACGGTGGGGGCAAGCTCCAGGCTGGGCTCGAGGCGGTCGAGATCGATGTGGACGCCATGCGGCAGGAACTGAGTGAGGCGCAGGAGCGCCTGGACTTCGCCGAACGACTGCTGGCGCAGAGACCGGAGCCGCGCCGGGTCGACCCGGAGCGCTGAGGTCGGGGCTACCACTCATGGCGTACTTGCGATTGGAGAACAGGCACACCGGCGAGGTCCTCGAGCTTCAGCGACAGAAACAGGATGGCGAGCCGGTCCTCGAAATCCGAGGCACGCTGCCCCCGCATCGAGAGGGTCCCCTGCGGCACGTGCATCACTTCGAGGACGAGGAGGGGCTGGTCACGGCCGGCATCCTGTCCGCGGAGGTTGGTGGCCAGCGAATTGACGCGGGGCCCGGCCAGTCCGTACGGCTCCCGCGCGGGGTACCGCATCGATGGTGGAATGCGGGAGATCAGCCGCTGTCCTTCGAGGGCCGGGCGCTGCCGGTTGTCGATCTGGATCGCTACCTCCAGGCCATATTCGAGGTAATGAACGCGGGCCCTGCAAACCAGCCGCCGTTGTTCTACCTGGCACACGTTGCCGTTCGCCATCGCCGGACGCAGAGCGTCCGGGTCATGCCTCCCTCGGTTCAGGAGATCCTGTTCCGCGTGGCGGTTGTGCTCGGCACGCTCCTGGGCCGCTATCGCGGAACCGAATGGCCCGGGTGTCCGGCACGGTGCACCGGTGCGCCGGCAACTGCCAGCGAGGATGCCTGACCCAGAGTTTGCCGAGTGAGCCTTTTCATCGCGTATCCGGTTCTGGCTGCCGTGCCTGGAGCGCTCTTCCTTGCAGGCTATCTGGTGTCCCGTCGACCCTCCAACGCGCTCGCGGCCGTGACCTGGATTGGGTACAGCGCCTACGAGACCGCGATGCGCCTGCGGTGGCTCTGTACCGGCGAGTGCAATATCAGGGTCGACCTCCTGCTGATCTACCCGCTCCTCATTGCCCTCTCGGTCGCGGCCGTGATTGCGTTCGCGCGCTGGCGGATGAACCGTAGCCGGGCAGGCTGAGGCAAGGGGCCGTTCTGGTTCCCTCTCGCCTTCGCTACCGGTGCCAGTTCGGGCACGGCGCGTCGGGCGGAAGATCAAGAGATGAATTCCAGGGAAGGGGGCCGCTCATGCACGAGGATCGGGACCGCGCACCGCTGCCACGGCGCCCGGCGTGGTGGCGGGCCATCCTGGCGTGCTTGGCTCTGTCGCTGGCCTGTGTCGGGCCGGCCGCAGCGCAGGCGTCATCGCTGTCTCCCGCCCAACAGTCACTGCTCCAGGTCTACCGGGAACTGGTAGAGATCAACACCACGGCTTCGACCGGCAACACCACGCTCGCTGCCGAGGCCATGGCGGCCCGGTTGAGGGCCGCTGGCGTGCCGGACTCCGACGTCGCTGTCCTTGGCGCTGCCCCGAGGCGGGGCAACCTGGTGGCCCGCCTCCGAGGCACGGGGAAGCGGGAGCCACTCCTGCTTCTGGCACATCTCGACGTGGTGGAGGCACAACGGGACGACTGGTCGGTTGACCCGTTCGTACTGACGGAGCGCGATGGCTATTTCTATGGCCGGGGTACCACCGACGACAAGGCCATGGCCGCGATCTGGATAGCGACTCTTGTCCGCTTCAAGCAAGAGGGCTTCATGCCGGATCGCGACATCATCGTCGCCCTGACCGATGGGGAGGAGGGCGACCCGCCCAACGGCGTGACGTGGCTCCTGGCCAACCACCGGGAACTCATTGATGCAGCCTTTGCACTCAACGAAGGCGGCGGCGGTCACCTTCAGCACGGCAAGCGGGTGTTGAACGCGGTCCAGGCGGGTGAAAAGCTGTACCTGAACTTTCGACTCGAGGCTACTGACAGCGGCGGGCACAGCTCACTGCCGCGCAGGGACAACCCGATCTATCGGCTTGCCGCGGCGCTCGAGCGGCTGGCACGCTTCGAATTCCCGGTGGAACTCAATGAAGTAACACGCACCTATTTCCTGCGCATGAGCGCCATCGACACCGGACAGGCCAGCGCTGACATGAGGGCCATAGCCTCCGTGCCCCCTCCGCCCGACGCCGCAGCACGCCTGTCGCGGACGCCCTACTACAACGCCCAGATGCGGACCACATGTGTGGCCACCCGCCTGGACGCCGGGCATGCGGATAACGCGCTGCCGCAGCGCGCGCGCGCGTTGATCAACTGCCGTATCCTGCCGGGACAGTCCGCCGTCGCCGTCGAGCATACGCTCCGGAGGGTGGTCGCGGATTCCCAGATCACACTAGTCCCGCTCGACAGCGCTCGCTCCAGCCCGCCATCGCCTCTTGGCCCCGAAATCATGCGGCCCATTGAGGTCACTACCGCGGCCATGTGGCCCGGCACGCCCGTCGTGCCGGTGATGGCCACGGGTGCCACCGATGGACTCTTCCTTCGCGGTGGCGGGATTCCAACCTACGGGGTATCCGGCATCTTTGAGGACATTGACGACGACAGGGCGCACGGGCGGGACGAGCGGATAGGTG
>JAGGAG010000061.1 GCA_017889745.1 Gemmatimonadota bacterium | reverse complement strand
CCGTCGGGTGCGATTGCGATCTCGGCCGGAGCCGGCACCGCCGCATTGGTGACAGGTCGGGTGCCGGTGCGAGGCGCGGGGCGCATCGCCGCAGGGACAACCGGCTGCAAGGTGGGGTTGGGGGCATCGGCCGCCCCCGGCTCCACGGTCCTGCCGGCGACCGGTACCACTGCCAGTTCGGGCGGGCGCGTCGCCGATCCGACGGACCGGAGTCCGTAACCCAGGCCCAGCGCCCCGACCAGGCTGGCTGCCCAGAGCGCGCGGCGGGTCCGCTGCCGGCGCGGTTCGCGCGCCAGCCGCCGGCGCTCCAGCTCCTCCAGCGATACCGGAATGCGTCTGGCGGGGGCGAGGGCGCCGAGCAGGAGCGTGGTCTGGTCGCGCAGAGCGGCGATACCGTCACGCTGGCTGCGGCAGAAGCCGCAGCTGGCGAGGTGGCTCTCGATCACTACGCAACGCGACCGGCTCAGCGCCTGGTCGAGGTATGCGTGCAGTTCTTCCTCAAGAATGTGCGACATCGGCCTCATGGTAGTTCTGGCGTTCGTGCGCTTCGACAAGCCGGCGCCGTGCCCTGGCCAGCGTGGTGCCAATGGCGCCGACCGCCAGTCCGGATTGTTCGGCAATCTCGGGATAGCTCAATCCCGCGTCCCACAGCAGCAGCACTTCCTGGTCCCGCGACGACAGGGTACCCAGTGCCAGCTTGACCTGCGCGCTCTGTTCGTCGTCTTCGACCTGGTCCTCGGCGCCGCGGGGCCGGGAGGGGAGCACGCCGGGTTCGGACTGCATCAGCACCAAGTGGCGGCGGCGGCGGATGGCGGCCCGCGCCTCGTCTCGCGCCAGGTTTGCTGCCACCGCGAAGATCCAGGCCCGCGGCTTCTCCGGCCGGTGCGCCAGGAGCCGCATGAACACCTCCTGCGCGAGGTCTTCGGCTCGGTCCGCGTCCCACACCTTGCGGTAGAGGTACCGAACCACCGCCGTGTAGGTGCTCTGGTAGAGTTCTTCCAGTTCGTCCGCCATCAGGTGCCCTCCCAAGGGACCCTGCGCCGACCCGCGAGACTTCGGCTGATCACAGCATAGACGTCGGTCCGGCTTGAACTTGCACACTTCCGGCCTGCCCGGGAAGTGGGCCCCTCCTTCAGGCCTTCCTGACGCGTTTCCGCCCCTTGAAGACGCATCCTGGGTGCAACCCCTTGTTCTTGGGCGGCCACTCGAAGCACAGGTCCGGTTTGGCCGTGCGCCCGTCGACCCGGTGGCGCCCGTGGAGGGTACACGCCACCCCTCCCTCCTCGATGAACCCGCACGCTGAGATCATCTCGGCATCAATGGAGAAGTCCCCCTCCCGGCCCACCTTGCACAGGTAGGGCGACTTCCGGTGCCGGATAAGCGCTTCCAGGAACAGCTGCTTTCGGGTGCACATGATTTCGATCTGCAAGTCCCGGCAACAGGCAGCACCCCGCCTGTGATCGGAGGTCTCGCAAGGGGCTCCCTCACACGGGTTGCCCGAGGCGGCGCCGAGCACCGGGAGGGACCGGGGAGGGGGCGGAAACTGCCGAGTCGCCAGCTTCATGCGATCGACCACCCGGAACCGATCGCGGCCGAGTTGTCTCGGCTGCTCGGGCCTCGCCGGCGCCCTCGGCACCCGGCCCTCGAAGCCATGGGCGGCGCAGCGGGCCCGGCCCTCGCCGGTGCCTTTCAGGTGACGGCAGGGTACGTGAAGCACGGCGTCGACGTACAGTTCGCCCTCCCCGGTCCATACCTCGCCGAACGTGATCCGTTCGGTGTGGCCGAGGAGCCAGGTGGCCTCGTGATCGAGCGAGGCAGCGCCTTCTTCCAGGGAGCCGATCCGAAGCAGGACGTCGAGCGCCTGGCACTGGCGGCCAAGGGATTCACAGCCTGGGGGAGCACTCATGGCTTCCGATCGGGCAGGCGGGGGGCGAAGAGGGCCAAGCTACCCGGTATACCCCGGACTTGTGAAGCGCATTGCGCATCGTATTTTCCGCTCCGCTGTGTCGGTACCCTGAATGCTGATGTCCAACCCTGTGGAGGCTTGATAAGCAATGCGCGGATCATTCCTGGTGGCGAGTGCTGTGATGGTGCTCGCCGCCTGCGGTGGCGAGAAGAAGGCGGAAACCCCGGCTGCTACCCCGGCTCCGGAAGCGGCGGCTGCGGCCCCGGCGGCCGAGGCTCCGGCGATGGCCGCTGCCCCGGCTGCGACTGGCGCGACCATTGACGTGAGCATGGAACTCGTCGGCAGCACGTACAAGTACGATCCGGCCACGATCACGGTGAAGGCCGGCGACGTCATCAAGTTCCACAACAAGAATGGTGGTCCGCACAACCTCGCGTTCGATGCTGCAGGCATTCCCTCGGGCTCGCAGGCGGCGGTCGACGCGGCTCTTGGCGCAAACAAGATGGGACCGCTCACCGGCGCCCTCCTGGTCGAGCCCGACGCGATCTTCACGTTCTCGACGGCGGGGCTTCCGGCCGGCACCTACAATTTCCACTGCACGCCGCACCAGGCGCTCGGCATGAAGGGTGTGCTGACCATCAAGTAAAGCGGTACGCAGTAGAACGGCGGACGGTGAACCGGACATTGACTCCGGTTCACCGTTCTCCGTTTACGCTGGTTGTTCGAGCCTGCCGGCGATCCACGGAACCACCATCCCGACGAGAACCCCCGCGATCGCGTCCCAGGCGTAGTGCATCTGGGTGTAGACCGTGGCGATCGGCATCAGGATCACCGGCACCAGCAACACCCATCCCAGTACCCGGCTCCCCCTGAAGGTCGCCAGCTCGGTGGCGGTCGTGGCAGCCACATGTGAGGAGGGGAAGGCGGCGCCGAAGGAACTGCCGGACGCGAGTGCGGCATACACCATTCGGGCCGGCAAGTTGTCTACAAAGAGCCCCGTAGGGTGCTCGAACACGTAATAAGGCCCGGCTACCGGATACAGCACGAAGACGAGGAAGCAGACGCAGAAGGTGCACACCACGTTGCGCGTCAATCGCCTGAAGGCGGACCAGTCGCCCCGCAGCAGGAAGTACAGCGCGGGTACCGCGAGGATCACGTAGTAGAAGAAATAGACGCCGTGGAGCAGCGTGGACCAGAACGGGCTGGTGTGCCCGCGCCACCAGTCGCGCGCGGGCTGCATCCCGAACGCACCATTCTCCCACGCGAGCAGCACGCTGTCATGTGCCGGCCGCTGGCCGCCGCCACTGAGGACATCGAGCGCGCCATACCCTGCGAGCACGATGATCAGCGGCATCACTTCCCGGAGCACCCGTCCCGTCGGGCCGAGGCCGGGGCGTGTCACCAGCCACAGCCACATGATGATGAGCGCATGCGCCAGCGCGATCGACCAGTTGCCGCGGGTCAGGTCGAGGCGGGTGAGCGCGGTGACCGTCACGATCGCCGCATAGCTGTAAAGGAAGATCTCGGCGGCGCGGGGTCGTGGGGCGTCGCCCTCCGGCGGCGGCGCTACCGGGAAAGCCAACCCGCCTCCAGGTACCACTCCCTGGTGGCGGCCAGGCCGCGGTCCAGGTCGTGCTCCGGCTGCCAGCCGGTCTCGGACATGAGCTGCGTGGGGTCGCCGGTCCAGCCGGGGGAGAAGAAATCATGCGCCTTTTCGGCGCGCAGGATCGTCCGGTTGCCCAGGAGCGCCGCAATGCTTCCGGCCCCGCCCAGCAGCACCTTCGCCGCGGACTTTGGAATGGGAATGATCCGCACGTCGCGGCCCATCAGGAGGCCAATGCGGCGCACCAGGTCGGTGGTGGTGACGATCTCGGGATGGTTCGTGAAGTATGCACGGCTCTCGATACCCGGCGTGGTGCCAATGAGCTCGAGCGACCTCGCGAGGTCGGGTGCGTAGACCATCGACAGCTCCTGCGACCCGTCGCCGAACACCGGGGCGAAGCCTGACCGCACCATCTTGAACACCTGGAGAAAGTTGTCGCGGTCGCGCGGGCCGTACACCGCTGGTGGCCGGGCGATGACCCAGGGCAGGTGGCTCTCGCGCACCAGCTGCTCCGCCGCATTCTTGCTGCGCCCGTACATCGTGATGGGCGCCTCCGGATGCTCTGCCGTGCGCGGGGTGCCAAGCGCGGCCGGGCCCGCGGCCGCGAGCGAGCTCACGTGCACCAGGCGCGCGTAGGGCGCCAGCTGTTCCATCGCCCGCACCACGTTGGCGGTGCCCTCGCGATTGGCGCGGAAGAACTCGGCCTCGTCTCTCGCGGCCACCAGTGCCGCTGCGTGGTACACGAGGCTCTGCCCGCGCACCGCCTCGCGGATCGCCGCCTCGTCATGGAGGTCGCCACGCACCAGCCTGACCCCTCGCGCCTCGAGGCCCGCCGCCTTGCCCGGTGAGCGCACCAGCGCCGTCACCTCGTGACCGCCCGCCAGGAGGCGGTCGATGAGATGACTCCCGACGAAGCCGGTTCCGCCCGTCACCGTCGCCTTCATGCGGGGCGGTCGTAGAGCCGGTAGGTCTTGTACACGCGGAAGTTCATCTTCTCGAGGCCGGCATTCATCGCCGGGTTGTCCTCCAGGATCCACCCCGCTTCACCCCAGTAGATCTTCTGCTCCCCCGCCTTGGTCCAGATCCAGTGGTACAGCATGGCGTCCACGCCGCGGCCGCGCCATTCGGGCAGGATCCCGAGCAGGATGATGCGGCAGCGGCGCAGGCGGCGGGTCTTGAGCAGCCAGAACGTCTTCACCAGGAAGCGAATCAGGCCCCCGCTGGCATTGCCCACGAGCGCCGAATTCAGGTCGGGCAGCACGAGGCCGAACGCGATGATCTTCCCGTCCTTCTCGGCAAACGGCACCAGTTCGGGAATCACCACCGGCTTGAAGGCCTTGGCGAGGTGGTCGATCTCGTGGTCGGTCATGGGAATGAATCCCCAGTTCTTCTCCCACGCCGCGTTGTAGATCGCCTTGATCCGCTCCACCTCTGCGGGGAAGTCCTTGATGTTGAGCGCCCGCAGCGTGATGCCCTGGCGCTGCCGGATGAGTTCGGTTCCCCGCGCCAGCCTTTCCGGCACCGGCACATAGGCCTCGGCGCCGCCGCCCTGGTATACCAGCAGGTCCTTCGCCTTGGTGAAGCCGGCCCGCTCGGTGAGTCGCACGTAATAGGGCGGGTTGTGCGGCATCAGCAGGGTGGGGCGCGTCTCGAAACCGTCGACCAGCAGGCCGCACTGGTCGTTGGTGGAGAACGAGGCCGGTCCGCGCATCACTTCCAGCTTCCGGCCGCGCAGCCACGCCCCGGCGGCGGCGAAGAGCGCGTTGGCCACGTCCTGGTCGTCGATGCAGTCGAACCAGCCGTAGAAGCCCACCCCGTCACCGTGGGTCTCGTTGTGCAGGCGGTTCTCGATGGCGGCGATCCGCCCCACGACCGCTCCACCGCGCTCGGCCAGGAAATACTCGGCCTCGGCATGCTCGAAGAAGGGATTCTTCGAGCGGGAGAGCGTCATTTCGATGTCGAGCCGGAGCGGCGGTACCCAGACGGGATCGCCGGCGAAGAGCTGGTAGGGCAGATCGATGAACGACTTCAGGTCCCGGCGCGAGCGCACCGGGCGGATGGCGACTGGCGTCAGATGACCCCCAGCTCGCGGCCTATGCGCCCGAACTGCTCCAGACAGAAGTCGATCTGGTCAAAGGTGTGCGTGGCCATGACGCTGGTGCGGAGGCGGCACTGCGACGGCGCCACCGCCGGTGGCGCCACCGGATTGGTGAAGACGCCGGCGTCGAACAGCTGGCGCCACATGATGAAGGTCTTCTCCAGCGGGCCGATCAGCACCGGCAGGATCGGCGTTTCCGAGGGCCCGATGTCGAAGCCGAGCTGGCGGAAGCCGTCGTGCAGCCGCCTGGTGTTGGCCCACAGGCTCTCGCGCCGCTCCGGCTCGGACTTCAGGATTTCCAGCGCCGCGATGACGCCGGCAGTGTTGGACGGCGGCAGCGAGGCGGTGAAGATGAGCGGACGGCAATGATGGCGCAGGTAGTGAATGACGCTCTCGGTTGACGCCACGAATCCGCCGATGGAAGCCAGCGACTTGGAGAACGTGCCGGCGATGATGTCCACCTCGTCGGTCATGCCGAAGTGCGCAGCGGTGCCATCGCCCTTGGGACCGAGGACACCCAGCGAATGCGCGTCGTCCACGGCCAGCGCCGCGCCGTGCTTGTGCGCGATGCGCACGAGGTTCGGCACGTCGGCGATGTCGCCTTCCATCGAGTAGACCCCGTCCACCACGATCATCGTGCCGCGACCGGCCTTGTCCCGCTCCCGCTCGAGCTTCCGCTCGAGGCCCGCCAGGTCGCCGTGATTGAAGCGTTCCGTCTCGCCATAGGACATCTTGGCGCCGTCGACGATCGACGCATGATCCAGCTTGTCCAGCAGCACCACCTCACCGCGGCCGATGAGCCCGGAGATGAGGCCCAGGTTGGCCTGGTAGCCGGTGGAGAAGATGAGGCACGCCTCCTTGCCGAGGAACTCGCCGAGGTTGTGCTCCAGCGTTTCGTGCAGGTCGATGGTGCCGTTCAGGAAGCGGCTTCCGGTACAACCGGAGCCGTACTGGTGGAGGGCCTTCTCTGCGGCCTCGAGGACCTTCGGGTGGTGCGTGAGGCCGAGATAGTTGTTCGAGCCCAGCATGATGCGCCGCTGGCCCTCGATGATGACGACGGTGTCTTCGGATTCGGAGATCGGCTTGAAGTACGGGTAGAGACCCGCAGCCTGGATTTCGCGTGCCTTGGTGAACTGCCGGCACTTCTCGAAGAGTGATACCTGATGCACTATCTCTGCGTCCACAGCGCCTCGCGACTCGGATGGTACGCCCGGCCTGCGGATGGGCGGTATGGCCTTGCAAACTAACGAGTTGTAGCGTGCCCTACAAGCTGGATGCCGGGTGCGGGTGGGGCTCGTTTCGTTCCCGCGAGGCAGGGAAAGCGGCTGCCGTTGCTTGACATACCGGTTCGGGGTGGACCAACTTCAATCCATGCCCCGCGTTCCTGAAGGGCCTCCTCGCCGTCAATTCCTGAAGCAGGGTCTGGCCATCGGGCTGGTTGTCGCCGCCGGGCAGTCGCTGCGCCCGGCGCAGCTCCTCTCGGCGTCGGCCGGTCCCGACCCGGAAGTCCCCAACGAGCAAGTGGCGAAGATCCTCAAGGACCTGTTCGGCGGCCGGCCCATCCGGCGCGGGCAGGTACTCCTGGACATGCCGGTGGTGGCCGAAGACGGGCGCGTGGTGCCGGTCATCATCGAGGCGCCTGATCTGCCGATGACCGCCGACAACTACGTGAAGGCGGTGCACCTCATCGTCGACCACAACCCCGATCCGTACCTGGCGGCCTTCGACGTCACCCCGGCGATGGGGAAGCTGTCCCTGCAGTTCCGGATCAAGATGAAGCGGACCACCTGGGTGCGCGCCATCGCCGAGACCAGCACCGGCGAGGTGTGGGCCGACTACGCCCGCGTAAACGTGTCGCTCAACGGGTGCGGCTGATGAATCGCACGATCGGCGACGCGCGCATCCGGGTCCCGTCCCGGATCCAGCAGGGCGAGATCATCCCGGTGAGCGCCATCGTGCAGCACCCCATGGACACCGGATTCTTCCGCTCGGCCGATGGCCAGCCGATCCCGGCGTACTTCATCAAGGACGTCACCGTCACGTACGCAGGCCGGCAGGTGGCGCACTTCATGTGGACCTCCGGCATCAGCCGCGATCCCATAGTGACGTTCACGCTGGTCGCCGACCGTGAGGGCCCGCTCAGCATGCGCTGGGTCGACAACAAGGGCGCCGCGTTCGAGCAGACGGCGCAGATCGCGTTCAGCACCACCTGATCCGGCGTCTCTCCATCCTGCTTGCGGCGAGTGCCTTCGCCACGTTGCCCGCCGGCGCACAGGTCAAGCCGCGCTACAGCGCCTTCACCCCCACGACCGCGAAGACCATCTATCCGCTGCGCCAGCTCGCGCCCGGCGTCTTCGTCGTCTCCGGCGACACCGGCAAGGGCGTCGAGGGCAGGCCCAACGCCGGGTTCATCGACTCGCCGGCGGGCGTCCTCGTCGTGGGCGGGCTGGCGAGCCCGGTGCAGGGTGATGCGGTCGTGCGCACGATCCGGACCCGCTCGTCGCGCCCGATCCGGTGGTTCGTGCTGTACGCCCATCATCCCGACATGCAGTTCGGCGCGATCGCGATGAAGCGTGCCGGCGCCGGCATCATCGCCCACCCGGACGCGAACATCCTCGCCGCCGAGGGCGGTCCTGACCAGATGGTGGCAGATTGGGACCAGGTGGTCGGGCTGCAGGAAATGCTGGGGTTCGAGTTCGCCGACGTTCCCGATCGGCCGGTCACCGCGGCCGACACATTGGTGCTGGGCACGCGGCGCGTGGTGGTATGGCATCCCGGCGATGCCCACTCGCCCGGTGACCTGATGCTGTGGCTCCCCGACGACCGGATCCTGTTCGCTGGAGACGTCCTGGTGGAGGATGGGGTGACGATGGTGATCGATGGCAGCTCGCGGGAACTGTTGCGGGTGCTCGAGGCCATCGAGCAACTGCATCCCCGGGTCATCGTGCCAGGGCACGGCCGCATTGCCTTCGATCCCCAGGGCCTGATCGACACGACCCGGGGCTACATCGCGGCCCTGCGCGCCGCGATGCGGGCCGCCGTCGAGGGCGGAGTGCCGATGCGGCGCGCCCTGGCACCGTTGCCACCAGCCGACGAGGACCGGCCGGTCTCGCTCCACAGCCGCCTGCGGCGGAATGCCAACCGGGTCTACGTCGAGATGGAGCGCGAGGTCATGGGACTTGGCGGTGATCAGGATTCCCTGGGGGGCAAGCGATGAGCCTGCGCTACGCGATGGTACTCGTTGCAGCGATGTCGTGGTCGCCGGGGGGCGTCATGGCCCAGCAGCGGGCCGCCGCGGCGCCCCGGCTGCTTTCCACTGACTCGCTTGCGGCCTGGCTGGAGCGGGGAACACCGGTGCGGCTGCTCGATGTGCGTCTCGACGCCTGGACCTACCTCAAGGGACATCTCCCCCAGGCGCAGTACCTCAACATCGAGACACTGCGAGCCAGCAAGGCCGGTGTGCCCATGCAGCTGCTCGACGCGCCGTGGTATCGCGAACTCTTCAGGCGGCTCGGCCTCGACCCCTCGGTTCCCGTGGTGGTGTACAGTGCCGGCGAGACGCTCAACATCCAGGCCACCTTCGCCGTCTGGATCCTCGCCTCGATGGGCCACCCTCGCGTGTACCTCCTCGACGGCGGGTCGTCCAAATGGTTGCTCGAAGGGCGGGAAGTCGCGCGGAAGTACCCCGATGTGCAGCCAGCAGGTCGCTGGTGGAACTCGCGATCGTTCCGGCCCGGGGTGGCCAACCTGGCGGAGGTGCAGCAGGGCATGAACACGGGCGCCCTGTTCGTCGATGCCCGGGCGCATGACCAGTATGTGGGTGACGACGGTGCCCAGATGCGGCGGGGGCACCTGCCTGGCGCGGTCAATCATTACTGGCAGGACGATCTCGAGTCGGCAGGGTTCGGCCGGGTGTTTCGCCCGGTGGACAGCCTGCGGGCACGCTACGCGGCGGAGGGAATCGTGCCCGATCGCGACATCATCGTGTACTGCAACAGCGGCGCAGAAGCGAGCCATGTGTACTTCGCGCTGAAGTACCTCCTGGGGTACCCGCGCGTGCGCGTTTACCCTGGCTCCTGGACTGAGTGGGCCGAGCGGGAGGAACTGCCGATCGAACGGGGCTCCGGCCCCCGGTACAACCCGCCCATGCGGAGCCAGTAGTCAGCGGTTGCGCGCGCCCCCGCGGTCTCATAGGCTTGTTACATATCAACTGTCACACCGCCTTACGACCTTGCGGTGATATGGGGGTCCTGCGGTCGCATGAGAGCCGCAGGGGCCGCGTACAGCGCATCCGTATCGGCTTGGAGGCCTGCCGAAAGCAGGCCTCTGGCGCTTTCGAGGTCTCACATATGGGTCGATCGGCCCATGGTAGCCTGGAGGTTCTGTGACGGTGCATAGTGCGGAGCACGGGGCGGAGGGGCCGGGCGCCATGAGCGACGTCCGCCAGGCGCAGCTGGACATACTCGCCCAGGGCTTGGAGGCTCTGGCGATGCCGATCGCCGTCGTGCACCTGAACAAGGTGGTGCTGACCGGAAACACGGCATTCCACGAGGCCTTTCCCGATGCCGCCGCCGGCGACCTGATCACCGATGCCTGGGCGCGCCTGGGCGAGCTGGTGAAGGATGAGGCCGGCGAACTGGTGCGAATGCCGCGGGCCGGCGAGAGCGCGATCCGGGGCAGCAAGCGGGTCCGGCTGCAGCCCGTCACCCTCGACGGGATGACCGAACCGGAGTGGTTTGTCCTCGTGGTGGAACGCCGCGCTGCCCGGCGCCTCACCTCCGACAACGTGCAGCAACGATTCGGGCTGAGCCCGCGCCAGGCCGAGGTGGCACTGCTCCTGGCGCAGGGCCATACCACCGCCGACATCGCCAGGATGCTCCACCTCACCACGCACACCGTGCGGCATCATGCCGAACAGGTGCTGCAGCGCCTCAACGTGCGTACCCGGCAGCAGGCGATGGTCCGGCTCCGGGATGGGACCGCCCGGGGGCCGAAGGCCCGGCCCAGCGGGGGCTTCACGCGGCAGTAGGCCGCCTGCAACCCGTCGGGGGCGACGTGCGTATGAGGGGGCAGGCGGGAACCCTGTGTTCCGCTTCTGTGCCGGCCCCGGGGTGGGGCCGCCAACTCCCAACGCTCCGAGCCAAGATGCCGTCGCTTCGCACCTTCCATCGCGCGTTCACGCTGCTCGTCCTCGCATTCCCGGTCGTCATCTCGCCAGTTACGGCCCAGCAGCGCCCCGCGGCGCGTAAGGCGGCGCCGGTCAAGGCGGTGAAGGGGCCGACGGTGGAGGGCATTACCGAGTACACCTTGCCCAACGGCTTCACCTTCCTGCTCTTCCCCGACGAGTCGAAGGCAACCACGACCGTCAACATCGTCTACTTCGTCGGCTCCCGGCACGAGAACTACGGCGAGACCGGCATGGCGCACCTGCTGGAGCACCTGGTGTTCAAGGGGACGCCGCGGCACCCGAACATCCCTCAGGAACTCTCGCAGCACGGCGCCGAGCCCAATGGCACCACCTGGACCGACCGCACCAACTACTACGAGACCTTTCCGGCCAGCGACGCGAACCTCACCTGGGCGCTCGACCTCGAGGCCGACCGCATGATCAACAGCTACATCGCGCAGAAGGACCTCACGTCGGAAATGACGGTGGTGCGGAACGAGTTCGAACTGGGGGAAAATGACCCCGGGTCCATCCTGGAAGAGCGTGTCACGAGCACGGCGTTCCTCTGGCACAACTACGGCAACGCGACCATCGGCGCACGGTCGGACATCGAGAACGTGCCGATCCAGCGGCTGCAGGCCTTCTATCGCCGGCACTATCAGCCCGACAACGCCCTGCTGGTGATCGCCGGGCGCTTCGATGCGGCGCTGGCGGTGAAGCTGGTGGAGCAGAAGTTCGGCAGCATTCCGCGACCGAAGCGCAGCGGGGACAACGTCCTCTGGCCCACCTACACCCGTGATCCCGAGCAGGACGGCGAGCGCTCGGTGACGCTGCGCCGGGTGGGCGACGTGCAGGTGGCGATGGCACTCTACAAGGTTCCGCCCGCGGCCGACACTGACTACGCCTCCGTCGCCCTGATCGCCGAGATCCTGGGGGCGGCCCCGTCCGGGCGGCTCTACAAGGCCTTGGTGCAACCGGGCATCGCGGCGCGGGTATCGAGTGCCAGCTACGCGTTCCGCGAACCGACCACGATCGTGGCGCGTGCCGAGGTCCGAAAGGACGGCTCCCTCGCCGATGCCGAACGGGTCCTGGCCGCGACGCTCGACTCGCTCGCGATCAGCCCGCCCACCGCCGAAGAGGTGGAGCGGGCGCGGGGCACCATCCTCAAGAACGTGGACCTGCTCCTCAACCAGTCCGACAAGGTGGGCCTGACCCTGTCGGACTGGGCGTCGAGCGGCGACTGGCGGCTGCTGTTCATCTACCGCGACCAGGTGAAGAAGGCCACGCCGGATGACGTGGCGCGCGTGGCGCGCACCTATCTCAAGCCCGACAACCGCACCATCGGCCGATTCGTCCCCACCGAGAAGCCGGATCGCGCGCCGTTGCCGCCCGAGCCCGACGTAGCGGCGCTGGTGAAGGACTATCGTGGCCAGGCCACCGTCGCGGCCGGTGAGGCGTTCGATCCGGCGCCGGCTGCCATCGAGCCCCGCGTCATTCGTGGAGCGCTGCCATCGGGGCTCAAGACCGTCTACCTGCCGAAGAAGACCCGGGGGCAGTCGGTCAATGCGATGCTCACGCTGCACTACGGCACGCTGGAAGGCGTCACCGGCAAGGCGGCGACCGCGGACATGACGGTCGACATGCTGATGCGCGGCTCGCGCACCATGAGCCGCCAGCAGATCAAGGACCGGCTCGACAGCCTGAAGGCGAAGCTCAGTGTGAGCGGCGGGCCCACCCAGCTCAATGCCACGATCGAGACCACCCGGCCCAACCTGCCGGCGGTGCTGCAGCTGCTGGCCTCGGTGCTGCGCGAGCCTTCGTTCGACTCGAAGGAGTTCGAGGAACTGCGGCACGAAAACATTGCCGCGCTCGAACAGCAGCGGTCGGACCCGATCGCGCTCGGTTCGCAGGCCTACAACCGCACCACCAGCCCGTGGCCGAAGGGGCATCCCCGCTACACGCCCACCTTCGACGAGTCGATTGCGGACTACACGGCGGTGACGCTGCCCGACGCGCAGAACTTCTACGCGCAGTTCCTCGGCGGGAGCAGCGGCGAGCTGGCGATCGTGGGTGACTTCGACCCCCGCGAGGTCGATACGCTGCTCGTGGAGTCGCTGGGCAGCTGGACGAGCCCGACGCCCTATGTGCGCGTGCCGCAGCAGGCGTTCGACGTGAAGGGCACCAGCGTCACGATCGAGACGCCCGACAAGGCCAATGCGTTCTTCATCTCCGGCAAGGCGCTCAAGCTGCGGGATGACGATCCGGACTACGCCGCCATGGAACTGGCCAACTACATCGTCGGTGGCGGGTTCCTCAATTCCCGCCTCATGACCCAGATCCGGCAGAAGGAGGGACTCAGCTACTTCGTCGGTTCGCAGTTCTATGCGAGCCCGCTCGACCAGTACGGTCAATTCCTCGGCGTCGCCATCTACGCGCCGGAGAATGTCGGCAAGCTGCAGCAAGCCTATTCCCAGGTCATCGACAGCGTCATTGCCAACGGGTTCAGCGCGGAAGAGGTGGCCAAGGCCAAGGAGGGCTACCTCCAGTCGCGGCAGCTCTCGCGCTCGCAGGACAACGAACTCGCCCCGGCCCTGACGCAGGAGGCCTTTCTCGGCCGGACACTCGCCTGGGACGCGGCGCTGGAGGCCAGGGTGCGCACCCTGAGCCCCCAGCAGCTGCAGGAGGCCTTCCGCAAGTACGTCGATCCCACCGCATTCGTGACGGTCAAGGCAGGAGATTTCGCCAAGGGCAAGCCGGCGGCCACGACACCTTGAGGTTGCTTCAGCGGGGGTGCGGCAGAGGGGGCGGGTGCTCGCCCGATCCCCTGCGCGACTATCTTTGCCC
>JAGGAG010000060.1 GCA_017889745.1 Gemmatimonadota bacterium | reverse complement strand
GCGCGGCACCGGCGGGGACGGCGGGGTGTATCGTCAGGCGCGCCTGTTCGATGACGTCCTGAGCCACGTCCGGAATTTCTACGTCGATTCGATTCCCGAGGCCGACCTGTACACCAAGGCCACCAACGGGATGCTCGACGAGCTCAAGGATCCCTACTCGGTGCTGCTCACGGGCGCCGATTTCAAGGAACTCACCGAGAAGACCTCGGGCAACTACGCCGGCCTGGGCATCCAGATCGACGTCCGCGACGGGTGGATCACCGTGGTGGCGCCGCTGCCCGACTCGCCGGCGGAACGGGCCGGCATCCAGACCGGCGACCAGATCGTCGAGGTGGACGGCAAGTCCACGCAGGGCTGGAACAGCGAGCAGGCGGTGAAGTCGCTCCGGGGCGAGCCGGGTTCCAATGTGGCGATCCTCATCCGGCGCGCCGGCTTCGAGGAGGCCGTGCCGTACAAGCTCAATCGCGCCACGATCCACTTCAAGTCGGTGCCGGCGGGCACCGAGTTCGATGGCGGCGTCGGGTACATCTCCCTCAATCCCGTCCAGGAAAGCTCGGCGCAGGAACTGCGCGACGAGATCGTGGCGATGCGGGGCAAGGGGATGAAGGCGATGATCCTCGACCTGCGCAACAACCCGGGCGGCCTGCTCGACCAGGGCATCAAGGTCTCCGACCTCTTCCTCGATCCTGGCCAGGAGGTTGTTTCCACCCGCGGGCGTGCCAGGGGCAGCACCCGGCAGTTCTACGACGAGGAGAAGCAGCTCGACCCGTCACTGCCCATCGTGGTACTGGTGAGCGAGGGCACGGCCAGCGCGGCGGAGATCATCGCCGGCGCGCTGCAGGATCACGATCGCGCGCTGCTGGTGGGCACGCCCACGTTCGGCAAGGGACTGGTGCAGACGCTCTATCCCCTGGGCCAGGAAACCGCGCTCAAGCTCACGACGGCGCGCTGGTTCACGCCGAGCGGTCGCACCATCCAGCGGAAGGCCGACAGCGAACAGGACCAGGTGCTCCAGGCGATCGCCGACGGCAACCCGCAGGCGCCGGGCGATTCGTCGGCGGCAGCCGATTCGGCGATGAAGGCACGTCCCATCTTCCACACCGACGATGGGCGGATCGTCCGCGGCGGCGGCGGCATCGTGCCCGACCTCATCGTCCGGCCCGACACGCTCACGGCCACGGAGCGGGAGTTCATCAAGGGGCTGGGCGACAAGGTCCAGGCTTACCGTGACGTGCTGACCACGTACGCGCTCGACGTGAAGCGTGAGAAGACCGTCAAGAGCGAGAGCTTCCAGGTGACGGCGCAGATGCGGCAGCAGGTGTACGACCGGCTCAAGGCCAAGGGCGTCACGATGTCCGCGGCGTCATTCCAGTCCGGGGCGTCGCTGCTGGACCAGCAGCTGAGCTATGAGATCAGCCGCTACGTCTTCGGCCGTCCGGCCGAGTTCCGGCGCCGGGCCCAGGACGATCCCCAGGTGCAGACGGCGATCACACTGCTGCGGAAGGCGCAGTCACCCAAGCAGCTCCTGACGCTGGCGAGCGCCACTCCGGCGCCGGGTGCCGCCGCACGCTGAACCGGTGACGTTGCCGGAGGGGCCCGGCCCGACGGTCGCCATCATCGGCGCCGGCCGGGCGGGGAGGGCCGTCGCGCTCGCCCTGACACGCGCGTCGGTGCCGGTGCTCGTGTGTACCCGCCGGAAGTCCAGCCTCCCTCCCGACATCAGCTGTTCCCTGGAGCCGTGGACGCTCGCCCTCGAGCGCGCGGGCATCATCCTTGTTGCCGTGCCCGACGACGCCATCGAGGATGTAGCGGCCCGGCTCCGCGAGGCCGTGCTCACGAAGGCGGTCGTGCTCCACTGCTCCGGCCTGCGGGACCGCTCGGCGCTCTCGGCGCTCGAGGGCCGCGTGGCCGGACTGGGATCCTTTCACCCGCTCCAGACGCTGGCCGGCGATTCGGAAGCGGCCGAGCGGCTGCATGCCGCGTACGCGGTGCTGGAGGGTGATGCGGCGGCGGTGGCAGCGGCGCGGCAGCTTGCCGCGCACCTGGGCATGCGGGCGATCGAGATCAACGCCGCCGACAAGCCGCGCTATCATGCCGCGGCGGTGATCGTGAGCAACTACACGGTCGCGCTGGCGGCGGTGGCCGAGCGGCTGGCGGGCGAGGCGGGGATTCCCGCCGCCGCCGCCGGCCGGATCTACCTGCCCCTCCTGGAAGGGACGTGGCGCAACCTCGAGATGCGCGGCACGGCGGATGCGCTCACGGGGCCGATCGTGCGGGGCGATGCTGGGACGATACGGACACACCTGCGCGTGCTCGACGCGGAGACGCGGCGGCTGTATGCGGTGATGGGGCTCGAGGCGGTGAAGGTGGCCCGGCGGGGCGGGCTGGCGGCCGCGAAGGCCGACGAGATCGAGGCGATCCTGCGCGGCGCGTTATGACTGCTCGATGACCCTCACGCCGCTGGGCACGTCGAACTGGAAGGTCTTGTCGGTGACGGGGTCGTTGGTCCTGAGCTTCGAGAGTGTCAGCGTGCGGGTACCGCCCGCGCGTTCCTCGATCACGACCTTGCGTGGCAGGGCGGTGTCGCGATCGAGCCAGAGCGTGGCCTTCCGGAAGGGAAGGTCATCCGCCATCGGCACGAGTTCGACCACGTCGGTCTGGACGAAATCCACGAAATCCCGCTTGAGGTACCGCGACCGGTAGCGTTCCGCCGGTTTGTCCAGCAGCCATGCGAGCACGTTGAACCCGTAGACCGGCCCCGTGGGGATCGGCATCCGCAGCACCTGGCCTGGCGTGGTGCTCGGGGTGTAGACCCATACGTACCTGCCGTCGAGGACGATCGCGTCCCCCTTGGGATCGCTGAATCGCATCGTCAGCTTGTTCTGGCCCGACTGCACCATGATCCCCCGGCTCTCGAACGTTCCCACCGCGTCATCGTCGATCACCTGCGTAAAGTCGGCCCGGAGCGACGCGAGGCTGCGGTAGACCCGTGCCGCGCGCCCGACGATCACCGAGGCATCGTCCTGCGGCGCGGCAGCGGGCCAGGTCGCGAAAGCGGAGACGGCGACAAGACCAAGGAGGAACTTCACGCGGATGCTCCCACGGGTACGGGAATACTGCGGCCGATGGCCTCGGCGATGACACGCGCCTCCCGCATCAGCGTGGCGAACTGTGCGGGGTCGAGACTCTGCGCGCCGTCGGACAAGGCCCGTTCCGGGGTGGGGTGCACCTCGATGAGGAGGCCGTCCGCCCCGGCGGCCACCGCGGCGCGCGCCATCGGGATCACCATGTCACGGCGGCCGGTGCCGTGGCTCGGGTCGGCGATGATGGGCAGGTGGGACAGGTGATGCACGACCGGTATCGCCGAGAGGTCGAAGAGGTTGCGGGTGACGCTGTCGAACCCCCGCAGGCCGCGCTCGCACAGGATGACGTCGGGATTGCCCTCGGCAAGGATGTACTCCGCCGACAGCAGGAGGTCCTGGACCGTGGCCGAGAGCCCGCGCTTGAGGAGGACCGGCTTGCCGCCGCGGCCGGCGCTCCGGAGCAGGGAATAGTTCTGCATGTTGCGCGCGCCGATCTGCACGATGTCGGCCACCTCGGCCACCAGGTCGAGCTGCTCGGCGTCCATGGCCTCGGTGATGATGAGGAGGCCGGTTTCCGCCCGCGCGAGTGCCAGGAGCCGCAACCCCTCCCGCCCGAGTCCCTGAAAGGAGTAGGGTGAGGAGCGCGGCTTGAAGGCCCCGCCGCGGAGGACGGTGGCGCCCGCGGCGCGAACCGCCCGCGCCGCCTCCAGGATCTGCGACTCGCTCTCGACGGAACAGGGCCCCGCCATGATGGCGAGGTCCGCCCCGCCGATCGTCACGCCCCCCGCGAGCCGCACGATCGTCGGCTCGGACCGCCACTCGCGCGATACCTGCTTGTACGGCTTGGTGACGTGAATGAGCTCGGCCACGCCGGACAACGCTTCGATCCGGGAGCCGTCCACGCGGCCGTCGTTGCCGACCAGGCCCACGGTGGTGCGCTGGCGGCCGGGCATGGGTCGCGCTTCGTAACCCAGTTCCTCGATCGTGGCGACGACCGCCCGCACTTCCTCGGCGGTGGCACCGGGGCGCATGACGACTAGCATGACGAGGCTCCGCTCATGCCGGTGCGACCTCTGCCTCGACCTCGGCGGTGCTGCTCTCCTGCCGCCTGGCTTCCTGCGGCGTGTCGCCACCCTCGTGGTGCTCGCCCAGCCGCACCCCGACGATCGTCGAGACACCCGGCTCCTGCATCGTGACACCGTAGACCGCGTCGGCCGCCTGCATGGTGCGCGGGTTGTGGGTGATGACGATGAACTGGGTCGAGTGCTTGAACTCGTCGAGCAGCCGGGTGAACCGGCCGACATTGGCGTCGTCGAGCGGCGCGTCCACCTCGTCCATGAGGCAGAACGGGCTGGGCTTCGTGAGGTAGATGCTGAACAGCAGCGACGTTGCGACCAGCGTGCGCTCGCCCGACGAGAGCAGGTGGATCCTCTGGGTCTTCTTGCCGCGGGGTGAGGCGTGGATCTCGATCTCGCTCTCTAGCGGGTCGTCCGGCTCCGCCAGGCGCAACTCGCACTCGCCGCCGCCGAAGAGGGTCTGGAAGACGTTCCGGAAGTGGCCCTGCACGGCGGTGAAGGTCTCCATGAACAGGCTGCGCGCCGTCCCGTCGATCTCGCGGATGGCCTGGAGCAGCGACTGCCGGGCGCTCACGAGGTCGTCGCGCTGCGTCGTGAGGAACTCGAGGCGGGTGCTCTCCTCGGCATGCTCCTCCACGGCCAGCGGGTTGACCGGGCCGATGCCCTCGAGCTGCTCGACCACACGCGCCGCCTCGGCTTCCAGGGTCTCGATATCCAGGTCGAGGGGAAGGAAGCCCTCGAGCAATACGGCCAGCGGCTTCCGCCACTCGGCCTCCACCCGCTCCTCGATGCGGCGGCGCTGGCCGGCCGCCTCGGTCAACTCCACCTGCAGTCGGTGGCTTTCCTCCACCAGCGCCTCGACCTCGCTCCGGGTCAACGCGAGCACGCGCTCCGCGTCGACCAGGTTCGCCTCGCCCTCGGCGAGCGCCAGCTCGGTGTCGGTGGCCGCGGCCTCCAGCTCGAGCCGCGCCACGCGCCGCTCGTCGCGCGCCGTACGCCACTCCCCCCGCTGCACTTCCAGTGCCTGCGTGGTGCGATCGAGTTCGCCGAGTTCGATGCCGAGGGCTGCGGCGGACGCGACCGCCTGAGTGCGCAACTCATCTACGCGCTCGGCGCGCTCCACCGCGGCACGGAGCCGCGCGGCCACATGGGCTTCCTGCACCTGCCAGTGGACCCGCTGCTCCCGCGCCGTCTCCTGCTCGGCCTCCAGTCCCTGCTGCTGGCTGCGGGCGGCGCCGATCGCCTCATCGCGACGGGCGCGCCCGACACCGAGTTGCTCCAGCTGCATGCTGATCTCGGCCACTCGGCGCTCCGCGGAGAGCAGCCGCTCGCGCAGGCGCTCGACCTGCTGCTCGCTGGAGGTGAGCTCACGCTGCAACGAGGCGACATGGCGCAGCGCCTCCTCGCGCGCCGAGACCGCCTGCCGTTCGAGCTCGCGGGCGGCGTCGTAGGCGCTCACGGCGGAGGCAAGCCTGGCTTCGGCCGCCGTGAAATTCGCCAGTGTCCCGGCGAGCGCGGCTTCCGCGGCCTGGAAGTGCCGTTCAGCCGCCTGGACATCGTTACCCAGGCTGCCCAGTTCGGCGCGCCGCCGCAGCGGTCCACTGGTGACGGCGCCAGCCAGGAAGACCGCTCCGGTAGCGCGGCGGAGCACGAGGCCGGCGTCATCGAGCAGCTCCGAGCCGTGCAGGATCGCCTGGACCCAGGCGGCCGCCGGTCCCTCGGCGCGGACGCGGTCGGCCAGGGGATGCCGATCGCTGCCGAACCGCGGCCCGGGGTCGGCGGGAAGCAGGACCAGGGCTCCCGGCTGGTGCTCGGCGTGCCACGCCTGGATCCCGGGGATCACGTCGAGGTCGCGGACCAGCACCGCATGCACCCAGTCGCCCAGGAGGCGCTCGGCCAGGTCGGCGTCCTCGCGCGAGGTACTGAGGTAGTCGCTGAGCGGACCGAGGATGGCGCTGCCGAAGCGCTCGCGGGCGGCGAGCAGGGCCGCGGCCGCGGGTGCCAGGCCCACACGCTCGCGCTCCAGTTCCTCGAGCGCCTGGCGGCGGGCCGTGAGCTGAGCCAGGGTCTCCTCGGCACTGCGGCGCGCGGCGCGATCGTGTGCTTCGCGCTCCCGCACCTCGGCGACGTGGTGGCGCGCTGCTTCCACTTCGGCGCCGGAGCGGCGCAGCTCGAAGCCGTGGAACGCGGCGCGTTCCATCTGGTGGTCACGGCGGCGCTCGGCGTCGGCCAGCTCGTTGCGCAATGTCTCCCGTTGCGCCTGTGCCTGCTCGACACGCTCGCGCAGCCCGGTAAGCTCGTGCTCGAGGGCCGCCCGCTCGCTCTCGAGCGACGTGCTGGCCTGGAGCGCCTGCTGCGCTTCCTGCTCCAGCCGCCGCACCACGTCGCGCTGGTCTGCCAGGCGCTGGCGCACCCCTTCCTCGTTCTCGGCCCGCGAGCCGAGCTCCGCCTGCAGCCGCGCATGCTCGGCGTCCGCATCGCTTCGCTCCACCAGGGCGGCCTCGTGCTCCACGGCGGCCTGGGTGGCTCGCGCCTCCATCTGGCCGCGCTCGTCGCTCGCCCTCAGGCGGCGCGCCGCCGCGTTCGCCAGCCGCTCGGCCGCGACGGCGAGGTCGCCCTCGAGGCGGCCAAGTTCCACCCGCACCGACGCGAGCCGGGAGGACACCTCGGTGCGCTCCGCCTCCGCCGAGTGACGCGCGCGGCCTGCCTCCTCGCGCCGCTGCTCCGCCTCGGCGAGCGCATGGCGCCGTGCCGGCAGGACCGGCTCGAGCTCGGCGTAGCGCCGGGTCATGCTGTCGGCGTCGCTGGACAGACGCTGCAGCAGCCGCTGCGCGAGGGTGAGCTGGAGGGCGAACTTCTCCTCGGTGAGCTTGACGTGGCGCTCGGCGCGGCCCTTCTGCCGCGCCAGGCTGCGCAGCTGCGACTGCACTTCGGCGATCAGGTCCTCCACCCGCTGCAGGTCCTGGTGCGTCTCCTCAAGCCGGCGTTCGGTGCTGTGCTTGCGGTCGCGATAGAGGCTGATGCCGGCGGCCTCCTCGAACAGCGACCGGCGCTCATCTGCGCGATCGGACAGCAGCAGCTCGATCATCCTGGCCTCGATGACCACGCCGGCGTCGCTGCCCAGCCCGGTGCCGCGGAGCAGGTCCTGGATGTCGCGCAGCCGAACCGGCGACTTGTTGAGCAGATACTCGCTGTTGCCGGAGCGGGAGAGGCGCCGGGTGATCACCACCTCGCGATAGGCGATCGGCAGGTCGCCGTCGGCATTGTCGAGGTAAAGGGAAACTTCCGTGATGTTGACCGGCCGCCGGGTCGCCGCACCCTGGAAGATGACGTCCTCCATCTTCCCGCCGCGGAGCAGGCGGGCCGACTGCTCGCCCAGCACCCAGCGCACGGCGTCGGACACGTTCGACTTGCCGCAGCCGTTCGGGCCGACGATCGCGGTGACGCCGGACTCGAAGGTGAGTTCGACGGTGTCGGCGAACGACTTGAAGCCGGAGAGCTCGAGTTTCGTGAGCTTCATCGCAGGTTCCTGGGCAGTGAAGGAATGGTCAGGGCGCCGGCGTGCCGGGCCCGCTGATGACGAAGGATGGCATACCGAGCGAGCGGCTGGCCGAATCGGCCAGCTCCCGCGAGGCGAACGGTCCCACGACGACACGATATACGTCATCGGCGTTCGCGGGGTCAACGACGCTCGCCCTGATGCCCGCCGCGGCGATCTTCTCGGCGAGCTCACGGGCCCACGCCGGGTTCCGCGAGCTGCTCACCTGCAGGAAGAACCGCTGGGCCGAGCCAGGAGCCGAGGAATCGGGCAGGGTGCCCAGCGTATCGGTGCCCGAAGCCACCACCACCTCCTCGGCGGACGCCGGGGCCCAGGCGAGCGGCACCCAGATGTCGTCGGCCGCCCTCGCCACCTGACCCCGCGGGCGGAGGCCATCGCGCTCGAGATCCAGCCCGACCACGTCGCGACCCCGCCGCACCAGCAGGAGGAAGGGCGGCGCGATCAGCGGGAGGTCATCGTCCCACGCGGTGACGGTGCGGGCCACGACGCTGCGGGCGGTCAGGTCGACCACGCTCAGGGTGTCGCCCTTCCGGGAGCGCACCAGCATCCACAGCCCGTACAGGTCGCCCCGAAGGTCGATGGCGCCGCCGGGCACGTCGATGCCATCACGTTCCCGCGCGGTGTAGCGGTCGAACGCCATCACCTCGTCCTTGTCCCGCCCCACGTACAGGCGATGCCCGGAAGGCGAGAACATCACGGCCCTCGCGTGGCCGGGCACATCGATCGCATCCGGCTGCTTCGCCCCGGATGGATCCGCGAGCACTACCGCCGAATCGGCGGCCACGGCCACGAGGTCGCCCGCGAGCGTGGCGGTGGCGTTGCCGGGCGGCACCGGGATCGTCTCTCCCGGCCCCTCCGGCTCGAACACCGTCAGGTCGGCACGCCGCGGCGTGGGCAGCACCAGCAGCCGACCTGACGCGGTACCGACCAGCGCGGTGGCGCTGGTGGGCAGGGCGTCCGTCAGGGTGAGCGGGCGCCGGCCCCGCACCTCAGTCACCCTCCCGGTGGTGTCGACGGCGAACAGGGTACCGTCGGGCCCCAGGGCCGCGTTGCGGACGCCCTTGCGAATCGTGCGCGCTCGGCGCGCACGCAGGTCGATGGCCACCAGCGCCCGGGTGGAATCGAGGAGGTACACCAGCCCCTGGTCGAGGTCGACCCCGATGTACCGCCGGATGGCGGGCACCTTGGACACTGACCAGCCGAGCGGCGTCAGGTCGGTGCTGCGATAGGCCACCGCCTCGCCGCCGTGCGCGGGGAGGCGGAGGAGGGTCGTGGGTCCGGGTGAGTGGAGCACCAGGGGAAGTGCGGCGAGGGGCTCGCGACCGGACTTGTCGCAGGCCGCCGCCAGCACGGTGCCGACCAGGAGGATGTGGCGGACGTTCACGACGCCAAAGATAATGACGCCGGCGCGCAGGCGCGGGGAAAATGGCCTAGAAAGTGGGGCCCAGGGTCAGGGTCACGTAGTTGCCGTAATAGGGCTGACGCTGCAGTGGAAATGCCCAGTCGAGGCGCAGGATCATGAGGCCGTACAGGTTCATGCGGGCTCCGACGCCCCAGGCGGCGATCGGGGCCCGGTAGTTGATCGGGTCGTTGTCCGCCACGGTCCAGCGAATGACGCTGTTCTGGTTCCATGACAGGCCGGCGTCGAAGAACGCGACCCCCTCGATCGGCGGCAGCCCCTTGGGGGCGAACTTCATCTGGGGCGTGAGCAACGGGAACCGCAACTCGAAGTTGGCGATCGCCAGCTGCTGGCTCACCAGGCGGTTCAGGGGCACGCAGATCGGGCCGGAGCCCTGAGCCAGGCACTCGTTACGCTGGTACGAGCCCGACGTGTTGCCTCGCACCAGGTCCGGTGTCCCGATGAACACGTCGAACTGGCCGGCGTCCGGCCCGCGCCGCCCGTAGAACAGCCCGCGGAAGGCGAACACGACCGGCCCCTTGATCTGGGTGTACCGGCGGTAGTCCAGCAGGAGCTGGGTGTACTGCCAGGTGCCGATGCTCTGGCTCAAGGCCACCCGGTACCGAGTACCCAGATAGGGCCCGACATAGCCGAAGATGGTGTTGTCGAAGACGTATGCCAGCGTCGGCAACACGAAGAAGATGTCCGGGTTGCTCAGCGTCTGGTATTCGGCGTTGTCGACCGGGAACCCATCCGCGTCGTACTTCTGCACGTAGCTGACGAGCGCGTCATCGTTCATCCCTACGCGCAAGTCGCCCTCCAGCCGCCGGAACCGGCTCAGCGGATACCACCCGGTCCCCTGCACGTACCGGCTCAGGATCCGGCGGGTGTTGATGCGGGTCTCGAACCCGCCGTCCAGCGTCGGCGTGATCGTGCTGGGCTCGGCGAAGTAGTACGGGATCTGCGTGGCCCCGATCGACCAGTTGATGCGGCTCGCCAGGTTCGCATACGAGGCCGTGGCGTACGCCTCGTAGATGCGGCCGTTGATGGCGATGCCGAAGGCCAGCTGGTTATTGCCGAGCACGTCACTCAGCGTGATCGCCGTGCTGCCGTAGATGCCGTTGCCGGTGTTGTCCCGGACGTAGCCGATCTGGGGCCGCGCGACGTAATCGGGCGTGTAGTGCTTGCGATACTTCTGGAACGCGAATTCGCTGGTGTCGGGGAGGGCCAGCGTGGCCGAGTCCAGAAGCCTCGCAATGGAAACCGGCTCCGGGGCAGGGATGTTGGCGCTGTCGCCCGCCGGCTTCGGCACCGAATCGGCGCGGCGGAAGCCCTGCTTGCCCCGGTAGATCGACCCGCCCTCGCCCACCTCGGGACGGGCCTGGCTGTCCGGCGCCGCCCGGGTCACCACCTCGATGGCACGCCGCGCGGTGTCTTCCGGCGCCGGTGCCCGCCAGGGCGTGCGGGCCAGCGCGCGCGGGTTGCTCAGCAGGTAGACGTTGAAGCCGCCCTTCTCGTAGTACATGAAGGCGACCTTGTCGGCGTCGGGGGCCCAGGTCAGCACCGGCGACAGCGGCGTGAACCCGGCGGACCCGGTGAGCAGGTGGGTCAGCTGGAAGACCTCGTTCCGGCTGAAGTCGTAGAGGTAGAGGTCGCTCACCCCGCCGCGGTCGGAGACGAAGATCAGCGACTTCCCATCGGGCGACCAGGCGGCGTTGATGTTCTTGCCGTGGTCCATGTGATCGAGCACGCGGGTCTCGCCGGACGCGAGGTCGAACAGCCCGATGCGGAAGTTGCCGGCGCTCAGCACCTCGAAGTCGGTGCCCGGACCGCGGTCGGTGGTGAAGGCGATCGACTTGCCGTCGGGCGACCAGGCCGGATGCAGGTCGGCGTAGTGGTCGTTGGTGAGGCGCTTGAGGCCGGAGCCGTCGGCATTGACGATGAAGAGGTCGGAGTACCCGCCCACGTAGCCGGTGAACACCAGCTGCCTGCCGTCGGGGCTCCAACTCGGCGTGGTGACGCCGTCGAGCTTCACCGTGATGCGCTTCACCGTCTTGTTGCGGCTTGGCTCCAGGAGGATGATGTCGTCATACTTGCCGCGCCGGCCGGTGACGGCCAGGTACTTGCCGTCTCGTGACCAGCTCGCCTGGCTGTTGAGGAACCGGAAGGTCTCGTAGTTGCTGCTCCAGGTGGGCTTGAGCAGGCGGCGCTTCACCTGGCCCGTGGCGGCGTCGGCCAGGAACATGTCGATCGAGAAGCCGTCACGCTCGCTGAAGTACGCGATCCGGCTGCCATCGGGCGAAATGGCCGGCGCGATGTGCAGGTGGCCCTTCGACCGCGCCTCGTCGAGTGACACCGCCGCGATCTGCTTCGCCTGCTCCGACTCACCAAGTTCCGGCAGGTATTCCTTGAACACCGCGTCGCGCCACTGCTGCGAGAGCTGCTCGGTGCTGAGACCGAGCGTGCGCCGGATCGACCCGTCGATCCCGCCCGAGAGCGTGCCGTTCAGGATCGCGCCAACGGCCTCGTCGCCCCAGCGCCCGCCGATGTAGCTCCATAGCGCGTGGCCGAACCGGTACGGGAAGATGTTCGGGTCGAGCGCCAGTTGCTCGATGGTCGGCAGCTTGTTCTCGAAGACCGCGTCGCGCAGCCACATCGCCGTTTCCGGCGTCGTGGGGCCCAGCGACAGGTACTCCGCCATGCCCTCCATGAACCAGAGCGGCGGCGCTACCGACGCGATGACCTGCACGTTGGCGCCCGCCTTGCCGCGCGAAAAGATGTCGAACTGGAACTGGTGCACCATTTCGTGCGTGAGGACGTGCTCCGTCTCCTTCAGCGCGCCCTGCAGGAACAGCACGTTCCGCTGGCGGAAGAAGTCGGTGACGCCCTGCGTGCCCTCACCCACGTCGGTCGTGTTGGTCTGGCCGAAGTCGGTGGGCGAGGCGTACAGGATGATGATCTTCCGCTCGGTGAACCGGTGGTTCAGGATGCGGGAGAGGCGTGCGTAGGAACGCTCGGCCATGCGCGCGACGTCCAGCGAGGCGGTCCGCTCCGACGGATAGAAATAGATGTCGAAGTGGTCCGTCTGGATGATCTGGAAGCCGAACTTGGAGTACTGGACCTTGTTCTGGCCGAAGTACCCGTTGAAGTAGTACTGGGCTTGCGCGGTGGCGGGCACGGCAAGCGCCAGCGCCGCCACGGCCGCCGTGAGGCGCACCCGTCCACCGAGGCTAGGAGTCGTCACTGCCGCGGTAGACAACCGGCGCGTCGCCCCAGAGGCGCTCGAGCTGGTAGAAGGTCCGGGCCTCCGGATGAAAGACGTGCACCATGAAATCGACATAGTCCAGCAGCACCCAGCGGCCGCCTTGTACTCCTTCGACGTGATGCGGGTCATTGCCCTGCTTGCCCAGCGCGTCCACCACCGCATCGGCGACGCCGCGGACATGCGCGTCGGACGTGCCTGACGCGATAATGAAAAAGTCGGCCGTGTCACTCACCGGCCGCAGGTCGAGCACCATCAACCCCCGGGCCTTGCGATCCTCGGCGGCCTGCACCGCCTGCGCCACGGCCCGGGGAAGCCCATGATGCCGGCGACCGGATTCGGGTGCGCGGGTCACCCGGGGGTCACGTGCGCGGGCGTACCGTCCTCCACCTGGTAGAACACCGCCCACGCCCCGAAGCCAACGTGGGTACCGATCACTCCGGTGACGAGCGAGACGAACACGTCCTTCGGCTTGTACGCGGCGACCAGCGCATTGCGCAGCCGTTCCGCCTCCTCCGGTGCGTCAGCGTGGGCGATGCCGAAGCGGATGGCCCCGGGCCGCGGCGTCAGCTTCCGCTCGAGCAGGGACAGCACCTTCGGCACGACGAGTTCACGGCCTCGGACCCGGTCGACAGGTGCCACGCGGCCGTCATCCGTCAGCGTGAGGATCGGCTTCACGTGGAGCAGGCCGCCCAGCCACGCCTTGCCCCGGCTGACCCGTCCGGACCGGATCAGGTTGTCGTATGTATCCACCGACAGGAACATCCCCGATTGCCGGCGAACCCGGTCGAGCTCCTTCACGATCTCCGCCGCGGTCCAGCCCGACTCGGCGAGTTCCGCCGCCCGCAGGCCCAGCATGCCGAGCCCCAGCGACGCGCTCCGGCTGTCGAAGAGGTGCACGCCGTCGATGCCGGAGGCGCGCAGCGCCGCGTTGGCCGACTGGAACGTGCCCGACAACGTTCCGGATACGAGCAGGACCACCGCTTCGTTGGCCTCGTCGCGGGCGTTCCGGAAGGCCCGCACGAACTCGCCGGGTGTGGGCTGCGAGGTCGTGGGGAGGTCCTTGGCCACGCGAAGCCGGCGATAGAACTCCTCCGGCTTGAGCTCGAGCCGGTCCCGGAAGACCTGGTCCCCGAAGATGACCTGCAGGGGGGCGGCGTTCCGGATGGGCCAGCTTCCGGTGCTGGGCCCGCATGTCGTCGGCCTTGGTCGAGACCACTTCGCCCCAGCGCGCCGCATAAGTAAAGACGGCATCGGGGGTGTCGGTATGCACATGGATCTTGAGGATGTCCGAGACCGTCGCGACGACGATCGACCCGCCAAACGTGTGCATGGCCTGCCGCACCTCGTTGGCGGGCGGCAGTTGCTCGCCGCGCACCAGCACTTCGGTGCAGTAGTGAAAGTCCCGCTCGGCGGCCACGTCGGCGAGCGCGGCCGGCGAGAAGTCGAGTTCGCCGGCCCGGAACGGCTCCGCCGGCAGGATGGGGTCGCCCTCGATGAACCGGACCACTCCCTCCAGCATCCGGACGAAGCCCATGCCGCCGGCGTCCACCACCCCGGCCTGCTTGAGTACCGCCATCAGCTCCGGCGTGTTGGCGAGGGCCACCTCGCCGTCCCGGAGCATCTGCAGCATGAAGTCGCCGATGTCGTTGGTGCTGGCGGCAGCGCGCTCGGCCGAATTGGCGGCCTCGCGTGCCACGGTGAGGATGGTGCCCTCGCGGGGCTCATCCAGCGACTGCTCGAGCTTGTTGGCCCCGCTCCGGATGGCCGCCGCCACCTCGGCCACGCTGGCCGTACGCTTGTCGCCCACCGACTCGGCGAAGCCCATGAGGAAGTGGGCGAGCATCATGCCCGAGTTGCCGCGCGCCCCAAGAACGGACGCGCGCGCCATGGTCTTCGCCGTGTCCGGAAGCGGCGCGTCACCGAGCGCCCGCAGGGCGTCGGCGACCGCGCGCAAGGTGAGGCTGAAGTTCGTCCCGGTGTCGCCATCGGGCACCGGGAAGACGTTGATGCGGTTGATCTCATCGCGTCCCGCGGCCACCCAGTCGGCAGCCGCGAAGAGCGAGCGGGCCAACCGCGGCCCGTCGACATAGGCGATGCGGGCAGTCACGTCCTATTCCGGGACGATGTTGACCTTGACCTCAGCGTGGACGTCCGACTGGAGGCGCACCGTGACGGAGTGGAAGCCGATCGTCTTGATCGGGTGCTCCAGCTCGAGCTTGCGCCTGTCGACCGTGAATCCCTGCTCCGTCAGTGCCGCCGCGATGTCCTGCGAAGTGATCGAGCCGAAGAGCTTGCCTTCCTCGCCGGCCTTGCCGCGCAGGGTCACCGTGATACTGGCCAGCTGCGTGGCGAGCTGTTCGGAGGCCGCCTTCTCGGCGCTCGCCTTTGTGGCGCGGGCCCTGGCTTCGGCCTCGATCCGCTTCTTGTTGCCCTCGGTGGCCTCGAAGGCAAGTCCGCGCGGCAGCAGGAAGTTGCGGGCGTAGCCCGGCTTGACCCGCACGAGTTGGCCCGCCTTGCCAAGGGACTGTACGTCTTCCCGCAGGATCACTTCCATCATCACTTGGTTCCTCCGGTAGTCGGCGCCATGCGGCGCCGGAAGTCGAGCCACGTGTCGGCGAGCCCGAGAACGGTCAGGCCGCTCGCCACGAAGGCAAACATGAGGATGGTGAGCACCGTGTACAGCACGATACCCATTGGCGACACCCGCCCGATCCCGGCGCGGAACACGGCCCCGCCGCGGAGCGCGTACAGCACCAGCACCACGAGCAGCACGTTGAACGCAACCTGCTCGACTCCCGGAATCGAAGTGGCACCCGGGACCAGCAGCAGGGCCAGGCTGATCACCACGAGCCAGATCGCGTGGTCACTGAACGTGAACGCGGCGAGCGGCTTCGGGGCCGGTCCGAGCGGCCGCGCGGCCAGCGCGAAGTGCCCCCGCCAGGCGAGGGTCAGGCCGGCCAGCGTCAGGAGCACTATCCCCGCCGGCATGAGCTGCGCGATCATCCGCGACTGACCTGCGAGGTCGAACAGCGGCGCGCTCAACTGCGGCCCGGCTTCGCCCCACACTTCCTCGGCCATCCGGGCCTGCTCGAGGAGCGTGGAAGAAAACCATCGCGCCGTGGCCGACTGGACGTCGCCCCAGCCGATGCCGAGCGCCAGCATCCAGCCGAAGGTTACCGCGCTGGCCGCCGCGGTGGCCAGCAGGGCCTGACGAAGCCCCTTGCCCGGCGCCCGCGGAGCCAGGATGACCCACGCGCCGATGGCCGCCACGCTGTACGCCCGCAGGAACTGGCCCGGCAGTCCGTCCCGCTGGGCCAGCCAGAGCAGGCACCAGGCGACGGCGAGGACGATGGTGATCCAGGCCTGACGTGAAACTGGCCGGGCCACCAGGAGGAGCCCGGCCAGCGGTCCGAGCAACAGGATGCCCGGGGCGACCAGCAAGTACACGACGACCAGCAGCAGCCAACCAGGCGACACGCGGGCCGGTCCCGGCGCCGCCGGGCTGGCGTGCGTCAGTTGCCGCCCCTCTTCACATAGGGCAGCAGCGCGAGGTAGCGGGCCCGCTTGATCGCCACGCTGATCTGGCGCTGGTGCCGGGCACTGATGCCGGACAGGCGGCTCGGCAGGATCTTGCCGCGCTCGGTCAGGAAGCGCTGGAGCAGCTTCTCATCCTTGTAATCAACGTACCGGATGCCCTGTTCGGCGAGTGGATCGCCCTTGCGGCTGCGCTTCATTCTTCCTCCTCCTCGAACTTGCGGTCACCCGGCTCGCGGCTGACGGTGTAGTCCTTGTCGTCGGCGACGACCAGGAAGCGCAGCACGCCATCGTCCAGCTTGATGGCACGCTCGAACTCGGGCAACGCCGTGGTGTCGGCCTGGAAATTGGCGACGACGTAGTACCCCATCTCACGCTTCTTGATCGGATAGGCGAGTGAACGCTTGCCCCAGTGGTTGATGCGGGGGGCTTCGCTGTCGGCGTGCTTCACCAGCGAGTGATACCGCTCGAGCCGCTCGTTGATCGCCGGCTCCTCGAGCGCGCTGTCGAAGATGTACACCACTTCGTACGGTCTTACCATGGCACCTTTCCTGTGGACGGATGCCCCGGGCGACTGGTGCTGTCCCCGGGGAGGGTTCTGGAGCCCGAAAACATAGCCCCTTCGGGGCCCCGACGGTAGGGCGAGTGCGTGAGCGGTAAGCGGTGAGCGGGGAACAGGATACGGCCTCCCCGTTTACTCTTCACCGTTCACCTTTCACGCACGCAGGATCATGCGCCTCCTTTCCATTCAGATCGGCACCCCGAAGGTATACGGCGTTCCCGGGTCGGAGGACCCGATGGACCGGGTCTTCACCAGCGCCATCGGCAAGGAGCCGGTGGGGGGCAGGGTGTGGGCGGCCCAGCTGGGGCTTTCCGGCGATGCGGTGGCCGACCGGCAGCATCACGGCGGTGCCGACCAGGCGCTCCTGGCCTACTCCGCTGATCACTATGCGCGTTGGCGGAAGGACTGGCTCCGCGAAGACGTGGGTCCCGGCGCTTTCGGCGAGAACCTGACGGTTACGGACACCGACGAGGACTCGGTCTGCCTGGGAGATCGCTGGCAGGTAGGCCCGGTGGCGTTCGAGGTGTCGAAGCCGCGCACGCCCTGCAACACGCTCGCGCGGCGGCACCGGAGGCCCGACCTGGTCGCCACCGTGTTCGCGAACGGTCGCTCGGGCTGGTACCTGCGGGTCAGGAAGGAGGGCTGGATCGAGGCGGGGATGCCGGTGACGCTGACGGACCGTCCCTACCCGCAGTGGCCGGTGCGGCGGGTGGCCCAGGTAATGTCAGAGCGCCAGCAGCGCCCCGACGAAGCGGCACTGCTGGCGCAATGTCCGGCGCTGGCCGAAGACTGGCGCTATCGGCTGAGCCGGGAGGCCTGAGCCCTAGCGGCGGTTGCCGAACAGCCGCAGCAAGCTCAGAAACAGGTTGATGAAGTTCAGGTAGAGCGACAGCGCCCCGCTCACCGCATAAGCACCCACCTGCGGGCCCTGCACCGCGAGCGCCATCCGCTTGAGCCGCTGCGCATCGTACGCCGTGAGCCCGGTGAAGACGATCACCGCTGCCACCGACATCACGAAGCTGAGCGCCGGGCTCTTGAGGAAGAAATTCACCAGCATCGCGATGATGACGCCAAACAGGCCCATCATGGCGAACGATCCAATGCCGTCCATGCTGCGCTTCGTCACGGTGCCATAGAGCGCCAGGCCCCCGAACATCCCTGCCGTGGCCAGGAACGCCGTGACGATCGAGCCGCCGGTGTACACCAGCAGGATGAGCGACAGGGTGATGCCGTTGAGCGCCGAGTAGAGCAGGAAGAGGCCGGCGGACGCCGTGGGTGACAGCGTGTCGACCTTGGCCGATACGACGTACACCAGGGCCAGTTCGGCGATGAAGAGCCCGAAGAACAGGATACGATTGGTGATCAGGGTCTGCACCAGGGCCGGTGATCCTGCCACCGCAAACGCGACCGCCGCGGTGACGAGCAGCCCGCCGAACATCCAGCCGTACACGCCGCGCAGGAACGTGGCGACCCGCTCATCGGCCGCCGCGGTGCCGCCGGTCATGGTAGTCGAAGTGCCAAAGGGACTGGTCATGTATTTCCTCCCGGACGTGAGCCCGGCTGTCAGACGTTGAAACGGAACAGGAGAACGTCTCCGTCGCGCACGACGTATTCCTTGCCTTCCGCGCGTGCCAGGCCCTGCTCCCGCGCGCCCTTCCATCCACCCGCCCGCACGAAATCGTCGTACCCGACCGTCTCGGCGCGAATGAATCCCTTCTCGAAATCGGAGTGGATGACCCCGGCCGCGACCGGCGCCCGGTCGCCCCGATGGATGGTCCAGGCCCGGACCTCTTTCTCGCCTGCCGTAAAATAACTCTGCAGGCCCAGCAGGTGATATGCCGCGTGGGCCAGGCGATCGAGTCCCGACTCCTCGAGGCCAAGGGACTGCAGGAAGTCCTGGCGGTCCTCCGGCGGCAGCTCGGCCAGCTCGGCCTCCACCTTGGCGGAGAAGGTCACAATCTCGGCTTCCTCGCCGTCGGCCATCACGCCGGAGCGGAGGGCCTCGACATGGCGGTTCCCGCCGGTGAGGTCCTCTTCCCGGACGTTGGCGGCGTACAGCACCGGCTTGGCGGTGAGCAGGTTGAACGCCCGATAGGCCGGGCGCTCCTCCTCGGTCGGCACCACGCTTCGCGCGGCCTTGCCGTCGGCCAGCGCGCCGCGGAGACGCTCCAGAAGGCGCGACTCGATCTTCGCCTGGGCATCACCCGACTTGGCGGCGCGCGCCGCCTTGTCGAGCCGCTTCTCCACCGCCTGCAGGTCGGCCAGTCCGAGTTCGATGTTGATGACCTCGCGGTCGCGGGCCGGATCGACCGAGCTCATGACATGCTGGATGTCATCGTCCTCGAAACAGCGCACGACGTGCACGATGGCGTCCACCTCGCGGATGTTGGCGAGGAACTGGTTGCCGAGGCCCTCGCCCTGGCTCGCGCCCTTGACCAGTCCGGCGATATCCAGGAACTCGACGGTGGCGGGCAGCGTGCGCTCCGGCTGGACGATCTCCGCCAGCTTCTCGAGGCGCGGATCGGGCACCTGCACCACGCCCGTGTTCGGCTCGATCGTGGCGAAGGGGTAGTTGGCCACGAGGGCACCCGCTGACGTGAGGGCGTTGAAGAGCGTGGACTTGCCGACGTTGGGGAGGCCGACGATACCGAGACGCAGCATGTAGTGTTCCTACGATCCCCTGTTGAAGCGTGTCATGGCGCGCTCGATGCCGTCGGTAAGCCAGCATTCGGCGGCGTCGGCCATCGGGTCGAGCAGCGCATCGATCGCGTCGCGCTCCTCCTGCGTGAACGGTGCGAGCACGTAGTCGGCCAGGTCATCCGCGGTGGGCTGGGGCCCGACCCCGATGCGAAGCCGCGCATAGTCCTGCCGCTGCAGCGTGGCCTCGATGCTCTTGAGCCCGTTGTGGCCACCCGCGGACCCGGCGCCGCGGAGCCGGAACCGTCCTGCCGGCAAGGCGACGTCGTCGACCAGCACGAGCAGGTCGGTCGCCGGGTCGAAGGTGCCACCGAGGAAGGGTGACAGGGCCGCGCCGCTCCGGTTCATGTATGTCTGGGGCTTGAGCAACTGGACGGATTCGCCCTGCCACTGGCCTTCGGCCACGCGGGCCCGGTCGCCACGACGAAAGCTTCCGAGCCCCCAGCGGCGGGCAATGTGATCGGCGAGCAGGAACCCGGCATTGTGCCGGGTGTCCTCATACTCCTGGCCGGGATTGCCCAGCCCCACGATGACGCGCAGGGCCGGACCCCGCTACTTCTCTTCTTCCTCGGCGTCGGCCTTCGCCTTGCGGATCAGTTCGGGCTCGGTCGTCGCGGGTGCCTCGGCGGCCGCGGCCACCGGGGCCTCTTCGGCGCGCGGCGCCGCCACCACGGCCACCGTCTGGGTGGCGTCGGTGACGATGTCGGCCTTGGCGACGGTCAGGTCGCTCACGTGCAGCGATTGCCCGATGGCGAGGCTGGTGACGTCGATCTCGATCATTTCCGGGATGTCGGCGGGGAGCGCCTTGATCCCGAGCGCGTGGAGCTGCTGCTCCAGCACGCCGCCATGATTCCGCACGCCCTCGGGCGTGCCGACGAGGCGAATGGCGACTTCGACCGACACTTTCTCGTCCGCGCGGACCTCGTAGAGGTCGATGTGGACGATCGTGCTGCCGCGGAGCGGGTCGCGCTGGATCTCGCGGATGAGCGCCTTCACCGGCGCGCGGTCGTCGACGGTCACGTCGACCAGCGTGCTCGAGTGGGCTCCCACGAGGAGGCGGGTCAGGGCCGGCGCCTCGATCTGCAGCGACTCCGGCTGCCGGTGATGGCCGTAGATGACGCCGGGAACGATGCCGGCGCGGCGGAGGGAGCGCGCCGCGCCCTTGCCGGTGCTGCCGCGGGTGTGCGCCTGCAGGGATGCCTTGGTTGCCATGGTCGTGTCCTGTTCCTGAATCAGTCGAACAGCGAACTGACGGACTGGTCGCTGTGCGTGTAGCCGATCGCCTTTGCCAGCAAGCTGGCGATCGAAAGAATCTTGAGCCGGTCGAACCTCCGTTCCGGCGGGATGGCAATGGTGTTGGTCACCACCACTTCCGATACCGGAGACGCCGAGAGCCGATCGACCGCCGGTCCCGACAGCAGGGCGTGCGTGGCGCAGCAGTAGATATCCCGCGCGCCCAGCCGCTTCAGTGCGTGCACCGCCTCGGACATGGTGCCGGCGGTATCGATCATGTCGTCCGGGATCACACAGTCGCGCCCGGACACCTCACCCACGACGTTCACCACCTCGGCGACGTTCGCCGACGGGCGCCGCTTGTCGATGATGGCCAGGGTCGCGTTGAGCCGCTTCGCGAAACCGCGGGCCATCTTGGCCGAGCCGACGTCGGGCGCCACGACCACCGGATCGTGCAGCTGCTTCTGCCGGAAGTGGTTCACGAAGACCGGCGCCGCGTACAGGTGGTCCACCGGCAGGTCGAAGAACCCCTGCATTTGATGCTGGTGGAAATCCATGCCCAGCACGCGATCCGCGCCGGCCTTGGACACCATGTTCGCCATGAGCTTGGCGCTGATGGCGACGCGGGGCTGGTCCTTCCGGTCCTGCCGCGCATACCCGAAGTAGGGAATGACGGCGGTGACCCGTGCCGCACTGGCCCGCTTGGCCGCGTCCATGAGGAGCAACAGCTCCATCATGTTCTCGGCGGGCGGATTCGTGGGCTGGATGATGTACACATCGCGGCCACGCACGTTCTCGTCGATTTTCACAAACAACTCGCCGTCCGCGAAGCGCCGGATGGTCAGGGCGCAAAGCGGTTGTCCGAGATGCTGCGCAACCTCTTCGGCGAGTCCGCGGTTGGCGGTACCGCTGAGGAGAAGCATCTGGCTGCGGGAAAGCGAGATCTCAGCCATTTAGAGCCCACAAGGATAGCTGCGAGGCGGGGTTAGGTCAATTCAGCATGCCCCCAGATGCGCTGACCGGAAGGGCGGGGACGTCACCGAAGACACGGGGGGCGCATCACTTGCATATGTTAAGTGTATTCTGGGGCGCGAGCCGGATCAGCTTCTCGCGAGCTCCGGGGGCCGGTCGGCCGGACGGTGTCAAGCTAACCGATGATGTGATAGTGCTTTAGCGAACTATCGTTCAAGTCAACACATTCCTTTCCCTGGAGCAGATCCAAGCCATGCGAGTGCAGCCACTGTTGTTTCCGATCCTCGCCTTGTCGTTCGGCTTCACGCTGGCCGCTTGCGCGGGCGCCGGCGATCCGCCACGGGTCACGACCGGGCTACGATGCGACGCCGGCGGCGGCCAGACGCAGCAATGCACGCTGGTCCTGACCGCGCCAGCGGGCTACACCATCACGCTGACCACCAACAGCTGCGACGCGATCAACGACGAGATCGAACTCACCAGTCCGGTGGCGGCCGTGTTGACGACGGATGCCTGCCGGGAGCCCAATGGCCGGTTGTGGGACTACTCGACCCCGATCAATCCGGCCGGCACCGAGATTGACATCCTGTTCAACTCGGACCAGTTCGCGAACCCGCCAGGCGCCCGCGTCACCGGGGCGTACCCCACCTGGACGGTGAACTTCGAGGATGGTGGCGACACCGACTTCAATGACGTCGTCCTGACCGTCGCCGCGGTTCCGGCGACCTGATCAGGGCGGGTGAGTAACAGAACGCTCCGGCCAGATGGCCGGAGCGTTTTCGTTTATTGCCCCTGCTGGGCTCGAACCAGCATTGACGGATCCAAAGTCCGCTGTCCTGCCAGTTGGACGAAGGGGCACTTCCTGCTTGCAGCACCGGCTCAAGGATAAACGGGAGGCGCTGCCATCGTCATCACCTGCCGCACCTCCCCGTGCGTCCGCCCCAGCATCATCGCCGCATCGTCTCGTTCACGCACCGAGCGGTAGATCGCGAAGAGCGTCGAACCCGATCCCGTCATGCGGCACACCAGCGGATGCGTGGTGCAGAGCTTCTCGAATGCTGCCCGTACCGCCGGCAGCCTCGCAAAGACCACCGACTCGAAATCGTTGCCCGCCATCCGCCCGATGCTGCCCCACGACGCAAGCGAATCGAGGTCGAGCGCCAGCGCCCCCCGCCGGCCGTCGTGCTTCCTCGCGGCCGAGACCCATCCGTAGGCGTCGGCGGTACTGACCCCGACCGGCGGGGTGACGAGGAGTGCCGGCGCGGACGGCAGCGCCGGCAGGCGAAGCAACCGTTCCCCATGGCCCCACCCGAGGGCCAACGGGGCCTGGGCCACGAAGAACGCGACGTCGCTCCCCAGTCGCGCGGCGAACTGGAGCAACTCATGGCGGGGGATGGCGTTGCCGGCCAGGTGGTTTACGGCCAGCAGCGCCGCGGCGCCGTCGCTCGACCCTCCACCCAGGCCGGCACGGACCGGGATGCGCTTGACGAGGTGCAGCCGAAGCCCGAACGGCTGGCCAGTAGCGTCGAGCACGCGGGTGGCCGCTCGCATCACCGTGTTCTCCATGAAGGGGCCGGTGTCGGCACCGTCAACGGTCAGGGTCACCTCAGGACCGTCTACCCGCTCTGCGACCAGGGTGTCGTGGAGGTCGAGCAGCGCGAAGAGGGTCTCGATGCCGTGGTAGCCGTCGTCTTCGCGGGCCAGCACCCTGAGTAGCAGGTTGACCTTGGCATGGGCCGGGACCTCGACGGAGGTCATCGCGCTGCCTGGGCCCGGATGTCCCTGATGGCGATGGGACTGACGGCGAGCGAGACCATGCCGAGTAGCGTTACGGGCAGCAGCGTGGTGATGTGGTAGGTGACGGCGTAGGAGAATCCGGTCGTGTCGGACACCCCGAAGAGCCCGAGCACGGCCACGATCGCG
>JAGGAG010000166.1 GCA_017889745.1 Gemmatimonadota bacterium | reverse complement strand
CCCGGCCACGTACTCATCGATGCGCTGGCCGTCGACGTACTCGAGGATGAGGTAGGGCTGACCGTTGCGTACCCCGGCGTCGAGCAGCCGGGCGATGCCGGGATGCGTAAGCCGCGCGAGCACCGATCCCTCACGACGGAAGCGCTCGTACCCGGTCGATCCCATCAGCGCCAGGTTGAGGAACTTCACCGCCGCCTGACCCTCGTAGCGGCCGTCGGTACGGTGCGCGAGCCAGACGCTGGCCATGCCGCCCTGGCCCAGCGAGCGGTCAATGGTGTAGGCACCGACTTCCATGCCGGTCGGCGCGGCGTCGAACGGCTGGGCCAGAAACCCGGTCTTGTCGGCATCGGCTTCGCGCGCCAGCAACCGGCTCAGGTCGGCAGCGATATCCGGCGAGGAGATGGACAGCTCATCGAGCCACCTGGCGCGCTCGCCGGGGGCCAGCTCGAGCGCCCGGTCGAGCCATGGTTCGAGCTCCAGCCAGCGATCGGGATCCATGACGGGCATCGGAGGAACCTGTGATGAGACCGGAAGGTGGCGAGGGGTGAGGCCCCTCGCCAAGTGAGACGTCTCGCGGCGTCAGGTCAGAAGTCGTCTTCCGGCGGTCCTGACGCGAAGACGGCTCCGTCGACCGGCAGACCGCTCGGCACCCGGCGCGGGGTGATCCGTTCCAGGTTGCGCGCCCTCGGATCGGTGAGCGCCGAGAGGAAGGCCGTGACCTCGTCCACCTGCTGCGGGGTGAAGACCACGCCGTTGAGCAGCGGGTCGCGCGTGGCCAGGATGGCGTCGGTGGTGGGCTGCACCGTGCCGCGCAGCAGCGCCTCGAGCTGGTTCACGTCGAAGTTGTGCAGCTTGATGTCCGACTCGCTGTAGTGATCCACGAAGGCGCGCAGGTCGGTGAACTGGCCACCGTGTCCCCACGGACCGGTCAGCTCGACGTTGCGGAGCGGCGTGGTGCGGAAGGCGTACTGTTCCGCCGCGACGCCGGTGACCCGCATCCGGCCGAAGTCGTCGTGACCACCGCCGCCGTCGCCCTCGCCCGGACCGATCTGGGCCACGGCGACGTTGTGGAAGAGGTTGTCGCTGAACGCGGGCCCGTTGTGACAGATGGAACAGCGGGCCGACATGAAGTTCTTGGCGCCGGCCAGCTGCACGTCGGTGAGGGCGCGGTCGTTGCCGGCGAGGAACCTGTCCCAGGGCGAGCGGTTGAAGGACAACTGGCTGGTAAGGAACCCGGCGATGGCGTTGCTGGCGTGAGCGAAGGTCATGTCCTGGAAGCGCTGACCGGGATACGCGGCCTCGAACAAGCGCCGGTACTGCGGGATGGCGCCGAGCCGCTTCATGACCGCGGCCCAGATCTCCGGTTCCTGATCGTCGCGGAAGGCCGCCAGCTCGTTGCCGGCATCGGAGCGCATTTCGGCGCGGTTCAACACCGGAAACAACGGCAGCGCGGAGAGCGGACCGAACTCGAATACCGCTGACATCTGGGGGGTGATCTTGTCGCCCACGGGGGTGTGCACCATGCCGCCATCGTCGCGGGACACGCGCCCGTCCCAGAAGAGCACCTTCATCGCGTGGAGGTTGAAGGCCGGTGGCGCGTTCCGGGGAATGAAGGCGCCACCCGGATGGATGCGCGCCGGCCCCAGGCCGGTGGCGCCCTGCCCGATCGACAGGCTCCGGGCGTCGCCGGTGGCGAACTGGGGCAGGTGGCAGGTCATGCAGGCGATGTCCTTGTTGCCACTCAGCACCTTGTCGAAGGCGAGCGCGCGGCCGAGGCGCACCAGGGCGGGGCGGACCGGGGGAGGGCTTTCGAGTGGAGTGATGCCCCGTCCGGCGGTGAGCGTGCGTACCTCGGCGGCGAGCGCGCTGTTGTCGCTGCGGGAGAGGGCCGCGTCCGCGGTCCCGGCCGCCGGCGCGGTTGGCTGGGTGGCGTCGTCTGCGCCGCTGCAGGCGGCCAGTGCCGCGAGGGCGAGGCCGACGACGGCGTGCCTGTGGGTGAACCTGCGCATGATTCCTCCTGGTGCCGAGACTCCCGAGGTGCCGGGATGCGATGGGGCCTACTTCAAAGATCGGAAACCGCGGGAAGAACCCGACAAGCGCAAGGAGTTGCAGCCGAGAGCCAGTGGGTACGCCTATCTTTGTGGACGAACCACGCAACTGGGGGGACCTGCCCAAGGTGACCAGGCTTGAACTGCTCCGGCTGCTGGCAGTGGCCGTACCCGCCCTGGCGGGACTCTCCGCGGAAGAGCTGACTGCGCTGGAGCGGAGCGCGCCCACCTCACGGCACCGCAGTCTCTTCGATCCGCATCAGCGCGCCACCGTCGACCAGCTCTCCGAACTCATCATTCCCGCCACCAACACCCCGGGTGCGCGCGCGGCCGGCGTAGCTGCGTTCATCGAGCGGATGGTGGCCGACTGGTATCACGAGGACGAGCGGGCGGCGTTCCTGTCCGGGCTGGCCGACGTGGATGCGCGGAGCATGCGCGCATCCGGGCGGCTCTTCCTCGACGCAGCGGCGGCGGAGCAGGTGGCGGTGATGCAGGAGCTGGAGACCAGGGCGCAGACGCAGACCGATGCCGCCGCACCATATTGGAGCCGGTTCAAGGCGCTCACGCTGTACGGCTACTACAACTCGGAGCCGGGCATCCAGGAGACGCTGAAGCTGCCGTTCATGCCGGGGTACTACGACGGCGACGCGCCGGTGGGCGGCGTGTCCGGCGGAAGGCACTGAGATGCCGCCGCGCTACGACGCGATCGTGGTGGGTTCGGGCATCAGCGGCGGCTGGGCCGCCAAGGAGCTGACCGAGCGCGGGCTCAACACGCTGGTGCTGGAGGCGGGCAGGCCCATCGACCCCGCCACCGACTACACCATGGCGGTGCGACCGTGGGAGTTGCCGTTCCGCGGCAAGGGGAACCGGCTGCAGCAGGAGCGCACGCAGGCGGTGCAGCGCAAGTGCTATGCGTGCGACGAGTGGAGCGCGCAGTTCTTCGTGGACGACATGGACAATCCCTACACCACCGCGAAGGGAACCAGCTTCGACTGGATCCGCGGCCGTCAGGTGGGCGGTCGGTCCATAACGTGGGGGCGGCAGGTGTACCGCTGGAGCGATCTCGACTTCGAGGCCAACCTGCGCGACGGGCACGGGGTGGACTGGCCGATACGCTACGCCGACATCGCGCCGTGGTACGACCATGTGGAGCGCTACATCGGGGTCAGCGGCGAGGCGGAGGGGATGGCGCAGGTTCCCGATGGCCGCTTCCTGCCGGCGATGCCGATGAACGTGGCCGAGCGACAGGTGCAGCAACGCCTCGCAAGCCGGTACGGCCGGGAGCGGGTGCTGACGATTGGCCGCTGCGCAATCCTGACCAGGTCGCATGGGGGGCGGGCACCATGCGGTTACTGCGGCGTGTGCGAGCGGGGCTGCACCACCTATTCCTACTTCAACAGCGTGCACGTGACGCTGCCGGCGGCGGCCGCTACGGGCAAGCTCACGCTCAGGCCGCACAGCGTGGTGCAGAGCGTGGTGTACGATCCGCGCACCGGGCGCGCATCGGGCGTCAACGTGATCGACGCGGAAACGCTCGAGACCATCGAGTTCCGGGCGCGCGTGGTGTTCCTCTGCGCCTCGACGCTCGAGTCGACCCGCATCCTGCTCCACTCCAGCAGCACCCGCTGGCCCGGCGGGCTGGGCAATTCGAGCGGGGCGCTGGGTCACTACCTGATGGACCACTGGATGGGCGGTGGGGCGGTGGGGACGGTGCCGGGACTGGACGACCGTACCACCGTGGGCGACCGGCCCAACGGCACGTACCTGCCGCGGTTCCGCAACGTCGGCACCGACAAGGCGCCGTTCCTCCGGGGCTACGCGTACCAGGGCAAGTCATGGCAGCCGGGATGGACGCGAGGCGCGGAACTGCCCGGATTCGGGGCGGCATTCAAGGAGCGGCTCAACCAGCCGGGGCCGTGGCAGTTCCGGCTCAAGGGATTCGGTGAGTGCCTGCCGCGGGAGGGCAACGCGGTGTCGCTCGACCCGGAGGTGAAGGACCGCTGGGGGGTGCCGGCCCTCCGGGTCGATTGCCGCTGGAGCGACAACGAGCGCGCGGGTCTGGCCGATGCCGCGCAGCAGGCGGCAGAGATGCTGACGGCGGCGGGGCTCCGCGACGTCAGCCCGTTCATGGACGACAACCCGCCGGGGCTCACGATCCACGAGATGGGCACTGCGCGCATGGGCCGGGATCCGAAGACGTCGGTGCTCAATGGGTGGAACCAGTCGTGGGACGTGCCCAACCTGTTCATTACCGATGGCTCGTGCATGACGTCGTCGGCCTGCCAGAATCCGTCCATCACCTACATGGCCCTGACGGCGCGGGCAGTGGACCACGCGGTGGGGCTCATGAACCGGGGGAAGCTCTGATGCAACGGCGCTCGGTGGTGGCGGCTGCGGTGGCCGGGGCGGTGCCGCTGTTCCTGCCGCGCGAGGTCCTGGGCCTCGGCCGACGGATGCAGCCGGTAGGGCTACAGCTCTATACCGTCCGCGGCCTCATGGAGAAGGATTTCGAGGGCACGCTCGCCGCGGTGGCCAAGGTGGGTTACCGGGAGGTGGAGTTCGCCGGCTACTTCGGCCGCACTCCAGCCCAGGTGAAGGCGGCGCTGGGCCGAGCGGGGCTGGTGGCACCCTCGGCGCACGTGCCGGTCTCCAGCCTGCGCGACGAGTGGCCGGCGACGCTGGACGCGGCGGCGGAGATCGGGCACCGGTACCTGGTGGTGCCGTCGGTGCCGGCCGGGATGCGGAAGGTGCTGGCCGACTGGCAAGCCATCGCGGAACGGTTCAACCGGGCCGGTGAGGCAGCGCAGAAGCAGGGCATCCAGTTCGCCTACCACAACCACGAGTACGAGTTCGTGGCGGAGGGCGGCAAGCTGCCGTACGACGCGCTGCTGCAGGCCACGGATGTCGAGCTGGTGCAGTTCGAGATGGACCTGTACTGGATCCGGAAGGGAGGGCAGAACCCGTTCACCTACTTCGTGCGATGGCCGGGGCGGTTTCCGCTGGTGCATGTGAAGGACATGGCGAAGGACGGGGCGATGGTGGACGTGGGGGCGGGGGTGATCGACTGGAAGGCGATCTACGGGGTGCGAAGGCAGGCGGGGATCAAGCATTGGTTCGTGGAGCACGACGAGCCGGCGGACCCGATGGGGTCGCTCAAGGCGAGCTACCGGTATATGAGTGCGTTGCGCTAGGCGCTAGGCGGTGGGCGCTTGGGTGGGGCCCCGCTGCTCGGGGTCCTCGGATCTCCTCCGGCACGAACCGCGGCCACCTGACGGCGGCCGCGGTTCGCCCGTCGGCCAGACCACCTCGCAGCGGGGCCCCACCCTTCGCGCCCGCCGCGGTTCGCCCACCGGCCAGACCACCTC
>JAGGAG010000165.1 GCA_017889745.1 Gemmatimonadota bacterium | reverse complement strand
GCCTGGTCTACTTCTCCCATCAGCTACTCGATGGCGAATCGCTGAGCCGGGTCCGGCTGCTCGCCGCGAGTGAACAGGTCTTCAACGACAAGCTCTCGTTCGATGGCACCCCGAGGGAGACGACGCGCTTCCGGTGCACCAGCAACAACGTGCGCACGGCGACGCTGACGTTCCGAACCGAGTTGTGCGCCCGGCGGCTCAAGAGTCTCTCAGGGCTCTATGAGGCGGTGCTGCGGGCCACGCCCCTGGGCGCCACGGCGCACAGCCTGGTCACGACACTCACGATGTCCGGCCTGCGGTTCGACCTGATCCAGCGCATGGTGGCGCGGTATCTCGCGTCGATTACGCCGGCGCCGGAGGCTGCGGAATGAGCTGGATCGAGGTCGTGGACGCGGCCGGCCGCGTGGTGGCGCGCGCATCGACCGCGAGGCCGACGGCGGGCTCACGGTGACGGTGCTGGGCCAGTCTTCCGGACTGCACCGGCCGGGCGCGCCCGAGCGCTCCATGTCGCTCGCCCTGACGCCCTCGGCGCCGGTAGCGGTGGGTGGAAACATCATCCGGCTCGTCGATGAGGCGACCGGGGACGCGATGGTGCCGGTCCGCGCTGCGGAACGGCCGGTGCCGGGCTGGATCGTCTTCGCAGGACGCCGGCCGGTCCAGTGGGGTGCGGCAGCCCTGCTCGCGCTCGGCGGGGCCGCAATCGGCTACTTCACGATGCCGGGCTCGGAACGCGCGGTGATTGCGACCGTGGTTGCCATCGCGCTCGTGCTCGGTGAGTGCGCGTGGGTCGGGCTGTGGGCGATCGCGGGGCGCATCCGCCATGGCCGGGCACGTTTCGGCCAGCATTTCGTGGTGGGCACCCTCATCGCCGTGCTTGGCTGGGTGGTGGGCGAGATGGAATCGTGGCAGAAGTTCCTGGCGCCAGGGGCGAACACGATCGCAATCGCCCTGACCGCGCTGACCGCACTGGTGTGGGTGGTGGCGATCCTCGCACACCTGCGCGTCATGAACCAGGCGAACTGGGAGAAGCACCTGCGCATTGCCGCCGGCTTCGGCATCACCCTGTTCGTGATGATGCTGGCGGCCCGGGAGTACAAGGGCCAGTGGAGCAGTGACGTGGAATTCTCGTCGGTGCTCAAGCCGGTGGCGGCGACACTCGTGCCGGCCAAGGACGCGGAGCAGTTCGCCGCATCGCTCAACGCGCTGCAGGGCGAACTGGACCAGGATGGCGAGGAGGCAGGACGGGTCGAGGACTAGCCTACCAGCCGGCCGCGCCTCCCGCCACGCGCGGATCGGCTACCCCCTCCAGGCCCTGCGGCGTCGCGCGGATGGCGTTCACCGTTCCCATGAACTCCGGTTCCTTCCAGAGCGAATAGCCCATCCTCCGCAGTTCGGCCTGCACCCGCGGCGTCAGACCCGCCGGTTCCCATCCCACCTCATCGGGCAGCCCGTTGTGATGGACGCGAGGCGCGGCGACCGCCTGCGCCAGCGTCATCCGCTGGTCGACCACGTTCGAGATCACCTCGAGCACCGCGGAGATGATCGTGGCGCCGCCGGGCGAGCCCAGCACGAGCGATAGCCGCCCCGCGGGGTCGAGGACAATGGTCGGCGTCATCGAGGAGAGCATGCGCTTTCCCGGTTCGATCGTGTTGGCGTCTCCCACCTGCTGGATGCCCATGGCGTTCACTGCACCCGGCTGGGCCGTGAAATCGTCCATCTCGTTATTGAGCAGGAAACCGGCACCCGCCACTACGAAACCCGAACCGAAGCCGGTGTTGATTGTCGTAGTGATGGCCGCGGCATTACCGGCACTGTCCACTACCGAGAAGTGGGTCGTGTGCATGCCCTCGACGAGCGCCGAGCCCTCGAGCGGCGTGGCGCGGTCGGCCGCGATGCTGCTGCGCTGGGCCGCGGCGTAGGCCTTCGACGTCAGCTCGGCGACCGGCATGTTCACGAAGGCGGGGTCGCCGAGCAGCGTGTTCCGGTCGAGAAAGGCGCGCCGCAGCGCCTCGAGCTGGAGGTGTGCCAGCGCCGCGGTGCCTGGTGCCGGGAGGTCGAATCCCTCGAGGATGTTGAGCGCCTGGATGAGCGTGGCGCCACCGCCGGACACCGGAGGCATGGTGATGACCCGCCAGCCCCGGTAGGTGTTCTCGAGCGGGGTGCGCCAGAGGGCACGATACTGCGCGAGATCCTCCCGGCTGATGAGCCCGCCTCCCGACTGCACCTCACGCGCGATCGCCTCCGCGATGCTTCCCTGGTAGAAGACGTCGGCCCCGCTGTCGGCGACGAGTGCGAGCGTGCGGGCCAGGTCGGCCTGGTACAGCGTGTCGCCGGTGCGCCAGGCGCGGCCGTCGCCGCGCAGGAAGACGGCCGCCGACGACGGGAACCGGGCGAAGGTGCCGGCGCGGTCGGCCAGCCACTCCGCCCGCAGGCTGTCGAGCGCGTGCGCCCGCGCGAGCGCGGCGGCCGGCAGGACGACCTCGCGCCAGGGCAGCGCGCCAAACCGCTGGTGCATCGCCCAGAGCCCGGCTACCGAGCCGGGGACGCCGCCGGCGCGCGCGCCGACGAGCGATTCATCGGTGACCTTGCCGGTCGCGTCCACGTACATGTCGCGGGTTGCGGCGAGTGGTGCCGCCTCACGGAAATCGAGGGCGAACACCTCGCCGTCGCGCTGCCGGTACACCAGGAACCCGCCGCCGCCGATGTTGCCGGCCGCGGGGTTCACGACCGCCTGCGCGAAGGCGACCGCGACTATCGCATCGATGGCGTTGCCGCCGCGGCGGAGGATCTCCGCCCCCACTTCGCTCGAGCTGGGGTTGTCGGACACCACCATGACATGTGTTGCCGTGACGGGCGGGGCGGCGTCGGCGAATCGCCACACCTCTGTCTTCCCGCGGTCGCGCGCACACCCGGCGCCCGCCAGGGCGAGCAGAAGGGGCAAGGCGCTTCCCACCCATGCTGTGCCTGTTCTCACTCGGCTCCTGTGGTCAAGGTTTGCACGTCATCGCGCTGCGCGCCGCAGGCGATCATGCACGGCGTTCCATTGAGGCTCCTCGGGTGGCAATTCTACCAGGATGCGATCGCACCCGGCGGCGTCCAGCTGGTGCAATGCGGCATACAATCCACTGGCATAGCCGTCGGCCTGCGCCGGCAGGCGGACGACCTGGCTGTGTTGCGGCGCGCGGGCGTCGGAGTACAGCACTGCGCCAAGCGACGTCCTGCCCGTTTCTCCCCGGCCGCGGCGATCCGCCAGCTCCTCCAGTTCCGCACGCGTCAGCAGCAGCAGCGTCGCGCGAGGCGCGTAGTGCCGCTCCACCTGGCCCGGTGACAGGCGTGGTGCATCGCCCGCCGGATCGGCGGCGGTGTGCAGGAGAGGCCCGACCAATTCCTCGAGTTCGGCCACCGAGACCATTCCGGGCCGCAGGAGCCGTGGTTGCGGGCCGGTCAGGTCCACTACGGTGGACTCGATACCCACGGTCGCGGGGCCGCCGTCCAGCAGCAGGTCCACCCGGTCTCCCATCGCCGCCGCCACGTGATCGGCGGTGGTGGGTGAGAGCTGCGTGAAGCGGTTGGCGCTCGGGGCGGCCACCGGAAGGTCGGCGGCCCGCAACAGGGCCAGCGCCACCGGATGCGCGGGCACGCGGATGCCGACGGCATCGAGGCCGGCCGTCACGATGTCGGGCACGGCCACGTCCTTCGGCAGCACGAGCGTAAGTGGGCCAGGCCAGAACCGGTTGGCCAGCCGCGTGGCGTGGGCTGGCCAGCGCCGTGCGAGGCGGCGTGCCTGCTCCGTGTTGGCGACGTGGATGATGACGGGGTTGAAGGAAGGACGTCCCTTGGCCTCGAAGATCCGCCGCACTGCGGCGGGGTCGAGCGCGTCCGCACCCAGGCCGTAGACGGTCTCCGTCGGAAAGGCTACGAGCCCGCCGGCCCGGAGGATGGCTGCCGCCGCCGCGATGCTTACGGGGTCGGGCGCGGCCGGGTCGACCCTCAGGCGGCGCATGCCACGCCCGCCGGCGGCACCATCAATCGTCGTGCGGCCGCCGCCGCTCGCGCTTGGTCTCGCCCCGGCGCTTCTTGCTCTCGAGCCGGCGCTCCCTGGACGCCCGGGTGGGCCGGGTCGCACGCCGCGCCTTGGGCACCGCGAGGGCGCGGCTCACCACGCCCGCCAGACGCTCGAGGGCCGCGGCCCGGTTCTGCAACTGGCTGCGCCGGTCGGACGCCACGACGCGCAGGTTCCCGTCGCCGTTGAGCCGGCTGGCGAGCCGGAGAAGGAGGCGGCGGCGCTGTATCTCGGTGAGGACCGGCGAACCCGCGACATTCCACACCGCCTCGATGCGGGTGGAACTGCGGTTCACGTGCTGTCCGCCCGGCCCGCTGGACGGCGTGGCCCGGATGACGATCTCGGCGAGCGGGATGGACAGTGCCGGGGTGACTGCGAGGTGCCGTTCGGCCATGCTCGATGCTAGCGGCCGCCCCCGTGAGATGCAAAGGCTCGCGGAGGCCGGTTGGCTTCCGTTGACCGCACGGGACGTTACGTTACTCGCATGGCTTACCGGGTACTCATCGTTGATGACGAAGCAGGCGTCCGCCAGGCCCTGAAGCAGGTGCTCGAGTATGAGGGCATGCAGGTGCGGACGGCGAGCTCCGGGGGTGAAGGCATCACCGTCTTCCCCGAGTACCGGCCCCACCTGTCGTTCCTCGACGTCAAGATGGCCGGCCTGGACGGGCTCGACACCCTGACGCGACTGCGGGAGCTCGACCCGAACGCGATCGTGATCATGATCTCGGGTCACGGGACCCTGCAGACAGCGGTCGAGGCCACCCGCCGCGGCGCATTCGATTTCCTCGAGAAGCCGCTCGACACCGACCGGCTGCTCATCACGGTCCGGAATGCGTTGCGTCACGCCGAGCTCACGGGCGAGAACCAGCGGCTCAAGGAAGTGGTGGGCAGCCGGTATGCGATGATCGGCACCTCGCCGGCGCTGGCCGGCGTGCGCGAGCTGATCAGCAAGGTGGGGCCCACCAACGCGCGCGTGCTGATCACCGGCGACAATGGGGCGGGGAAGGAACTGGTGGCCCGGGCGCTGCACGACGCGTCCGGGCGCCGCACCAAGGCCTTCATCGAGCTCAACTGCGCGGCGATCCCCTCCGAGCTGATCGAGAGTGAGCTGTTCGGGCACATGCGTGGCTCGTTCACCGGCGCCGTCACCGACCGCGCCGGCAAGTTCGAGCAGGCCGACGGGGGCACGCTCTTCCTCGACGAGGTGGGCGACCTGTCGCTCGCGGCCCAGGCCAAGCTGCTCCGGGTGCTGCAGGAAGGCGTGGTGACGCGCATCGGCGGCACCAAGTCGGTGAGCGTCGACGTGCGGGTACTGGCCGCGACCAACAAGGACCTGCGCGAGGAGATCCTCGAGAACCGGTTCCGCGAGGACCTGCTCTACCGGCTCAACGTGGTGGAGATCCACGTGCCGGCACTGCGGGAACGGATCGACGACATCCCGCTGCTGGTGGCGCACTTCGCCGACCAGATCGCTGCCACCGCCGGCGTGCCGCTGCGCAAGTTCGGCGAGGATGCCGTGGCCCGGCTCCAGCAGCGGCCGTGGCCGGGCAACGTGCGCGAACTGCGCAACGGGGTCGAGCGGTTGATGATCCTGTCCCCCGGCAAGATGGTGACGGGTCCCGACGTCGATCGCCTCCTGCCGGTGCTCGACCCGGGTGGGCCGGGCGAGAGTGTCGTGGTGGCACCGCACACATTCGAGACGTTCAAGCAGGAGGCGGAGAAGAACTTCCTGCTGCAGAAGCTCCGCGATCACGACTGGAACGTCTCCGAGAC
>JAGGAG010000164.1 GCA_017889745.1 Gemmatimonadota bacterium | reverse complement strand
CGGCGTACCGGGATCACATACCGGCCCCCGCGCACGGTCACCCCCGCGTCCTTGATCGTGGCCTGGGCGTCGAGGCCCCGGAGGATTCCCTCCAGGCGTTTCACCAGCCGCTGCCTCGCCGCCTGAATCTCGCGCCTGGCCGCGGCAAGCGCCGGGCTCGCCGTATCGAGCAACTCGCCGTCATCGCCGACCGACAGCTCGAGCCGGCGGTCGATCGCCTTGTCGGGCAACGCCACCGTGAGTGCGGCGGCGCGCGGGGCCTGGTCGGCTATGCGGCGAAGCTCGGCCTCGACCAGCCGGGCTGCGTTCAGTACCACTCGCAGGTCCCGCAGTTCGGGCAACTCCAGTACCGAGCCATCGATACGGAGGCGCGCCAGCGCGCGGGACAGGTCGGGCACCGGCTCGGCCACGAGCTTGTCACCCCGGCGGAACACGGCAGCCACTTCACCGACCAGGGCGAGTTCTTCCCGGATCCAGGCCAGGTCGGCGGACGGCCGGCGTTCGCGCACCCGCGCCACTCCCAGCGGACCTGCCGCGTGTCCTGCCACCGCGGCCAGCACCTCGTCGAACTCGAGGTCGCCGAGTGCGGCCGCGATGCCCGTATCAGACAAGCGCGACGGGGTGCCCGCCGCATGCCGGCTGGGCACCCCGTGGATTGCCGACTGCACCTCCGAGTGGCTCACGCGCGTTGCAACTCCTCGCGCACGATCTGGTTGATCACCTTGCCGTCGGCCCGCCCGCGAAACGCCGGCATGACCTGCCCCATGACCCTACCGATATCGGCGGCCCCTCCCGCAATCGCCGTCCGTACCGCGGCGCGAATCTCGTCGGGATCGACGTCGGCCGGCAGGAACTCCTCGATGACCTTGATCTGTGCGAGTTCCACCGCCGACAGGTCGAGGCGCCCGGCCTTTTCGTAATGCTCGACCGACTCGCGGCGCGTCTTGACGCCCCGGCGCAGTACCTCGACGGCGTCCTCATCGGCCAGCGGGCGCTTGAGCTCGATTTCCCGGTTCTTGAGCGTGGACAGGAGCGTCCCGAGCACCAGCGTCCGGTCCTTCAGTTGCGCCTTCCGCGACGCGGTCAGGGCGGACAGTACCCGGTTGAGGAGGTCAGCCACGCGCGCCAGCCCGCCCCGCGGTCATCGCGAAAAACGAGGACACTCGGCACGGCGAAAATCCACCACTTGCGGGCCTCACGAGGGCAATTCTGGTAGTGATCTCGGGAGTCTAGCCGAGGACGGAACGGGAGACAAGCGAGTCACGCTAGCCCGGCGGCCAGTGCAGCTGGCGCCCGCCAAGCAGGTGGAAATGCAGGTGGTCCACGCTCTGGCCACCGTGATGACCGGTGTTGGTGACGATCCGGTAGCCATCCTCGTCCAGACTGAGGCTGCTGGCCACCCTGGAAGTGAACGCGAGCATGCGGCCGAGCAGCGCCTCGCCGTCAGTGCCGGTGGCGTCACGCACCGAGCCGAGATGCTGCACCGGAATGACGAGCACGTGCGTTGGTGCCTGCGGCTGGATGTCCCTGAAGGCCACCATTTCGCGGTTTCGTTCGACGATGCTGGCCGGGATTTCGCCCTGGGCGATGCGGCAGAAGATGCAATCGGTCATGTGCACTCCAGGATGCGTGCTGTTCAGGCCAGCCGCGCCGCCGTGAACGCCCCAGCCCGTGCCGCCTGGATGAGCACGGCGGCACTCAGGGCTGCAGTCTCGAACCGCAGTGTCAGCGGACCCGCAGTCACCGGAACGAATCCGTGCGCCAGTGCCACGGACTGCTCCGTGTCGCTGAGGCCGCCTTCCGGCCCCACGAGGGCGCACGCCGGGAGCGCGGGGTCGAGGGCCGGGGGCGGGTCGCCGGCCGCGTCCAGCAGCCAGCGCGCGCCGGGCTCCGCCCGACGCACGAAGGTCTCCAGCGTCACCGGTTCGCGAAGCTCCGGTGCCCAGGCGCCGCCACACTGCTTCAGCACCTCGCGTGCGCGGCGGCGGAGCTTGTCCAGTTGTTCCGGGCGAAGACCGCTCGCCACGCCCCGCGTGCGCTCGGTTTCCAGCGGGATGATCTCGGTGACCCCGAGTTCCGTGGCCTTCTCCACCAGCCAGGTGAAGCGGTCGCGGTCGCCAGCACCGACACCAAGCACGATGGGCGCCGGTAGGCGTGCCTGCTCCAGCGAGTCGACCTCGAGGAAGAGGCCGCGTCCCTGGACCAGGAGCCGTCCGCGGCCACGGGTACCCGCGCCGTCGGTGAACTCCACTTCGGCGCCAGGAGTGATCCGTCGCACCTTCAGGTGATGCTGCTCGTCGTCATCGATTGAAACGGGACGGCCGAGCGCCGCGGTTCCGGGGGGAACGAGGACCAGGGTCACTCAGCGTCGGGCGGCGACCGCCCACCCGCCGGCGTCGCGCGCCTCGGCCCCGACCGTCACGCCAGCGGCGGCGAGTTCAGGCCGGAACAGCGCCTCCTCGGATTCTTCCATGCCCGAAAAGATGGCCACGCCGCCGGGCCGGAGCGCGGCGATGATCTCGGGCAGCAACGCCACGTTGACCACGCGCAGGATGTTCGACAGCACGAGATCGACCGGCGCGAAGAGCGGCGCCACGTCGGCGGCATCACCGTGAATGAACTGTACCTGGTCGGCGACGCCGTTGTGCTCGGCGTTGCGCTCCGCCACCGGCACCGATTCCTCGTCCACCTCGACGCCCACCGCCCACGCCGCCCCCAGCGTAACGGCAGCGATGCTCAGGATGCCGCTTCCGCTGCCGAGATCCAGCACCCGGTCCTTCAGCTTCACGTGCCGGTCGAGCAACGTGAGCGCCGCACGGGTGGAGCCATGCTCGCCGCTGCCGAACGCCGTCTCGGGATCGAGGATCACGCGCGGACCGGCGCCGGCCGAGTCCGCGAGCCATGTGGGAGCCAGCGTGAGCCGGCCGAACTGGCGCACGATGATGCCGTCGCGCCACGACGTGCTCCAGTCCACCTCGGGCAGCACCCGGTGGACCACCGTCAACGGCGACTCCGCGAACCCGCGCAGGGCGCGATCGAGCATGCCCGCCGCCTCCGTGGTGCCCGCATAGGCCACCAGCGTGCCGTCATCGCGCTCCTCGATGGCGTGCCCCGTGTGCTGCACGAGCCAGGCGCCGAGCCGGCCCCGGGACTCGGGCGCCGTATTGACCTCGATGGCGACCCAGCTCATGCGCCCAGTACCTCCTTGATCCGGGACCAGAGCCCACTCGAGCGGCTGGGTGGCTCGCCCTCGTGCGCGGCCAGCTCGCGGAAGAGCCGACTCTGCTCCTCGGTCAGCCCTTCGGGCGTCCACACGTGCACGCGTACGTGAAGGTCACCGGTGCCATTCTGCCCGAGGCGCGGAAGACCCTTGCCCTTGAGGCGGAGCACGGTACCTGATTGCGTGCCCGCCGGAATGCTCACGATCGTCTCCTCCGTCGCGGTCGGCACCCGGAACTCCGCGCCGAGCGCGGCCTGCGAGAAGGACACCGGCAGTTCGACCACGAGGTCGTCTCCCTGGCGCTCGAAGCGCTCGTCGTCCTTCACCTCGAGCATGACGATCAAGTCGCCCGCCGGGCCGCCGCGCACGCCGGCCGGGCCCTGGCCCCGCAGCGTGAGGTAGTTGTTCGACGATACGCCGGCCGGAATCTCCACCGTCACCGACCGATCGGCGCGGACCCGCCCGTCGCCGCGGCACACCTCACAGCCTTCCTTGATGATCTCGCCCTCGCCCCCGCACGTGGGACAGGGGCTCACCGACACGAACTGCCCGAATACACTGCGGGCCTGTCGACGCACCTCGCCCGCGCCGGCACACGTGGGACAGCGCTGGGGCTTGCTTCCCTTCCGCGCCCCGCTGCCATTGCAGTTGCTACACCGCTCGAGGGTCTTGAGCTTCACCGAGCGCTTGGCACCCCGGGCCACCTCTTCGAGCGTGAGCCGCACGGTGACCCGCATGTCCTGACCGCGCCGGCCATCGCCGGGCGCGCGCCGCTCACCGCCCCCGAACATCGACTCGAACCCGCCCATGCCGCCGAAGTCGCGCATGAAGATGCTGAGCGCCTCGGCGAGGTCCACGTGGTGGAAGCCCTGGCCTCCGCGTCCGCCGTTGAGGCCCGCCTTGCCGTACCGGTCGTACGCCGCCCGCTTCTGCGGATCGCGCAGCACCTCATACGCCTCGGTGAACTCCTTGAACCGTGCCTCGGCGTCCGGTGCCGGGTTGCGGTCGGGATGGTACTCCATCGCGAGCTTGCGATAGGCCTTCTTGATGTCGGCGTCGGAGGCATCGCGTGCCACGCCCAGCATTTCGTAGAACTCACTCACGCGAGAAGCCCCTCCACCAGCAGGCTCGTGTGGTCTACCAGGCTCACGATCTTTTCGTAGGGCATGCGTGTCGGTCCCATGACGCCGATGACCCCGCTCAGGTCGCCGGCGCGATATGAAGAAGTGACGAGCGTAAAGCCGGCCAGCCGCGGATCGGCATTCTCGCCGCCGATCGTGATGGTGAGGCCGCGGCGGCGGCGCGCCTCGAGCGCCGCGCCGAGCGTATCCCGCTCCTCGGTGAGCTCGAGCAGGTCGCGAATGCGGGCATTGTTGCCCGCGAACTCGGGCTGGTCCGCAAGCAGCCGGGCGCTGCCCAGCAGCACCGATCCGGGATCGTCCCGCAGGTCGAAGAGTTCCTCGCCCTGGGACACGAAGATGTTCAGCAGGTCCCGCTCCCCGCCCTGATCCTCCGCGTCACGCAGGCGCATCGGCAGGGTGGTGCGGATCTCGCGCAGCGTCAGGCCGGCCAGCCGTTCATTCAGGATCTGGCTCACCCGCTGTACCGCGCCCGGGGACAGGCTGCTCGGTACCTGCACGAAGATCGTGCGCACCACGCCGCTGCGGAGGTTGAACACCAGCAGCAGGCGATCCGACGCCACCGACACCAACTCGAGCCGCTCCAGCACCACTGCATCGAGGGCCGGCGCGACGGCCACGCCGAGCTCCTGCGTGAGGACACCAAGTACCTGTGCCGCCCGGCGGAGGATCTCGCCGACAGCGTTCGTTGCGGGTGGCGGCTGCAGCTCCTGCCGCAGCATCTCCCGCTCCTGCGCGGTCGGCGGGGCGACCCGGACCAGGCCGTCCACGTAGGTGCGGTATCCGCGGTCGGTCGGAATGCGTCCCGCCGAGGTGTGCGGATGATACAGGTAGCCCTTCTCCTCCAGTTCGCTCATCGTGCTGCGAATGGTGGCAGAGGAGACTCCAAGGCCGGAACGGCGGGCAATAGCGTGGCTCCCGGCTGGTTCGGCGGTATCGATGTACGCCTGGACCACCGCTTCCAGTACCCGCAGCTCCCGCTCGTTCAGCCCCTCAGGTGCAGTCATGACAGCAATTTACGGGGTTGGCTGGATCAGGTGAAGGCTGGCGGCCAGCTTGACAGGATTGGCCGCCGA
>JAGGAG010000163.1 GCA_017889745.1 Gemmatimonadota bacterium | reverse complement strand
ACCCAGGCGGCCGCGTCGTGGGGCTTCGTGACCGACGCGGACGGCGACGGCGTGGTCAGCTGGGCCGACTTCAACTACGCGCCGAATGTCGCGGAGTGGTGGATCAACGACGTCGGGGCGCCGTTCGGCCCGGCCGACCTGGCGGATACCGTTCGGTACGTGAGCACCGCCACCGTTCGTCCGGTGACCACGGCCTACAACCCGACCGTGGCAACCGGCCAGGGGATCGGCCTCTACGTCAACGGCGAGCGCTACATCTTCCAGCTGACGGGCGGCGCGCTGCCCCCGGCCGGAACGAAGTGGACGCTGCGTACCTACACCGGCATCGTGCGCGCCGCCGCAGGCAACGCGGCCGCCGGAACGCTGGCGGCGGGCACCACGCCCACCGGGTACACGTTCATTCCCCAGGTGCGCTCCCCGGGCATCCCGGGCCTGCAGGTCAAGTTCACGGTGACCTCGCCCGTCAGCACGGTGGCGTCGACCAACCTGGACCTGACCAAGGTGCACACGGTGCCTGATCCGTACTACGTGACGAACGGGTACGAGGCCACGACTGAATCGAAGATCCTCCAGTTCGTGAACCTGCCGACCCAGGCAATCATCCGCATCTACACGTCCAGCGGCATCCTGGTGCAGATGCTCGAGCACAACTCGACCGACTACAGCGGCTCGGAGGCGTGGAACCTCCGGAACCGGAACAACCAGGTCGTCGCGTCGGGTGTGTACTTCTACATGATCGAAGCCGGCGACGCCCGAAGGGTCGGCCGCTTTACGGTGGTGAACTTCGCCCAGTAGTCCACTGGCCCGGTGAGTGGGGTCCCGACCGGGGCCCCACCACCTACCTCAGGAGATCGAAAGATCATGCGTGATTCTCAAAGACTTCGCTGGGCACTGGCGGGGATGCTGTTCATCGGGAGCCCGACGCTGCTCGCGGCCCAGGGCACCGGGAGCGACAACACGTCGTACGGCACCACCTCGGCGGAATTCCTCCTGCTCGGCGCCTCCGCGCGCGGCGCGGCACTCGGAACATCGTTTGCCGCGATCGCCAACGACGTAAGCGCGTTGTACTACAACCCGGCCGGTATCGCCTTGCAGCGAACCAGCGGGTTCTCGGCCAGCGCGTACGATTACGTCGCCAACACCAACTATGCCTGGGCCGGCCTCTCGTTCCCGTTCAGCGGGCGGTCGCGGGCCTTCGGCCTTCAGTTCGGCACGTTCGGGTTCGGTGACCAGCCCGTCTACACGGTGGAGCAGCCCGATGGCACCGGCTCGGTGTACTCGGTCAGCGAAACCTTCGGCGGCCTGACCTACGCCCAGAACTTCTCCGACCGCTTCAGCGCAGGCCTCACGGCGAAGTTCGTGTTCGACAACCTGGGTGGTGCCACCGGCAGCGCGTTTGCCGTCGACTTCGGCACAAACTTCCACTCCCGGCTGGGTGGTCACCCGATCCAGTTCTCGTTCACCCTGATGAACCTCGGTTCGAGCATCAGCTACGGCGGCGACCCGCTGATCGTCCAGGTGCCGCGTGACTCGGTGCCCGGCGTTCCGTCGGTACCGACCAACCCGCAGCAGGGCGAGCTCAGCACGAAGGCGTACGGGCTTCCGACCGTCTTCAAGGTCGCCCTGGGTTACGACATCGTCTCGAAGACCGACACCCGCTGGACGCTGATCAGCGACTTCAACCAGCAGATCAGCAACAAGGCGTCATTCGGCGTCGGCACGGAAGCGGACTTCAAGCACCTCGGTGGCTCGGGCTTCGGAGCGGCCCTCCGGGTGAGCTACAGCTACCAGCCGGCCAACAACCTCACCCCGACCGCGCTTCCGAGTGCGGTGGCGGACGAGGAGAACCTGCAGGGCCTGGCGTTCGGTGGTGGCCTGTCCTTCCAGACGGCCAGCAAGTTCAGCCTCGGCCTCGACTATGCCTACAAGTACATGGGCACGCTCGGACCAACGAATTTCTTCACGTTCAGCGTCGGCTTCTGACCCCGGGTAGCAGCCGGGCAGGCGGGCCCCCTCCGGGGCCCGCCTGTGTCTTTCGGGGCCTGCCTGTCGTCTCCGGTGGCAGGTTCACCGCACGCGGTGGCGCCAAGGGGCGCCGCCCGTCCCCGAGTTACCGCCCCAACGGAGCAATCAACGTGCGATTCCGGAGCTGGCTCGCTCTGGCCCTGCTGGTGCTGTTCGTTCAGGCCCCCGCTGCCCTGGCCCAGACCCCCGACGGCCTTTCCCTTCGTGCCGTGAGGTCGTACCGTCCCGACAACGGAGGCCAGACGCGCGTACGCGTCCTCATCCAGGTTCCTCTTTCCGTCATGGAGGCAGGGCCCACGGGTGCGGCATACCTCGTGGGGGTGAAGGTCACGGACCAGGCCGGCATCACGCTCCATACCGACTCGTGGCGCACCCGGTTCTCGGCGGCGGCGATCCGCGCCCCGGGCAGCAACGGCCTCGAGATGATGGATTTCGCGATCGCCCCGGGGAAGTACACGGTGTCCGTGGAGGTGACGGATTCGGTGTCGGGTAGGTCGCTGGCGAGCAGCATCCCGGTGGAAGGGTTCACCGGGCGCCCCGACGCCTCCGACCTGACGCTCGCGTCGGCGATGCGAAACGCCACCGCGAGCGACTCGGTGCCCGGGCCCGGCGAGATCAGGAAGGGCAACACCCTCTTCAGCCCGTCAGCCCTCCTCCGCCTCACACCGCTGGAACCCGAGGCGTACTACGTGCTCGAGGCCTACAACGACGGCACCGAGGAGTCGGGCACGATGGCAGTGGAGGTGGTCGACGGGACGGGCAAGGCGCTGGTGCAGACGGCCAATACGCCGGTCAAGGTCGCGGCCTCAGGGGGGATGCTGAAGGGCCGGCTCAACCTCGAGGGGCTGCCCCCGGGCAACTACCAGCTCAAGGTGCTGCTGCAAATGGGTACTCGCGCAGTGGACCGCTCGGCGCCGATGACCATGGCGCAACTCGACACCACCTTGCGCCAGGAAGTCGCCCGCATCAATGTCGAGCGCGTGTCCGACGAGGGGTACTTCAAGTACATGTCCCCCGAGGGCCTCGACTCGGCCTTCGCCCCGCTCTACTACATCGCGACACCGAGCGAGCTCAAGGTCTGGAACAAGAACCTGAGCGAGGACGCGAAGCGGAGATACCTCACCGACTTCTGGCAGAAACACGACGAGGACAAGGCCACACCGCAGAACCGGAGTCGCGAGCAGTTCTATGCCGCGATCGCGTTCGCCAACAAGAACTACAAGGAGCGCAACATCCCCGGCTGGAAGACGGATCGCGGCCGCATCTACGCCAAGAACGGCGCCGCGACGTCCGTGTGGCGCCGCGCGCAGATCCAGCGCGCGCCACCGTTCGAGGTGTGGAACTACCAGGACCAGGGGCAGGGAAGATGGTACATCTTCGCCGACCGGACCGGCGTCGGGGACTGGCGCCTGATGGTTTCGAGCGACCTGAAGGAGCCGAAGCAGCCTGACTGGCGCAACATCCTGACCGAGGATGGCGTACGCGAAGCGGGGCGCTTCCTCAACGTGGACTTCTACAGCAGTACCGCCGCGTCGTACTAGTTCGCCGCACGACCGGGCCTACTGCGCCAGCGGCAACTCCAGTCCCGCCTTCCGGGCGGCCTGGGTTGCCGCTTCGTCGTTCTGGCGCAGGATTACCACCTCGGGTGTGGCTGCTCGCGCGCCTCGCGGCAAGTAGCGGTCGATGCCCATCGCGAGGAAGAGCAGGGCGAGGTAGAGCAGGGAATAGCGGTACATCTTCCACGCCGTGGGCGTGACGCCCGCCTCGCGCAGCAGCGCGATGCAGTACCACAGCAGCCGCGCGCCGAGGAGCACGGCGGCCACGAGATAGAACGGCCCGAGTGCACCGAACACCGCCGGCATGACGGTGAGCGGCAGCAGCAACAGGGTATAGATGAGCATCTCCCACTTGGTGCGTGCTTCGCCCTTCACCACGGGCATCATCGGCACGCCCGCCCTGGCGTATTCTCCCTGCTTGATGAGGGCCAGCGCCCAGAAGTGGGGCGGGGTCCAGTAGAAGATGATGGCGAAGAGGTAGATGGCCGCCAGGTCCAGCCCGCCGGTCATCGCGGCCCAGCCCACCAGTGGCGGGAACGCCCCCGCCGCCCCGCCGATGACGATGTTCTGGGCGGTGTGCCGCTTGAGCAACATTGTATAGATGAGCACGTAGAACAGCAGGCCGCCAAGCGCGAGCCAGGCGCTCAATGGGTTGACCTGGTACCAGAAGATGGCGAACGCGATAGCGCCCAGCGCCACGCCGAAGAGCAGCCCCTGCGCCGGCGTGATCCGGCCGGCCGGGATCGGGCGGAGTCGCGTGCGGGTCATCCGGTCGTCGATGTCCCGGTCAAACCACATGTTGATCGCGTTGGCCCCGCCCGCCATCAGGTAGCCACCGATCACCACCCAGAGCACCAGCATCGCCGAGGGCAGCCCGCGGTCGGTCATGAACATGGGCGCCACCGTCGTCACCAGCAGCAATGAAATGATGCGCGGCTTGGTGAGCGTGACGAGATCAGCGAGGATCGTGGGCTTTTCGGCGGCCACTTGCGGTGCTCCTTGGGGTCGAAACGGGTCCCGGGCGCTGGAACGGGGGTAAAGAACGACCACGATTCGTCCCCTGTCAACCAGCGCCCCCGGTGTGAACCGGTCACGGGACCGTAACTCGTTGTCCGGCCTGCTTGACGCGAGTCGATGGGTGCGTAACTTCTCCCCCGAGTGAGCCGTTCTGTGCCGGAACCTGGTTGAATCACGCCGCCAGCGGGCCGGACCGGGCCGATCACCAAATCAGCTAAAGCCAATATAGCAAACGAGTTATGGTTGCCTGCCCGGACCTTCCGTGCGGCAGGCACCTTTATGGTGATTTGCCAGCGTCCCTCGGCTCGTCGGAAGGAACTTCCTCATGAAGAACTGCACCCGTCTGATCGGCCGAGCGGTGCTCTCGCTTGTGGTCCTGCTGCCTGCCGCGCGGTCGCTCAGCGCCCAGGGCGTCACCACTGCGGCGCTCCAGGGCACTGTGACCGCGGAGGGCACGGGCGCGGCGGTGGATGCAGCCCGGGTCGAGCTCAAGAGCCTTCAAACGGGCCAGACGTTCGTAGCCAATACCGGCAGCGGCGGGCGCTACACCTTCGAGAACGTGACCCCGGGATCCGGTTATCAGCTCACCGTGCGAGCCATCGGCTTCCTGCCCACGGTGCAGCAGGGCCTGACGCTGGGCCTGGGCACGCGCCAGGTGCGCGACGTGGCCCTCAAGCCGAGCGTCGTGCAGCTCGAGGAAATCGCGGTCGCGGCGCAGCAGGACAATCCCCTGCTCGATGCCAGCCGCACCGGCCCCCAGCAGATCGTCGGCGATTCCGCGATCCAGAGCCTGCCGCTCCAGGGCCGCAACTTCACCGACCTCGTCGCGAGCGCTCCCCAGGCCGTCGGGACGTCGATTGCGGGCAACAACAAC
>JAGGAG010000247.1 GCA_017889745.1 Gemmatimonadota bacterium | reverse complement strand
GACCATCGATGAATTGCGGACCGACGCAGACATGGTACAGATCACCGCCGCGGGCCTCCGCGAGTCCCATCCGCACGACGTGACGATCACCCGCGAGGCGCCGAACTACAGCGTCTGAGCCGGCCGCGGGCCCGAAGTTTTCCTCCACTTCCAGGGAGTCCTTCATGTCGCTTTTCCGCCGCAAGCCGCTGGCTGAGCTCATGTCCGACGACGGTGAGCACGGCCTCAAGCGAGCGCTCACGGCCACGAACCTGGTGCTGCTGGGCATCGGCGCCATCATCGGCGCCGGCATCTTCGTGCTCACCGGGGTCGCTGCTGCGCTGCATGCGGGCCCGGCGGTACCGATCTCCATGGTCATCGTGGGCATCGCGTGCACGCTCGCGGGTCTCTGCTACGCCGAGATGGCGAGCACGGTGCCGGTGGCGGGCAGTGCCTACACCTACTCGTATGCCACGATGGGCGAACTGGTGGCGTGGATCATCGGCTGGGACCTGGTGCTCGAGTACGCCATGGGCGCGGCCACGGTGGCGGTAGGATGGTCGGGTCACCTGGCAAGCCTGCTCGACATCTTCGGCCTCCACATCCCGGCCGCAATGGCGCAGGCGCCGTTCCAGTGGTGCACCGGCCCCAACGTGCAGGCCGCGGTGGCCGGGTGCGCGCACGTCGGGTGGAACGCCACGGGATCGCTGATCAACCTGCCCGCGATCCTCGTATCCGTACTCATGACCACGGTCCTGGTCATCGGCATCAGGGAGTCGGCCAACCTGAACAACCTGATCGTGGTCCTCAAGGTCGGCATCATCCTGGCGGTGGTGGGGTGGGGTGTGATGCACCTGACTCCGGCGAACTGGACGCCGTACATCCCGCCCAATACCGGCGTATGGGGCGAGTTCGGCTGGTCGGGCGTACTGCGCGGGGCGGGACTCGTGTTCTTCGCTTACATAGGATTCGACGCGGTCAGCACCGCCGCGCAGGAGGCGAAGAACCCCCAGCGCGACATGCCGATCGGAATCCTGGGTTCTCTGGTGGTGTGTACCCTGCTCTATGTGGTGGTCTCGGCGGTGCTGACGGGCATGGTGTCGTACACCGAGCTCAACGTTCCGGCGCCGATGGCGCTGGCCATGCAGCGCACCGGGGCGCCGAACTGGCTGCGCGTCTCGATCGACGTCGGCGCGGTGCTGGGCCTGGCCTCGGTGGTGCTGGTGCAGATGCTTGGCCAGAGCCGGGTGTTCTACGCGATGTCGCGGGACGGGCTCATCGGCGGCTGGTTCAGCAGGGTGCACCCCCGGTACCACACGCCGTACCTCTCCACCATCTTCACCGGCTTCGCGGTGTCGGTCGCCTCGGGCTTCCTGCCGCTCCAGATCCTTGGCCAGCTGGTCAACATCGGCACGCTGCTCGCGTTCGCGCTGGTGTGCGTGGGCGTGATCATCCTGCGGAAGAAGCGGCCCGACCTGGACCGGCCGTTCAAGGTGCCGTTCATGCCGGTGGTGCCGGTCCTCGGCGTGCTGGCGTGCGTGGGCCTCATGGCGACGCTGCCGGCGGACACCTGGCTGCGGCTGGCAGTGTGGCTCGCCGTCGGCCTCGTGATCTACTTCACGTACGGACGTTCCAACAGCACGCTGCAGCGGGAGCGCGACCGCGCCCGCGCGGCGGGAGTTTCCTAGCGCTCGTCTGAAGTCGCGATCCCTCAACCCAGGGCACTGCATGGATTACTTCCGCACAAAGTCGATGGCCGACCTCCGGGGCGAGGAGGGCGGCCTCAAGCGCGTCCTCACCGCGACCAACCTGGTGCTGCTGCCATCATCGGCGCCGGCATCTTCGTCCTGACGGGCACCGCCGCGGCGCAGTATGCCGGGCCGGGCATCGTCCTCTCGTTCTGCCTCGCCGGGCTGGGCTGCCTCTTCGCCGGCCTGTGCTACGCCGAGTTCTCGTCGATGATCCCGGTGGCCGGCAGCGCGTACACCTACGGCTATGCCACGCTGGGCGAGCTGGTGGCGTGGATCATCGGCTGGGACCTGATCCTCGAGTACCTCTTCGCGGCATCGACGGTCGCGGTGGGCTGGTCGGGCTACTTCACGGCATTCATGACGAAGGCGGGTCTCGAGCTGCCGCCGGCGCTCACCGGCGCACCGTTCAGCGTCGAGGGCACGCACACCCTGGTGCGCTCGCAGATCTGCATCGACCCCGCGACCGGTGGCGTGGCGGTGGACGCTGTGAGCCGCACGCTGATCCCGGTGGCCGACTGCGTGGCAAAGGGCCTGACGCTCGGGCACGGTCTGCTGAACGTTCCTGCGGTCGCGCTCGTGCTGATTCTCACCGCGCTGCTGGTGGTCGGCATCAAGGAGTCGGCGGTCTTCAACAACATCGTGGTGTTCACCAAGCTGGTTATCGTGCTGCTGGTGATCGGGTTCGGCTTCAAGTACGTCAACCCGGCGAACTGGGTCCCGTTCATCCCTCCCAATACGGGGGAGATCGGGCACTTCGGCTGGAGCGGAGTGATCCGGGGCGCCGCGGTGATCTTCTTCGCCTACATCGGCTTCGACGCCGTCTCCACGGCGGCCCAGGAGGCGAAGAACCCCCAGCGTGACCTGCCGATCGGCATGCTGGGATCCCTCGCGATATGCACCGTGCTCTACATCCTCATGGCGCTGGTGATGACGGGCTTGGCGCACTATTCGGAACTCAACGTGCCGCACCCGGTATTCGTGGCCATCGAAAAGGCCGGCCCGGCGCTGGGGTGGCTCGGAATGTTCGTCAACATCGGTGCGATCGCGGGCCTCGCATCGGTGGTGCTGGTGATGCTCATGGGCCAGCCGCGCATCTTCTTCACCATGGCGCGCGACGGCCTGCTCCCGCCGGTGTTCGGCAAGGTCCATCCCAGGTTCGGCACGCCGTATGTCTCCACGATCGTCACCGGCGTGGTGGCGGCGGTGATCGCGGGCATGTTCCCGATCGGACTGCTGGGCGAGCTGGTGTCGATC
>JAGGAG010000059.1 GCA_017889745.1 Gemmatimonadota bacterium | reverse complement strand
CGAGTGCACCGCATCGTTCGGCGACCGGATGAGCAGGCTGCCGTACCCCAGTCGTGCTGCGACGTACGGCGCGGCCACGTTGCCGAACACCCCCAGCACGTAGCGCGGCTCCACGAACCCCAGCGACAGCGTCGCCGTGATGTCGCCGGCGTCCGCGTCGGACTTGAACACCGTGCTCCGCTCGTATCCGGCACCCACCGAGAACCGGCCGAACGTGAAGCGCGCCTGGGCCTCCCACCCCAGCGTGGCGCTCGCCGCCAGCACCCCGTAGTCCTCCGTCGGGAACACCACTTCACCCGACACCTGCAGGGACACGAGTTCCCGCGACTGCGCCGCCGCCGGCATGCTGAACACCACGAGGGCCAGCAACGCGCCCACCCACCCGATTACCCGCCTGTCCGCCTGTAGTCTCACGGCTCCCCCTCGAGAATCTTCCAGCCCAGCAAGCGCCAGGTCTCCCCATCACGCACCACCGTCGCCGACGCCTTCACTCGCCGCTGCGTCGCCGTGCCGAAGTTGCTCTTCCACTTGAGCACCCACTCCGCCGTCGCCGCGCCCGACGATTCATCCACCTCGATCGACGTGACGCTCGCGTCCGAGATCTTCGGGCTGTTCTTCGCCACGAACTCCCCGAAGCTCGCGGGGCCCGCCGTCATCACCGCCGCGCCGGTCTGGCCGTTCGACACCGCCGACACCACGCGCTGCAGCCAGCCGTTGAGCGCCGCACGACCCGACGCAAGCCGCGTCTCCCGCTGACGCTCCTGCGCCTGCCGCGCCTCTTCTGCCTGCTGCGCCGCCCGTGCCTGGGCCTCGACCCGCTCCTGCGCCTCGATCGAGTCGCGCTTTCGCTTCTCGGCCGACGTGACCGAATCGCGCGCCCGCTGCTCCGCCATGCGCGCCGCGGCCGCCACCGCCAGTGCCACCGAATCCCTGCGCTGCTGCTCCACCTCTGCCATGCGTGCTTCTGCCAGCGAGTCGCGCACCTTGCGCACTTTCGCCTCCGCCGCCCGCGTGAGCGCCGTCGCCGCCGCAATCGATTCCGCCACCGCCGCGGCGGGAGCCGGCTTCACCCGGTCCGGCGCCTTGACCACTTCTGCCGCGGCCGGCGCGGTGCGAATCGACTCCGGTGCCGCGGCCGCGACCACCGGCGGAACCACGGGTGGCGGCGCTGGAACCACCGGTGCCGTCGCCGGCGCGGCGCTCCACGCCGAATCGACCACCGCCACGGTCGTCGTACCCGCCTTTTCCGCCTTGACGGTCTTGTACTGGTCCCATAACACGAATCCCGCCAGCGCCACCAGCGACACCAGGAACCCGGCCACGAGCCCGATCCGGTCGGGCAGCCACTGGCGCGTCTTTTCCGCCTGGTACCGCGGGAGAATCGTCGCCGCCACGTCGCCGTACAGTTGCCGCGCCCGCTCGTCCGGCTCCGGGAGCCGCGTCGTCAGCTTGCCGACCCGCGCCAGGCACACGCTGATGTTGTCGTCGCCCCCGTGCGCGTTCGCCGCCGAGACGAGGCCCGTCGCGATGTCGTCCAGCGGGCCCGACGCGTTCAGCAGCCGCGCCAGTTCCTCACCCCCGACCTGTCCGTGCAGCCCGTCGCTGCACACCGCCACCACGTCTCCCGGCGCGATCCGGCGGAACAGCACGCTCGGCGTCGCCACATCGCTCACGCCGAGCGCCGACGCCAGCCGCCCGGTCTCGTTGATCGTGAGCATGTCATCGCGCGGCGGGGTGAGCAGGGCTTTCGGCTCGCGCGCGTGGTCCTCGGTGAGTTGCTCCAGTTCGTTGTTCGAAAGCCGGTACACCCGGCTGTTCCCCACGTGCACCGCACAGAGCCAGTTGCCCAGCAGCACCGCGGCCGTGAGCGTGGTGGCCGCCGGATCGCCCCGGTTCGTGCGCGGCAGCGCACGGATCTTGGCGTTGGTGTCCGCCACCGCCGCCTCCACGATCTCGGCGACCGCGAACTGCCAGCGCGGCCCGATCGGGAGCGAGCCCACCAGCCCGCCCAGTGCATCCCCGAACGCCTCCACCGCCACGGCGCTCGTCCCCGTGCCCCGCGCATGCTCGCCCAGGCCATCGGCCACCGCGAGCACCACGATGTCGAGCTCCTCCTGCGGCAGGCCCAGCGCGAACACCGCCACCGCGTCGTCGTTGCGGCGCTGCCGCCGCCCGCTCTCCGAGGCGGACGCGACCTCGTGCACCGTCGTAGGCCGCGGCGGTGACATGATGGGAAAGCGGACCTGGTGGGGCGACTCCGGCAAACCCGCGCTCCAGCGTGACAGTTACTTGAGTCCCCCGACCACTCGCTTCGCCAGCTGGCCCGCGCGCAGTGTTGCGCCCGCGCTGTCCACCCCGTTGATCGTCGCCAGCTGCGCCATGGCGATCGACGAGGGGAACTGGCGGTTGAACTGCTCCAGCGACATGTCGCGCGGCACCTTCACCACCTGGACCCGCGCCGCCTGCACGTTGAGATAGGCCGGGTCGGTGAGCGGCTTGAAGGTGCGCGTCACCTGGCGGATCGCCGCCAGGTTCTGCGTCTTCGCCGGCAGCGTGTACCCCATGATCATGTACGTGTAAGCGCCGTATTCGATGAACGCGGCACTCCCCTGCACCACCGTGCCGTCCTCCAATTGCGCCTTGAAGTCGCCCGAGCTCGCCGGCAGTCCGTTGATCTGCGCGCTGCTGGTGCCCGACGCCGTCACGCCCTGCTGGGTGAAGAAGGTGTTGGCGGCGGTGGACGCCGACGTGCCCTTCCCCGCCAGGCGCAGCTGCACCCCGGCGTCCGACTGGGGCGACGCCGCCAGCACGCCCTCCGGCTTGTTCTGCGTCGGCCAGCCGGCGGGAAACGTCATCTGGAACTTGAGGTCGGGATGGTAGAACACCCCGTTCTTGAAGTAGCCCTGCTTCGGATCCGCGCCGAACACGAACCCGTCGAGCAGCTTCATGTACGACTCGCGGCCCAGCGTCGCACCGCTCAGGCTGCGACCCGACTGCTGCACCGAGTCGGCCCGTTGCTCAGCCCGCTTCACCCGGTTGTCCGGATCGGGGTGCGTCGACGCCCACTCCGGCAGCCGCTGCCCCGCGCTGCCGCTGATGCGGTCGAGGGTGCGGAACATGTCCGATGCCGCGCGCACGTCGTACCCGTCCTTCATCATGTAGCGGAAACCGAGGAGGTCCGCCTGGGTCTCGTCGTCACGGCCGAACTTGAGGAAGAGCAGTTGCATCCCCTGCTGCAGAGTGCCGCCCATGTTGCGCACCGTCGGCGACACGATCATCCCCGCCGCCAGCCCCACCGTCGCCAGCTGCGCGTTGCTGATCTGGTTCACCGAGTGCTTCGCCGTCACGTGGCCGATCTCGTGTCCGATCACCGACGCCAGTTCCGCCTCGTCGTTCATGTACGTCATGATCCCGCGCGTCACGAAGATGAATCCGCCCGGCAGCGCGAAGGCGTTCACCTGCTCGTCGTCGAGCACGTGGAACTCCCACGGCAGCTGGGGTCGCTCCGACTCCGACGCCATCCGCATCCCGATCTGCCGCACCAGCGCCTGGGCCTCCGCGTTGTCGTACTCCCCGATCGACTGCAGCGTCTTCTGCGCCTCCGAGCGCCCGATCTCGATCTCCTGCGATTCGGACACCAGCGAAAGCTCGGATTTCCCCGTAACGGGGTTGGTCGCACAGGCCACCGTCGCGACAGTAAGGAGCATCGCCGTGATGCACCGCTTCATGCTTCAACCTCTTGTTACATAGTGAGTTAGGAGGCCTGTCAGCACCGGGCGAAACCTGCCCTGGAGCGGAGATTGTGTCATCCAAGATACCTCCACCTTGGGACACGCGCTTGACGGCCGTTCGTGGTTCGAGCTATTTCCCGCCCCCTATGAATACCCCGGCCACGATTCCCGCTTCGGCCCAGGATGCCCCGGCCGGTCCCACCCCGCCGATCGCACCCCAGCGGGCCCATGTCACGACAGTGCATGGCGATACGCGGGTGGACCAGTACTTCTGGCTCCGCGATCGCGAGGATCCGGCCGTGCTCGAGTACCTCCGGGCCGAGAATGCGTGGACCGACCTGGTCATGGCGCCCACCCGGGAGCTGCAGGAGACGCTGTACCGGGAACTGCTCGGACGGATTCAGGAGACGGACCTCACCGTCCCCGAGCTCGAGGGCGGATGGCTCTACTACATCCGCACCGAGGAAGGGAAGCAGTATCCGATCGTCTGTCGGCGGCGGGACGCCGAGGGTTCGCCCGAGGCGGTGATTCTCGACCAGAACGCGCGCGCCGCGCGCCAGGGTTACTACCGCGCCGCCGGGGTCACGGTGAGTCCCGATCAGCAGCGCCTGGCCTGGGGTGAGGACACCTCCGGCTCCGAGGAATTCGTGATACACGTGAAGGACCTCGCCACCGGCGCGGTCCTCTCCGACGCCATTCCCGGCACCAGCGGCAACATCGCGTGGGCCGCCGACAGCAACACGCTCTTCTACGTCACGCTCGATCCGGCGCACCGGCCCTACCGGGTCTGGCGCCACACGGTGGGTGCCAGCGCCGCCGACGCACTCGTGTACGAGGAATCCGACGCGGCTTTCTGGGTGGGCGTGGAGCTCACCAAGAGCCGCGCCTTCCTCCTCATCGAGTCGGCCAGCCACGCCACCTCCGAGACGCGCTACGTACCCGCCGACCGCCCGGACGCCCCGTTCCGCCTCGTGCGGCCGCGCACGCCCGGCATCGAGTACGACGTCACCCATCGCGGCGACCGGTTCTACCTCGTCACCAACAAGGGCGCCCGCAATTTCCAGCTGGTGAGCGTGCCCACCAGCGACCCGTCGACCTCCTGGCAGGTCGTCATTCCGCCCACCGAGTCCATCAAGCTGGACGCGGTCGAGGCCTTTGCCGGTCACCTGGTGGTCTACGAGCGGGAGGGCGGGCTGCCGCAGGTCCGGATCATCGACATCGACGGCGGCATGAGCCACCGGGTCGCGTTTCCCGAGCCGGTGTACAGCGTGCGACGCCACGGCAATCCCGAGTGGAATTCGCGCATCGTGCGGATCACCTACACCTCCCTGGTCACCCCGGCGTCCGTCATCGACTACGACATGGATGCCCGGACCTGGACGGTGCGGAAGGAGCAGGTCATCCCGAGCGGGTACGACCGGACGCTCTATCGCTCCGCCCGTCTCCGCGCCACGGCCCCGGACGGCGTGCAGGTTCCCGTTTCGCTGGTGTGGAAGGAGCCCCTCGAGCGGAACGGCCAGCGCCCGATGTACCTCCAGGCGTACGGCTCCTACGGGATCAACTTCGATCCGTCGTTCTCGTCGCACTACCTGAGCCTGCTGGACCGGGGGTTCATCGTGGGCATCGCCCACGTGCGCGGCGGTGAGGAGATGGGACGGCGCTGGTACGACGACGGAAAGCAGAAGAAGAAGCGGAACACCTTCACCGACTTCATCGCCTGCGCCGAGCACCTCGTGGCGCAGCGCTACACCTCGAGCGACCGGCTCGCGATCACCGGCGGCAGTGCCGGCGGGTTGCTCATGGGCGCCGTTACCAGCATGCGCCCCGACCTGTTCGCCACCGTGGTGGCCGACGTGCCCTTCGTGGACGTCGTCAACACCATGCTCGACCCCACCCTGCCGCTCACGGTCATCGAGTACGACGAGTGGGGCAACCCCACCGACGACGAGTCGGCGTACCGGTACATCCTGTCGTACTCACCCTACGACAACGTGGTGCCGAAGGCCTATCCCAACCTGCTCGTCACCGCCGGCCTCAACGACCCGCGCGTGGCCTATTGGGAACCGGCCAAGTGGACCGCGAAGCTCCGCGAGTGCCAGACCGGCCACAACCGGCTCCTGCTCCGCACCAACATGGGTGCCGGCCACGCCGGGGCCAGCGGCAGATACGACTACTTGAAGGAAGTCGCTTTCCGGTATGCGTTCGTCCTGGACACCATTCCCGAAAAGCGTGAACGGTAAACAGTAAAGAGTGAACGGGGTCTCGTCGCCCGTTGACCGTTCACCGTTCACCGTTCAAGCAGTTCCCACCGCTCCCAGCCCCGCCGCCCTCCCCGTCGCCCAGGCCCAGAGAAAGTTGTATCCCCCGATCGGCCCGAACGCGTCCAGCATCTCGCCGCACAGGAACAGTCCCGGCGCCCGCCGGCTCTCCAGCGTCCGCGGATCGATCTCGTTCAGCGCCACGCCTCCACCCGTCACTTCCGCCTTCTTGTAGCCCTCGTCTCCCGTCCATGGCAGCGGCATGGCTGTGAGCGCCGCCACCAGCTGCTGCCGGTCTCCACGTTTGAGCTGTGACGCCGTCGTGCCCCCATTCACTCCGGCCGATTCGAGCACCATGTCCGCCAGCCGTTCGGGCAGTTCCCGCCGCACCAGCGTCCCCACGTGCGCCGTGCCGCCCGCGCGTAGCCGCTCCTCCCACGCCGACGCGTCGAGCGCAGTCCACTGCACCGTGATCTCCTGCCGCGCGCCCCCCGCCAGCCGTGATCGGACCGCCAGGTGCGACAGGTCCAGCACCGAGGGCCCGCTGTACCCCTTGTGGGTGAACAGGAACCCGCCGGCGGTGCTGTATCGCTTCCCGTCCGCCCGCGCGTTGAGGGTCACGGGGAGCGAGATCCCCGAGAGCGCGGCATGCCGCGGCTCCTTCGCCGTGAGCGGCGTGAGCGCCGGATACGTCGCGTGCACCTCATGACCCAGCGCCGCCGCAATTCTGAGCCCTGTGCCGTCGCTCCCCGTGTTCGGCACCGAGAGCCCGCCGGTCGCGAGCACGACCGCGCTCGCCGCGATCCGCTCACCACCCGCGAGCACCACCTGCCAGTCCCCACCCGGCACCAGCGGTGGCTCCAGGTCCTCCACCGTCACCCCGAATCGCGTGCACACCCCCAGTGCCGTGGCGAGCGACAGCAGCCCGTCGCGCACGTCGCGCGCCTTGTTCGACTGCGGGAACAGCTTCCCGCTCTCCACTTCGAGCGTAAGATCGAGCCCCAGCCGCTCGTTGAAGAACCGGATCTGCTCCTCGACCGGCCAGCTCTTGAGGATGTTGCGCAGGCTCTTGGGAGACGAGTCGGTGACGAACCGCGCCAGGTCGGGCGCCGACGGCAGGATGTTGCATCGGCCGCCCCCGCTGATGAGGATCTTCCGCCCCCCGTCCTGCGTCCGCTCCAGCAGCAGCACTTCCGGCCTCGGCGACCGCGTGCTCGCGCCCTCCGCGGCGAAGATCGCCGCCATCGTGCCGGCGGCACCGGCACCCACGATGACGATTCGTCCGGAACGCGCGGCTCGGGTGAAGGTCACGCGCGAAACCTAACGCGCGCGCGCAGCCTCCGACTATCTTCGGCGCGTGACGTCACCCGGTCCGCTGTCGCCCCATGCCATCGAGTTCGTGCTCCGCATGGGCCGCGCCCTCCACCGCAACGGCTTCTCCGCGAGCCGGCTCGAGCGCGTCATGGGCCGGCTCGCCGAGAAGCTCGGCCTCCCGCTGCCGCAGATCTTCTCCACGCCCACCGCCATCTACGCTGCCTTCGGGTCGCTTGCCGGACAGAGCACGCACCTGCTCCGCGTCGAGCCCGGGTCCGTGAGCCTGGGCCACCTTACCCAGCTCGATCGCGTCGCTTCCGATGTGCTCGGTGGCAGCGTATCGCCCGAGGCGGGACTCGCCCGCCTCGACGAGATCGAGGCCTCACCGGATCCCTACGGCAACACGCTCACGGTCATCGCCTTCGCGCTCACCTCCGGCGCCGTCGCGCGCTTCCTGGGCGGGGGCCTGCGCGAGATCGGCGTCGGCGTCGCCATCGGCATCGTCACCGGCCTCCTCGCGCTCCTCGCCGCCAGGGTGAAGCCGCTGGGCGATGTCTTCGAACCCGTGGCCGCCTGCGCCGCCGCCCTCATCGCCGGTGTGCTGAGCGCGCGCTGGCTTCCATTCGCCACCTCGACCGCCACGCTCGCCGGGCTCATCGTGCTCATCCCCGGCTTCATGCTCACCATCGCCATCCGCGAGCTCTCCACCCGGCACCTCGCCTCGGGCACCGCCCGCCTCTTCGCGGCCAACATCACCTTCCTCGGCATCATCTTCGGCGTGGCACTCGGCAACCGCCTCGCGCTGATCGTCGCCGGACCCGCCCGGCTCGCGCCCGTCCAGCCCCTGCCGGCCTGGACCTTTGCGCTGAGTGCGCTCCTCGCGGGACTCGCGTTCACGGTGATCCTCAAGGCCGAGTGGCGCGATGCACCCTGGGTCGTGCTCGCCGGGCTGCTCGCCGTCGTTGCCGGGCGCGTCGGCGCCACCGCACTCGGCCTCGAGCTCGGCAGCTTCGTCGGCGCGCTCGTGGTGGGCGTCGCCGGCAATCTCTTCAGCCGCCTCCGCAACCGCCCGTCGAGCGTCATGCTCGTGCCCGGCGTCCTCATGCTCGTCCCCGGCACCATCGGTTTCCGCAGCCTGTCCTGGTTGCTCGATTCCCAGGTCGTCCCCGCCGTGGAAACCGCGTTCCGGATGGTGCTCACCGCCATCGCTCTCGTCGCGGGCCTCCTCTTCGCCGACATCATCTCGCCCGAACGCCGCGTCTAGCGCCACGCTGCCAGGCGCGCCCTGGCCGCAGCGCATTGCGCGGGCGCATGGGTTGAGCTCCCCGAGCAGCACTATCTGGCGGGCCCCGAGGAGTGCATCGGAGTCGTCGCCAGCGAGTGCTGCGAGCGGGGGCTCAGCCCCATGCGACCGCTGCAGCGCTCACGTGCACGGTTTCGCCCCGCCGGCATCCCCCGTCGTCACCAACAGCGGAGCGATGCAATGTCTTTCACCCTCCTTCGGCGTCTCCTCAGGGATTCGCGATCCATGGCACTCGCCTGTGCCCTCTTGCCCGTGCTCCCCCTTGCCCATCGCCCCGAGGCCACCGGCAGGGTCGAGGGCACTATCCGGGACATCAATGGAGCCGCCGTGGCCGGGGTCGCGGTGACGCTCGAGGGCACCCGCGCCGCCGCCACCAGCGACCCTCGCGGTCACTACCTGCTGACCCAGGCCCCCGCCGGCACGTGGACCCTGCGCGCCACCCTCACCGGGTGGAACCGGGCCGCGATCCCGAACGTGGTGGTGCGGGCAGGCCTGACCACCACCGTTGATGTTCGCCTGGTCGCGGCGCGACCCGAGATGAAGGACGAGGCTGACTATTCGCTCCGGAGCGCCCCGCTTCCGGGAAACGCTGCGCAGGAGATGAGCCGCAAGCAGGCCCTCGCCGGTCCACCGGCCCTGTTCCACCGCACACCGCCGTTCAACACCGAGGACTACCACAACTTCAGGGACAACGGCTTCCAGCGCCCCGCGACCAGCCCGCTCTCCACCTTTGCGATCGACGTGGATGCGGCGTCCTATTCCAACGTGCGACGCTTCCTCACCCAGGGTCAGCGCCCACCCGCCGATGCCGTGCGCGTGGAGGAGCTGATCAACTACTTCCCCTACGATTATCCCGATCCGCGCGGCAGCGATCCATTCTCGGTCACTACCGCGCAGATGCCGGCACCCTGGGCCGGCGACCATCGCCTCGTGCTCATCGGCCTGCAGGGCCGGCGCATCGACGCCCGCGAGCTGCCGCCCAGCAACCTCGTCTTCCTGCTCGACGTGTCGGGTTCCATGGCGTCGCCCGACAAGCTCCCGCTCGTGCAGCGCGCCTTCCGCCTGCTGGTCGAGCAGCTTCGCCCGCAGGATCGCGTCGCCATCGTCGTGTACGCCGGCGCGGCTGGGCTCGTGCTCCCGTCCACGCCCGGGTCCGACAAGCGCACCATCCTCGCGGCACTCGACGAATTGCAGGCCGGCGGCTCCACCGCCGGTGGCGCGGGCATCAAGCTCGCCTACCAGGTGGCGCAGCAGAACCACATTGCGAGCGGCAACAACCGCGTCATCCTGGCCACCGACGGCGACTTCAATGTTGGTGTCTCCAGTGAGGGGGAGCTCGTGCGCCTCATCGAGTCGAAGAAGCAGCAGGGCACCTACCTCACCGTGCTCGGCTTCGGTACCGGCAACCTCAAGGACAGCCGCATGGAGGCCCTCGCCGACAAGGGCAACGGCCACTACGCCTATGTCGACGACATCATGGAGGCACGGAAGGTGTTCGTGCAGGAGCTGGGTGCCACGCTGGTGACGATCGCGAAGGACGCGAAGGTCCAGGTGGAGTTCAATCCCGCCCAGGTGGCGGAGTACCGCCTCATCGGCTACGAGAACCGTCTCATGGCCGCGGAAGACTTCAACGACGACACCAGGGACGGTGGCGAGCTGGGCGCGGGCCACGCCGTCACCGCGATCTACGAGATCGTCCTCGCCGGCAGGAGCGGCACCGGCACCAGCGTCGATCCGCTCAAGTACCAGGAGCCCCGCGGCACCGTCGCCTCATCCGGTGAGCTCTTCACCGTGAAGCTGCGCTACCAGCAGCCCACCGGCGTCGGGGCCAGCCGCCTCATCACCCAGACCGTCCGTCGCGACGACGGCGCGCGCGGCAACGAAACCCTCCGCTTCGCCGCGGCTGTCGCCGAGTACGGCATGCTGCTCCGGAATTCGGAGTACAAGGCCCAGTCGAACTGGGAGGAAGTCATCACCCTGGCCCGCCAGAACCTCGGCACTGATCCCGGCGGCTATCGCGCCGAGTTCGTGCGCCTCGCCGAAGTCGCCCGCGGCATGGGCGGCGGCGGCATGGGGGGCGGCGAGGACGACGAGGTCGGCGCGAGGTAGGGCGGCGACGCGGCGAGGCGGCAAGGCGTGAACATGAATGCAGGCGCGGCGAGTGGGGTTCTGCGGGCCGATCGGCAGCGTTCGAGCGCGGGTGCGGCCTTGGGGGTGGCTGCATCGGGTGCGCGAGCGGCTGCCGGGAGGACCGCAGGGCCCCGCTCGCCGCGCCACGTCCTCACGCCCGCACGCCCTCACGCCCGCACGCCCGCACGGCCTATACTTCCCCCGTGACGCCAGGCACCCTCCGCACCCTCCTCCACCATCTCGTCGACTACGCCGGCCTCTTCCCCCCGGCCGCCCTCGACATGCACGCCGCCGTCCACGAATACGCACTCCACCGCGCCGGCGAGCACGCCTGGATGCTCGGCCACTTCGTTCTCCCCGTGAGCCGCCTCGCCGAATTCGAGGCGGCCGCCGGAACACTCGGCCCGTCGGCCATCGGCGACGTCTGGCAGCTCAGCGTCCTGCCCAGCGCCGACCTCGACGCCACCCTCGCCGCTATCGCCGGCTTCAACGCCCGGAATCGCGTCACCCCCGGCCGCTCCGCGGTCGCCGACACCCTCGAACTCAAGCTCGAGGCGCTCCCCGACATCGAGGCCACACTCGCGAAGGTCCCGCCCGGGCTCACGCCGTACGTGGAGCTGCCGATCGACGACGATCTCGCGCCGCGCCTCGCCGCCATCTCCCGCGCCGGGGCGCGCGCCAAGGTCCGCACCGGCGGCGTCACCGCCGGAGCCTTCCCCCCGAGTCACGCACTCGCGCGCTTCATCCAGTCTTGCGCCGATGCCGGCGTGCCGTTCAAGGCCACCGCCGGGCTCCACCATCCCCTGCGCGGCGATTACCGCCTCACCTATGAGCCCGGCGCACCGCACGGCATGATGTTCGGCTTTCTCAACGTCTTCCTCGCCGCCGCTTTCGCCCGCACCGGGCTTACCCTCAAGGAGCTGGCCCTGCTGCTCGAGGAGAAGGACGCCACCACCTTCGAGTTCACCGAGACTGCCGCGTCATGGCGCGGCCGGACCGTGTCGCGCACCGGGATCTCCGCCGTTCGCCACCACGTGGCGCTGAGCTTCGGTTCCTGTTCCTTCCAGGAACCCGTCGATGACCTTCGCTCCCTTGGACTCCTGTGACCCGCTTTCCCGTCGATGAAACGCATGACCCGGCGCTGACCAGCTGGGTCCCGTCGGCCAACGCACCCGGCACCGACTTTCCCGTGCAGAACCTTCCGCTCGGCGTCTTCCGTCGCCACGGCACGCACGACCGGCCTCGTATCGGCGTCGCGATCGGTGACGCCATCTTCGACCTGTTTCACGCCGCCCAGGAAAGCCTCGTTACCGGCGCAGACACGCTTCGCGAGGCCTGCGAAGGCCCGGCGCTCAATAGCCTGATGTCTCTGCCGCACGCCCACCGGCTCCAGTTCCGCCACACGCTGAGCCAGCTGCTCCGCGCCGGCGCCCACACCGTGTCACGGACCCAGCTCGTGCCCCGCGCTGACGCCGAGATGCTGCTGCCCGCGTCCATCGGCGACTATACCGATTTCTACGCCTCGATCTACCACGCGAGCAACGTGGGCCGGATGTTCCGCCCCGAGAATCCGCTCCTCCCCAACTACAAGTGGGTCCCCATCGGCTACCACGGCCGCACCTCGTCGATCGTGGTGAGCGGCACCGAGGTGCATCGTCCCAGCGGCCAGACCCGCGACGACGCGGCCGCGCCACCGTCGTTCGGTCCCACGCGCCGCCTCGACTATGAGCTCGAGGTCGGGTTCTTCGTCGGGCGCGGCAATGCGCAGGGCGCCCCGGTGCCGATCGAGCATGCCGGCGCGCGCCTGTTCGGTCTCTGCCTCCTCAACGACTGGTCCGCCCGCGACATCCAGACCTGGGAGTACCAGCCGCTCGGGCCGTTCCTGGCCAAGAACTTCAGCAGCACCGTCTCCCCCTGGGTCGTCACCATGGAGGCGCTCGCGCCCTTCCGCGTGCCGGCCTTCGCGCGTGCGGCCGGCGACCCCGCCCCGCTGCCGTACCTCTACGATGACGCGGATCAGGCCGGCGGCGGCATCGACGTCCGCCTCGAGGTGCTGCTCTCCAGCGCGCGCATGCGCGCCGAGGGTCACGCACCGATGCAGGTGAGCCGCTCGACCCTGGCCGATCTCTACTGGACGCCTGCGCAACTGCTGGCGCATCACACCGCGAACGGCTGCAACCTGCAGCCCGGCGACCTGCTCGGCAGTGGCACCGTCTCGGGTGAGGCGAAGGACGCGCGCGGCTGCCTCCTCGAAGTCACCTGGCGTGGCGCCGATCCGCTGTTGCTGCCGACGGGCGAGACCCGCCGTTTCCTCGAGGACGGTGACGAGGTGATCATGCGCGGTTCGTGCGAGCGCGAGGGGTTCGCGCGCATCGGCTTCGGGGAGTGTCGCGGCGTGGTTCGCGGCTGACCGGTCGCGCGCGCCCGCGTCGGAGACGCTACGGCTTCCGCATCGACAGGCATGGATCCTCGCGCTCCGCCCGCGCGGTTACCCACACCACGTCGTAGACCCTCCGCTCCGCCTCGCTGGGGAGTGCTCCGTCCGGCTCGCGCTCGAGGAAGCCCACCACCACGACCTGTTTCGCCGGTGCGAGCTGCGCCAGGAACCGCGGCACCCCGTAGTCGCGCCCCACATGACCGTTGCCCGCGATGAGCCACGCCGGTCGCCCGTCCTGCGCTGCGCGGAACAGCGCGTCCGTCATCGCCGCGTCCCGTGCCTCCTGCGCGGTGCGCATCATCGGCACCATGTTCTGCGGCAGTTCGCCGCAATGGCCCTCGGCGAGCGCCTGCTCGAGCGCCTGTGCTCCGGCCTCCGAGAGCGGCACCTGCACCATCAGGTCGCCGAGTGGGGGCGGGGCGGCGGCGGGGCCGCCCTGCAGCACCGGGCGCAGCCGGTCGCGGCTCAGCTGGCTGCCGTAGCGCGGCAAGCCGTACTTCACCGCCACGTCCACCAGCGCCTGGTGCATGGGCCAGCGCCAGTTCTTCCGGTCGAATCCCGCGCGGTCGAGCCAGTCTTCAATAGGCGATGTCGGATTCGTCTGCAGTACGCTGTCCGCGCCCCAGGGGAACTGCTCGAACACGATGGCCGGCTGCTTCGACGCGCTCGCGCCGATGAGCTCGGCACGCAGCTGGTGCTGGATCGCATTGTCGTGCACCTCGCCGAGCAACACGAAGTCGGCACCCTGCAGGCGCGTGAGCAGCACCTCGCGCGTCAGCGGCGCACCGGTGCTGCCTTCGAGGATCACGTCGCTCGACGCAGGTGCCTGCGCCGAGGCC
>JAGGAG010000058.1 GCA_017889745.1 Gemmatimonadota bacterium | reverse complement strand
ACCGCGACGACGGTATACGCCGCGATCATGAATCCGCCGTTCGCCGGCGGCTCACGCAGCAGGAACATGGCGTGCCTCCCGCAGTTCGCGCAGCCGTCCCAGGCCGTAGCGCATGGTAACCAGGCCGAGATACAGGAGCGTGAACGCCGCCAGCGACGACAGCAGCGTGGCCACGAACGAGCCCGGCATGGTCGGCCCCTCGGGGTTGAGCACGACGGGCCGCGGATGGATGGTGCGGAACATGTAGACGCTGAGGTGAATGAACGGCACGAGCATCGCCCCCAGAATGCCCACCACGGCGCTGTAGCGCGCCCGCTCGGCCGGGTCGAACATGGTGCGGCGCAGCGTCAGGTAGCCCACGAACAGGAAGAAGAGGAACAAGGTCGAGGTGAGGCGCGGCTCCCATTGCCACCAGGTGCCCCAGATCGGCTTGCCCCACATGGGACCGGTGATCAGCACCAGCCCCGTCAGCACCACGCCCACCTCGGCGGACGCCTCGGAGAAGGTGTCGAGCCGGCGGTCGCCCAGCCACAGGAAGAGCCCGCTGCAGATGCCCACGAGCCCGAACGCCAGGAAGGCGCACCAGGCGGACGGCACGTGCACGTACATGATCTTCTGCGCGGGCCCCTGCACCGCCTCGATACCGGTGAAGGCGATGGCGCGCACGTACGCGGCAGCCACGGCGAGCAGGCCGAGGCCGGTGAGCACGCGGCCGGCGCGCAGCGCCCGGCGGGCGGCCCCGCGCGCGTCGCTACTCGTCAAAGAGAGATGGGAAGATGAGGACACTGAGGGTGACGAAGGTGATGTCATAGACCAGGAGAAGTCGGAGCCAGCCCGCGCTTTCGACGAGCGGTCGCCCGTTGAGCAGTGCCGCGGTCACCTGTGCCGCGCCGGCCAGCGGCGGCAGCATGAATGGGAGCAGGAGGACCGGCAGCATCAGTTCGTTGAACCGCACCCGCGCCGTGAGCGCGCTGAACACCGTGCCCACCGCCACGAACCCTACCGTCGCCAGCACGGCCACGAGGATGATACCCGGCAGCGCGCCCTTCAGGCTGACGTTGAAGAATAGCACGAAGAGCGGCAGGGCAATGCTCTCCACCACGAACACGAACGTCAGGTTGCCGAGGAACTTGCCGAGGAACAGCGCCTCGCGCGGCACCGGGGCGAGGAGCAGGCCGTCGAGCGCCCCATGCTCCAGCTCCACCGCGAAGGCGCGCGAGAGCGCCGTCACCGCGGCGAAGGCGCAGGTGATCCAGAACGCGCTGGGCGCGAGCTGCTCCGCGCGGAGCGCGGTCGGGTCGCGCGCGAAGTTGAAGATCACGAGGATGAGTGCGGCAAAGACCACCGCCGATACCAGCGCCGTCCGGCGCCGGAGCTCGGACCGGAGGTCCTTCCCGGCGATGATCATGGCCGCGGCGATCGTACCGGGCAGCGCGGACTTCATGCCGCCGCCCTCCCGATGCTGCCCGCGCGCAGCGCGAGCACGCGCGAGGCGATCTCGCGCGCCTCGTGCTCCTGGTGGGTCACGATGATGGTGCCGAGTCCCGCGGGGCGGCGTGCGGCCAGCAAGGACGTCAGCCGCCCGGCCGCCGCGCTGTCGAGGCCGGTAAACGGCTCATCCAGCAGGAGCAGTCTCGGCGCATGCAGCAGCGCACGCGCGAGCGCCGCCCGCTGGATCAGGCCGCGGCTGAGCGTGCGGGGTGAGTCGCCGGCCCGGGACAGGAGCTCGACCTGCTCGAGTGCCTCACGGGCAACCCTTCGCGGATCCCGGAGTCCGTGCAGCCGCGCCACGAACTCGAGGTTTTCCTGCAGGGTGAGGTCGTCGTACAGCATCGCACGGTGCGAGAGGAGCCCGATCGCGGCGCGGCTCTGGGGATCGGCGGTGCGGACGGGGCGGCCGTCGAGCAGCACGCTGCCCGCGGAGGGCCGCAGCAACCCGGCCAGGATCCGCAGCAGCGTTGTCTTCCCCACGCCGTTGGGGCCGATCACCGCGACGGTCTCGCCTTCGGCGAGGCTCAGGTCGACCCCGTCGAGCACCACGCGCTCACCAAAGGCGCGACGCAGGCCGGTGGCCTGGAGAAGGGTCGGCGGATGGGGCGATGTGCTGTCAGTCACGGCGGGAGACTAACGGTGCGTCACCGCCGCGTCTATCCTCATGCCCTCGGCTGCTGACGCCTGGAAACGACGACAGGCCGGAGCGGGGCGTTGCCAGACCTCGATCCGACCTGCCATCGGGACGACGCAGCTTGCGCTGCGGCGCCGCTTCTCAGACCCCTGCGGGCTCGAACTCGAAGAGCATGCTGAGCTTCGTGATGTTGAGCAGGAAGCGGAGCTCGTCGCTCGGATTCTCGAGGACGACGGCCTGGCGGCGTTCTGCGGCCCGGCGCTGCACCAGCATGAGGGCGCCGAGGCCGGCGGAGTCTACATGTCCTGTGGCGGCCAGGTCGACGACGAGCCTGCCCTCGCCTTCAGGCATCGACTCGAGGAGCTCGAAAGCCCCGGTGCGGAATGCGACTCGTGTGTCGAGACCCAGGGTCTCGGGTGCAGCCATCTCCCGTACGTACTGAGGTGTGGATCGCATGATTCTGCTCCCACACCCGATAAGGAAACCCGCGGTTGCCCGCAGCATTTCTCCACCTTCGGCACCGAGCTATCTCGCGAACCGCCGTAGTGCGGTACTGTCGAGACCCCTGGTTTTGCGGCCCCGGATCACTCCGGGTGTGCTCTTATCGGGCGGATCAGGTTCTGTTGTCAGGACGTCGCCGCGTCCCGCCTCATGACATAGCGAGACTGATGCCACGTTTGCCAGGTGCCTATATTCACACGACTTGGCGGTTCCGCGGCGGTGCACCGCGCCGAGTTTCGCGGATTTCTCCGGCAGACCGCCAAGCAACGCTCTGCACGACCGGATGCGGAAAGTTGCACTATCGCGTTTCTACCCTCTCCAGAGACGCCCGTCATGTCTTCTCAGCTCAGTACGCTGCTCAGTGAACAGCGCCGCTTCCCGCCCACGCCGGAGTTCGCCGAGGGGGCTCATGCCACCCAGGCGCTCTACGACGAGGCCGTGCGAGACCGCCTCGCGTTCTGGGCGGAGCAGGCCCGGACGCTCACCTGGATCCATCCGTGGCAGTCGGTGCTGGAATGGACCGCCCCGCATGCGAGGTGGTTCAGCGGTGGCCAGCTCAACGTGGCCGCCAACTGCGTCGACCGGCACCTGAGCGGTGCGCGGCGCAATAAGGCCGCGATCATCTGGGAGGGCGAGCCGGGCGACCGGCGCGTGTACACCTACTGGGAGCTGGGCCAGGAAGTCGGCCGGTGCGCCAGCGCGCTCAAGGGGCTGGGCGTGCAGAAGGGCGACCGCGTCGCGATCTACCTGCCGATGATCCCCGAGGCCGCAATCGCGATGCTCGCGTGCGCGCGCATCGGCGCCGTCCACTCCGTGGTGTTCGGCGGTTTCTCGGCCGAGGCGCTGCGCGATCGCATCAACGACGCCGAGTGCACGGTCCTCATCACCGCCGACGGCGGCTACCGCCGCGGCAGCGTGCTTCCGCTCAAGCGCTTCGCCGACGAGGCCCTCACCGACTGTCCTTCCATCAGGCACGTGGTCGTGGTACGCCGGCGGCCGGGAGGCGAGGGCGACGAGGCGTTCGCCACCATGCGCGAGGGACGCGACCATTGGTGGCACCGGCTGCTGGAACAGGCCGCACCAACGTGTCCCGCGGAGCCGATGGATGCCGAGGACATGTTGTTCATCCTTTATACCTCGGGCACCACGGGGAAGCCGAAGGGCATCGTGCACACCACCGGCGGATATCTCACGCACGTCGCCGCCACAACGAAGTACGTCTTCGACCTGAAGGACGAGGACGTCTTCTGGTGCACCGCCGACATCGGCTGGGTCACCGGGCACTCGTATGTGGTGTACGGACCGCTCGCCAACGGTGCCACGGTCATGATGTACGAGGGCGCGCCCGACTGGCCCGAGCGAGACCGCTTCTGGAAGATCTGCGCACGCTACGGCGTCACCGTGCTCTACACCGCCCCCACGGCGATCCGCGCCTTCATGAAGTGGGGACCCGAGCACCCGGCCCGCCACGACCTCTCGCAGCTGCGCCTGCTCGGCAGCGTGGGCGAGCCGATCAATCCCGAGGCGTGGATCTGGTACCGGGAGCATATCGGAGGCAACCGCTGCCCGATCGTGGATACCTGGTGGCAGACGGAGACCGGCGGGATCATGATCACGCCGCTACCGGGTGTCGTCACCACCAAGCCGGGCTCGGCGACGATTCCCTTCCCCGGCATCAGCGCAAAGCTCGTGGATGTGCACGGCACCGTGCTCGAGAAGGGCGGCGGCTTCCTCGTTCTCACCGAGCCATGGCCCGGCATGCTGCGCACGATCTACGGCGACGACGCCCGTTACCGCGAGACCTACTGGAGTCGCTTCCCCGGCCGCTACTTCGCCGGCGACGGGGCCAAGGTGGACGACGACGGCTACTGGTGGATTCTCGGCCGGGTGGACGACGTGCTGAACGTGGCCGGACATCGCATCGGCACGATGGAGGTGGAGAGCGCGCTGGTCGACCACCCGGCGGTGGCCGAGGCGGCCGTCGTCGGCAAGGCACATGACCTCAAGGGCCAGGCGATTGCGGCGTTCGTCACGCTGAAGGACGGTCACGCCGCCACGGCGGAGATGCGCGATGACCTGAAGGAGCACGTAGCGAAGAAGATCGGCGCGATCGCGCGCCCCGACGACATCTTCTTCTCCGCCGACCTGCCGAAGACGAGAAGCGGAAAAATCATGCGCCGCCTGCTGCGCGACATTGCCGAGGGACGCGCCCTGGGCGACACGACGACGCTGGCCGATCCGGGAGTGGTGGCGCGGCTGCGGGAAATGTACGAGGCGGAAGAGTCCTGACTTAGAACTGGATCTGGGCGCCGAGCTCCACCACCCGGTTGGGCGGCAGCTGGAAGAAGGCGGTGGCCGACTGTGCGTTCCTCGCCATCAGGGCGAAGAGCTTCTTGCGCCAGCGCGGCATGCCCGGCAGGCCGCCGATCCCCTCGCCGGACACCGCCGCTCCGCGCGGCAGGGCGCCCGGCTTGGCCTTGGGCTTCGGCTGCACGATGAGTGTCTCGCGGCCGAGATAGAAGCTCGTGTCGGCGGTTCGGAAGGTGGCGGTGTCCTTTCCTTCGTTGCGGAGTTCCTGCGACAACTGCAGCAGGGCGAGCGGCACATCCGGCGTCTCCATGAAGCCGTAGTGCGCCTTCACCAGATAGAACCCCTCCCCCAGCGCCTCGCTCTCGATCCGCTCCTCCACCGGCACCAGGGGAATGTCGGTCGTCGCTACCGACATGATCACCACCCGCTCGTGCAGCATCTTGTTGTGCTTGAGGTGGTGCAGCAGCACCGGCGGCGCCCCCGACGCCTCCGAGGTGAGGAACACGGCGGTCCCGGGTACGCGCGGCGGCTTGCGGCGCGCGATGTCGGGGAGGAAGAGGTCGAACGGCAGGGTGTTCTCCCGCACGATCGCCCACAGCCGCCGCCGGCCGGCGCTCCACGTGGTCATCAGCAGGTAGATCACCGCGGCCACCACGAGCGGGATCCACCCGCCGCTCTCCACCTTCACCAGGTTGGCGCCAAAGAACCCGAGATCGACAACGAGGAAGAGGCTCGCCAGCGCTGCCGACGCTGCCACAGGCCAGTGCCAGCGCTCGCGCGTCACCGTGTGGAAGAGCAGCGTGGTGATGATCATGGTGCCGGTCACCGCGATGCCGTACGCCGCGGCCAGTGCCGTCGAGCTCCGCATCCCCAGGACCAGCGCGATGCAGCCGATGCAGAGCGCCGCGTTGACCTGCGGGATGTAGATCTGTCCCGACTCCCTGGCCGAGGTGTGCTGGATCGTTACCCGAGGCGAGTAGCCCAGCTGCACCGCCTGCTGTGTCAGGGAGAACGCCCCCGAGATGAGCGCCTGGGATGCAACCACCGCCGCCGCCGTGGCGATGGCGACCATGGGATAGAGCGCCCGGGGCGGCACCAGCGCATAGAACGGGTTGTGCAGGGCCTCAGGGTGGTGCAGCAGCCACGCCGACTGGCCGAAGTAGTTGAGCAGCAGTGCCGGCAGCGCCACGGCAAACCACGCGAGGCGGATCGGCCGGCGGCCAAAGTGCCCCATGTCGGCGTAGAGTGCCTCGCCGCCCGTCACCACCAGCACCACCGAGCCCAGGATCAGGAACCCGGTCATCCCGTCATCGCGGAAGAAGCGGATGGCGTGGATGGGATTGATGGCCGCGAGCACCGATGGATCGGCAGCGAGGCCGCGCAGGCCCAGCAGGGCGATGCAGATGAACCAGATCACCATCACCGGACCGAACACGGCGCCGACCCGCGAGGTGCCGGTACGCTGCACCAGGAAGAGCACCAGCAGGATCGCCGCGGCGAGGTACGGTACCCATCCCTCGAAGATGTTGGTGGCCACCGTGAGGCCTTCCACCGCACCCAGCACCGAGATGGCGGGCGTGATGATGCCGTCGCCGTACAGCAGCGCGGCGCCGAAGAGCCCCGCCCCGACGAGCACCGCGCGGCGCCGCGTCCCCGGCTTCCCTTGCGGGCGAACCAGCGCGAGGAGCGCCAGGATGCCGCCTTCCCCGCGGTTGTCCGCCTTGAGCACGAACGTGATGTACTTGAAGGAGACCACGAAGTTCATCGCCCAGAACACGAGCGACATGACGCCCATCACGTTCTCGCGCGTAGGTGCCAGCCCGTGCAACGGGTTGAAGCACTCCTTGAGTGCATAGAGAGGGCTGGTCCCGATGTCGCCGTAGACGACACCGAGCGCGGCCAGGGCCAGGAACGCCAGCTCGCTCGTCGAGCGATTGGCGCGGGTGTCGTGTGTCACGGGAGGAGGCTGATCCGGCCTCGGCTCACTGGGTGGCGGCGGGCGCCGGCGGGGCGATCGAGTCCACGATCCGCTTCAGCTCGTCGTACGGGATGCCGCCGCTGATCAGGCGCCCGCCGATGACGAACGTCGGCGTCGAGGGCACACCCAGCTTCATCCCCTCGTCGAAGCTCGCCTGGATCCGCCCTGCGTACTTCGCGCTCTCCATACAGGCGTCGTACTTGCCCACGTCGATGCCGATCGGCTTGGCAAGGCTGCGCAGCTGGCTCGCGGCGCCGGACTGGAACGCCCAGTCGTTCTGGGCCTCGTAGATGAACCGGTGCATTTCCCAGTACTTGCCCTGTTCGTCGGCACAGGCAGCGGCGTGCGCGGCCAGGCGCGCCTGCGGATGGATGTTGCTGAGCGGAAAGTCGCGATACCGCCAGCGCACCCGGCCCGTGCCAATGAGGCGCTCCCGGATCGTCGGGAACTGCACTGCATCGAACCCCGCGCAGGCCGGGCACTGGTAGTCGGCGTAGACCGTGACCTCCACCGGCGCATCGGCACTGCCGACGACGTACCCCCGGAACCCGGCGGTGTCGCTCGTCAGCACCACCGGGTTGACCGGGATGCTCACGGCCTTCCGCCGGGACACCACCACCATCGCACCAACGCCGATCAGTGCCACCACGGCGAGCACGAGATAGAACCTCTTCAATCCGCTGGGCGCGGGCGCCGCCATGGCTCTTCGTCCTCCGGGTCTTCGAGTGTGAACGAATCGTTCAACGCATCGTCAACGAGCCGCCGGTGCTCGGCGATCTCGGGCGTATCATAGGTGCTGCGCACCTCGTAATGGAACAACTCGCTTCGCGCCTCGCCCAGCAGCCGCTGCAGCTCGGCGCTGGAGGCGAGCAAGGTATCGCTTCGATCCAGTTCATGGATGAGGTCCGCGAGACGACGCAGGAGCGCCTTCAGCCGCTCGGCGCGCGCATCGTCGTAGAGCTCTTCGTGCTCCGCCATGGACTGCCCTCACCGGACGCTGGACGCGTCCTTTCAGGTGTACGGCCGGGAAATGTATATCGCCGGGCCACGGGACGGGCAAAAACTGCCTAAGTCGTGCTGCCGCAGCGGTCTGGGACCCATCCGCGAGAGTTGAGCACGGGGTTTGCACCAAATGGTGCTATCCGGTTATAGTTACCGGCACCAAGTACATGGCTCCTACATAGGGGAAGGGATGTCCAAGAAGAAGACCCGTAGCACTCCGTCAGTGGCTTCCACGCAGGACCAGGCTCGTGACGAGTTGTTCAGTCATATCCTGCGCTGCGGCGTCATCGAAGCCCTTCCGGAACACCAGAAGGAGTGGATGGACGACACCATGCAGTATCTGGCCGAACGGTACGACGACCTTACCGACACGGAGCTGACCCAGCTTCGCGAACTCGGCGAGCGGTACTGTCAGCCAGTGCGGCGCAAGGAGACAGCGGGTTCAGGCGCCGCCTGACGCTCCGCGGTCCCTGCAGGTGATGCGCGCCCCGGCGGAATCCACCGGGGCGTTCATGTTTTCCGGACCTCAGCCGAGATCAAGCTCGTAGCGCACCGGTATGTCGGTCGCGAGCGAATGCATCACCGAGCAGTACTTTTCGAGAGACAAGTCGATGGCACGGCGAACCTTGGCTTCGTCCAGCGAGTCGCCCCGCGCCCGGAAGCGCAGGCGAAGGCTGGTGTAGCGCCGGGGCGGCTCCTCGCGCCGATCGCCCCAGGCCTCGATCTCGAGGCTGGTCAGCTTTTCGCGCATCTTCGCGAGGATGTCCACGACGTCGGCCCCACTGCACGAGGCCGCCGCCATCAGCAGCTGCAGCATCGGTCCCGGCGCCTCGGCGTTGTCTGCGTCGATGAGCGCGGCGGGGCCCCCGGGCTCACCGCCCCTGAAGCGGAGGCCGCCCGTCCAGGCGAGCGCGATGTGCTTGGTCTCCATCAGGATTCCCTCCCGGTCACGTATCCACTGCCCCTACCCGCCGCCGCAGGCGACGCGCATTGTAATAGTCCCAGATCGCATAGAGGCCGATGCCGCTGGTGGCCCATGCCATGGGGCGCAGGTACGCCGGCGCCACCAGGAAGGCGAGGAGTGTCAGCAGCTGCGCCAGCGTCACCGCCTTCCCGCCCAGCCGGGCGGGTATCGAGGAGGCGCGGCCCAGGCCCGCCGTGACGAAGAAGGCAATGGACGCCGCGATGTCCCGCAGCAGCACGCCCGCCACTTCCCACCAGTGCAGGAGCCCCGAGAACGCCACCACACCGAAGCCGCAGGCCATGAACAGCCGGTCGGCCACCGGATCCACGAAGGCACCGAGGCGCGAGGGCCCGAGGCGGCGCGCGAGGAATCCATCGAGCAGGTCGGAGATCGCCGCGAGCGCCAGGATCGTGAACCGGGCCGGCGTGGACGGCAGCAGCACGAACGCCACCGCGAGGGGGATGCGCAGCGCCGAGCAGAGATCGGCGATGCCCCATCGCGGGCGCGCTTGCTCGCCTCCAAGGCGCGGACTAGCTTCGGTCACCTTCGCCACCCCAGGCCTCCCGGCGTGCCATGAACCATTCGCTGCTGCGCAACACCGCCCTCTTTGCCGACCTCGACGAGGCGCAACTGGGCCGCGTGGCCGAAATCTGCCGCGAACAAACATATCGCTCCGGCGAGACGATCTTCCGCGAGGGAGAGCCGGGTAACCGGCTCTTCATCATCGTGTCCGGCAGTGTCCGCATCAGCCGCGACATCCCGAACGCCGGCGAGGAAGCACTGGCTGTGCTCAAGCCGGGCACCTGCTTCGGCGAGATGAGCGTGCTCGACCGCTCGGAGCGCTCGACCGACGCCATCGCCGCCGAGGACTGCGTGGTGGCCACCATTACGCGTCCCGACCTGGAGATGCTGCTCGAGTTCGACAAGGAGCTCGCATACGTCGTGCTCCGCTCGTTCGTGCGCATGCTGTCCGGCAGGCTGCGCGCCACCAACGACAATCTTCGCACCTTTCTCGCCATGTCGATGTTCTGATGACCCTCGATACGGCAGTCATTCCGTGTGGCGGCCTGGGCCGCCGGCTCCGCCCGATCACCAACTGGGTGCCGAAGGAAATGCTCCCGATCGGCCTCAAGCCGGCGCTCTACTGGGCGCTCGACGAGGCCGCGTCTGCCGGCCTGCTGCGCGTCATCCTGGTAGTGACGCCGCACAAGCCCGTCATCGAGGCCGCGGCGCGCCAGTACCAGGGCCCGCTCGAGCTCGAATTTGTGCCGCAAACCGCGTTTCGCGGGCTGGGCGACGCAATCCTGTCGGCGCGCGACGCGCTCGCGGGGTCGCCGTTCCTCCTGCTGCAGCCGGACCAGCTCTTCGACGGACCAAACCCTGCGGCAGCCGTGCTGGCCGCACACCGGGCATCGCGCCGCGCGACGGTGGCCCTGGTGGAAATCGGCAAGGCGGAGGCGGTGCGCACCGGCGCCCTCGGTCGCGCCACCACGCGCGCGCAAGAAGGCGGCCGGCTGCTCGTCGAGGCGCTCGAGGCCCGAGGCTCGAGCGTCGGCCGGTTCGATGTCGAAGGAGAACCCGTCCTGGCGCCGACTGGACGTGTCGCCTACACCAGTGACGCGTTCGATGATTTCGACGCGGTGGCGGCCACCGTCCCGCCGGGCGCGGAGATCGACGACCGCCCGGTGCTGCAGCGTATCGCCGCACGGGGAGCGCTCGATGGGGTTGCCGTCCCGGCCAGGCTGTTCGATCTGGGTGTACCGGAGGGGTACCGCGACGCCGTGAGCCGCTGGCCAGCCCGGGTCACCTAGGTGGCGCACTACGCCTTGCGGACCCTCGAGCTCGACGGCATCGCGCCGCAGCGACTGCTCGACGCAGGGCAGCTCGCAGTCGCGGTGGTGGGCGCGGCCGGTGCCATGGGCATGTCCGCCGAGGGGCCGCCGGTAACGCGGTCGTCCCCGAGTGAGATCTCGGTGGCGCTGCTCTGCCGCGAGGGTCACGTGATCCTGCACGCGGTCGCGACGGAGGGGATCTGCCTCATCGATCTCGCCGGCCGCCCCGGCGTGCAGCTGGAGCGCGGGCTGGAAGTGATTGCGAGGAGGCTGGGCGTTACGCCCCCCTGACGACCCCCTCGGCCCGCGCGCCGGAAAATGCGGCCGCTGCAACATCGCGAATTGCATCGGCCGTGACCGACCGGTACCGCGCCCCGGGATCCTCGAGTTCGCCCAAGCCCTCACCCGCCAGCCAGGCATCGACGATCTCACCCGCCACTGCGCCCGCACTCTGGCGCGAAACCTCCGCCTGTCCGGACAGGTAGTTCACTCCCTCCGCCAGCTCCTGGTCGCTGACGCGCTCCTCGGCAAAGCGGGTCAGTTCGGTCAGCATGGCGCTCCGGGCCTCCTCCTCGCGCTCGGGTGAGGTCGCGATATAGGTGAGGATGGCACCGCCGTCGCGCCGGGCCCACGCGGTGCCCACCACGGTATAGGCCAGGGACCGGCGGTCGCGCAGCTTGTCGAAAAGCCGGCCTCCGAGACCACTCGCCACGGCACCCCACACATCAGCGGCGTGACGCCTCGGGTCGCGGCGATCGGGACCGGGAAACGCCATGGCGAACGCCGTCTGCGCCTTCGCGCGCGGCGTGACCCGCTGCCAGTCGTCCTCAGCGGGCTGGACCAGCTGGCGCGCGCGCGGTGGAGCCACCGCCCCACCGGGCACGTCGGCGAACACGCCCGCCAGTTCCGCCGCTGCCGCGTCGGGATCGAGATCGCCCACCACCACGAGCGCGCCGCGCCGGCCGGCAAAGCTGGTGCGGTGCCACGCGCGCACGTCGTCGATACCGAGCTGCGGCAGCGTGTCCACCGTGCCGCCGACCGGGCGGCCGTAGCCCCGATCGCGGAAGGCCGCGCCGAAGGCGAGCAGGAACGGGTAGCGGAACATGTCGTCCGCTACCTGCCGCGCCTCCTCCAGCAGCAGCCCCCGCTCGGTCATCACGTCCATTTCATTGAACGCGGGATCGAACGCTGCGAGCCGCAACAGGGTCGCCGCCGGGGCGAGGTTCTCGCTCAGGACCGGGAGGCTGAGCCCGGCCCAGTCGATGCCGGCGCTCGGGGTGAGCGTACCGCCCAGACCCTCGGCGGCGAAGGCGAGCGCCGCGGCGTCGAGCGCACCCGCACCACGGATGATCGATCGCATCGCAAGGGCGCCCACACCAGCCATCTCCGGCGCCTCGGCCGCGTCGCGGGGAACGTAGTAGCCCAGCATCACGGCCGGGACGCCCGGCTTGCGACGAATGAGGAGATCGAGCCCGCTGAGCGGAACGTGCAGCACCTCGGCCGTGCGCGAACCGCGCGCCGCCCGCGCCGCGCGCGGCGCGGGCGGAGTGGCCTCCGGCGTGGCGATGGCCGTGAGCGGCGCGACCGCGAATGCCGCCGCGAGGCGTTCGGCCGTCAGGTCCTCGCCCACGCCGTCGGGGAGGTAGACCACGCCACTCACGCTCTCGGGCAGCAGGTAGCGTCGCGCCACCGCGCGCACGTCATCGACGGTGACGGTGCTCAGGCGCTCGTACTCCTCGTCGAGCAGCTCGATGCGGCCAAGCGCCTCGGCGCTCGCGAGGGCCGAGGCGCGGCCCTCCATCGATTCGTTGCGGCGCGCCCAGCGCGCCTGCAGCAGCGTGCGTGCGCGGTTGAGGTCCGCTTCTCCCGGCCCCAGCAGGGCCAGCCGGCTCGTGGCCGATGCAATCCCCTCGAGGGCCTGGTCGACGCGGGCAGGCTCCACGTCGGCGGAGATGGAGAAGACGCCTACGTCGCCGGGGGCATAGTTCGACGCGCTGATGCCGGTGACGACGCCCGGCTCGCGCAGGATGCGGTAGAGCCAGCTGCCGCGGCCCGCACTCAGCACCGCTGCCGCGACATCGAGCGGCACGCTGTCCGGGTGCAGCGCATCCACGGTGCGCCACCCGAGCGACAGCTCGGCGCGGGTCACGTCCCCGCGCAGGGTGCGCGCGCGCACGCCCTCGCGCGGCGGTTCCGTGGGGGAAGGATCGACGGCGCCCGGCGCCGACGTCCAGTCGCCATACGCCGCGCGCAGCACCGCGAGCGTTTCCTCGACCGGTACGGCGCCGACCACGGAGACGATGGTGCGCTCGGGCACGTAGCGCGAGCGGTAGTATCCGGCCACGTCCTCGCGCGTGTACCCGGACAACTGCTCCTCGGTGCCGATCCGCCAGCGCCGTATGCGATGGTGGTCGAACATCAGCTCGTGCAGCGTCTCGTAGGTCACCGCGTCGGGGGTGTCGAGCTTGCGCTTCGCCTCCTGGATGATCACCCGCAGCTCGCGCTCGAGCTCGCCGGCGTCGATCTGGGAATGGCGCAGGGCATCCGCCTGGATGTCCACCGCGCGAGCCAGCGCCGACGCGGGCAGGACCACGAAGTAGCTGGTGCGATCGTAGGACGTGGACGCATTGAGGTAACCGCCGGCGGACTTCGTTTCCCGCGCGATCTGCCCTACCGCCCGGGTCGGCGTTCCCTTGAAGAACATGTGCTCCAGCACGTGCGAGATGCCGATCCAGCGGTCGGGCTCGTCGAAGAACCCGGCACGGACGTGCGTGACGGCCGCGACGGCGGGGGCGGAATCGTCCCGCTGCACGAGCAGCGTGAGGCCGTTGGACAGCACCTCGCGATGGACGTCGGCCGTCCAGCGGCGGGGAGGAGAAGCAGTGTTGGTCATGATGGAAAGGTAGCGAGGTCGTGAAGGGCAAACAGTGAACGGTCAACGGGGCATCAGTACCCGTTCACCGTTCACCGTTCACTGTTGACGCGGTTTCAGTGGAGTATCCGCAGCACTCCCGCTTCCGAACTTCCCCGGATGAAGGCTTCGGCGTCGGTGAGCGGGATGACGATGCCGGTCTCGGTGCGACCCCGGCGGGCGAGGCTCGCCATGAACTCGCTCATCGGGGCGTCGGCCCACTCGGGCTCGGCGGCCTTCATCTGCATCAGGATCTCTAGACCGTCTTCCTCAGCTCGATGCAGCGCCACAGGCCGAGCTCGTCGTAGTGATCGTCGGGCTCGGTGCGCTCGAGGTGATGCAGTGCCGCCTCGGTCTCGCCGCGGTCATAGAGCATGTTGGCGAGATAGATGCGCGCCTCGGGGTACTGCGGCTCCAGCTCGAGCGCGCGGCGGATCCAGAAGAGCGCACCGGGATCGTTGCCGAGCCGGTGCGAGGCGTATCCGAGGCAGGCCGCCGCCTCGGGCGACTCGCCGTGCGCAGTGACGGCGAGCTCGAAGTACCGGTGGGCCTGGGCCAGGAGCCCCTCACGGAAGCAGGCACGCCCGAGCTGCAGCATGAGCTCGAGATCTTCCCGGAAACCGAGTGCCACGATCCGTTCGTACGCGCGCAGCGCGCCCGCCCGGTCGCCCACGGGCCCACGCGTAATCCTCGCGGGCGAGGTGGGCATACGCGGAACCGACATGCAGTTCCACCGCATTGGGATACAAGGCAAGTCCCTCGCGCAGCAGCGCGAGCGCCTCCTCGTAGGATCCTTCGTTGTAGAGCTGGTGTGCCTGTTCGTCGAACTCGTCGGAGCTACGGAATGCATCCGACATCGGCAGGGGGCCTCCCGTGCGGGTTGGTCAATATTACGGACACCGGCCCCGTCAGGCAAGAGTTTGGGTCGAGACCGTCTCGAAATATCTATCGCCAACGGCGGGAAAGGCTTGCCGCACGTTCAGCGGCCGGGTTGCGTCCCGCGCTTCATAAAGTATCTTACTGACTGGTCAGTTATTTCAGGAGCCGCCCCACGTGCTTGAGACAACACCCCCACCCCGCTGGCAGCGCCGACCCGATGAGCGCCCGGACGAGATCCTCGACGCGGCACTCGAGGTGTTCGGTGCGCAGGGCTTCGCCGGCGCGCGGCTCGAGGACATCGCGCGCCAGGCCGGCGTCAGCAAGGGCACGCTGTACCTCTACTTCGATTCCAAGGAAGCGCTGTTCCGCGCGATGGTCCGCGCGCGGGTCGTCAGCGTGCTCGAGGAGGGCGAGCGGGAGTTGCTGCACGCCAAGGGCGACACGCGCACGAAGCTCGCGCTCCTGATGCGGCGCATCTGGGCGGTGGTGGGCGATCCCTCGATGGCGCGGATCATCAAGCTGGTGCATGGCGAGCTGAACAACTTCCCCGAACTGGCGCGCTTCTACTTTGACGAAGTGATCCTGCGGGTGCGCGCCCTTGGGCTCGGTGTGCTGGCGCAGGGTGTCGCCGCCGGCGAGGTACGCCCGGAGCAGGCGCTGTTCGCGGCGCGGGCCATGCCTTCCATGCTGGTGATGGGCAGCAAGATGCTCCATTTCTTCGCGCCCCTCGACCCGGCCCCGCTCACCGCCGACGCGATCATCGACGGCACGATCGACCTCGTGTTGAACGGCGTACTGCCGCGCGACGCAGGAACTGGACGCTGACCGTGCGCTCGCTTCGCGCGGTCCTGGTCGCATCATTGGTATCCGCCTCGCCCCTCGCGGCCCAGGCGCCCACCCTCGTCCCCCCGGGTCCCCTGACGCTCGATGAGGCGATGCGGTGGGCCTGGCAGCGCGGCGTGGCGGCCTCGGTCGCGCGGCTCAATGCCGACGTGGCGCAATCGCGCGTGGGGCAGCGCCGCGCCGACCTGTTGCCCCAGGTAGCAGGCGACGCGGACTTTTCGCGCCAGACGCTCAACCTCGACGAGTTCGGCATCCCGATCGCCACCGGCGTTACGGCGCCATTCAACCTGTACCACTTCCGCCTGGCGGGCTCGCAGTCACTGGTCAACTTCGCCGCGATGAGCCGGGTGCAATCCGCCTCCGACTCGTCGGTCGCGGCGACGTTCGACGCGCAGTCCACCGGCAGCAACGCGGCGGCCCTCGCCGGCGTGGCGTACGTGCGCGTCCTGGGTATCGCCGAGACGATCCGCGCGCGCGAGGCCGACAGCGTGATTGCGGCCGACCTGCTGTCGCAGGCCCGCCAGCTCGCCGATGCCGGCATCAGCGCTGCGATCGACGTTACGCGCAACGAGGTCAACCTCGCCGCGGTGCGCACCCAGCTGGTCGTCACCCGGAACCAGCTGTCGCGCGCGCGCCTCGACCTGGCCCGTACCCTGAGCTTGCCGCCGGAGACGCCGATCGAGCTGGCCGATTCGCTCGGCCAGGAGGACCAGCAGTTGCCCACCGACCAGGACTCGGCGGTGACCTTCGCGAAGGATCATCGGCCCGAGGTGCTGGCCGAGCGTCGGCGCACGGAGGCCGTGCGCCTCAGCCGGCGTGCGGTGGGGCAGGAGAACCTGCCCAGCGCCGGCATCGCCGGGTCGGTGCAGGAGAGCGGACAGCAGACCGGCGCGCTCGCCGGCACCTGGGCCGTGCAGGTCGGGATCGCCGTGCCGATCTTCGACGGACTGCGCCGGCAGAAGCGCCGGGACGAGCAGGGCGCGCGCTACGACGCGCAGAAGCTCCGTGAGTACGACGTGACCCAGCAGGTGGACGCCGAGGCACGGCAGGTCGTGCTCGACCTCACCGCCGCCCGCGACGAGGTCCTGGTGGCGCAACAGCGCCTTCGCCTCGCTGATCTCGAGTTGAAACAGGCGGATGAGCGCGTCTCGGCGGGCGTCGCCGGCAGCGTCGAGACGACCAATGCGCAGCGCAACCTCGTGGGCGCGCGCGACGCGCTCATCCAGGCCCGGGTTTCCCTGGACATCGCCCGGATCAATTCTTACCGCGCGCTCGGCATCATCGTGCCTGCGAACGGCCAGTGACGCACCGCACCTGCACAGCGAGCCCCGATCATGACTGACGTGCTGACCGACATTCCACCGATGGCCCCCGCCAGCGACGCGGCATCGGCGCACCCCGCCGCCCGCGCAAGACGCGTACGACTCGTCGTCGTCCTGCTCGTGGCCGCCGCCGGCGCCACCTGGGCCATCCGGACGTGGCTCGCCAGCCGGCACGTGGTGACCAGCGACAATGCGCAGGTGGACGGCCACATCACGCCGATCGCCCCCAAGGTTCAGGCGTTCGTGAGCCGGGTGCTGGTGGAGGACAACCAGCAGGTGAAGAGCGGTGACACGCTCGTGGTGCTCGATGCGCGCGACCTCCAGTTGCGGCTGGAGCAGGCCCGCGCCGACGTCGCCTCGGCACGCGCGCAGGCCGGCAGCGGGAGGAACGCGGGCCAGGCGGCGGCGCAGCTGGCTGCGGCGCAGGCACAGGCCGCCGGGGCGGAGGCCACCGTCGCGGCCGCGGAGGCGGCGGCGCGGAAGGCGAGTGCCGACCTCGAACGGTACCGCGGGCTCGCCGCCACCCGGGTCATCGCCGCGCAGCAACTCGATGCCGCGCAGGCCGCCAGCGACGCCGCGATCGCCAACGTCGACGCCGCGCGGCGCCAAGCCACCGCGGCCAGGAGCCAGGTGGCGGCATCGGCCGCGGCGCTCAAGGGCGCCGATGCGCGACTGGCCGCCGCGGAAGCGGCGGTCGGCACCGCCGAGACCCAGGTGGGATACACGGTGATCACGGCACCGATTGCCGGCGTCGTCGCGCGCCGCCGCGTGGAGCCGGGGGAGCTGGTGCAGCCCGGGCAGGCGCTCCTGTCCATCGTACCGTCCACCGACGTGTGGGTCACGGCGAACCTGAAGGAGACCGAACTGCAGTACGTGAAGGTCGGCGACCCGGTGGAGTTCACGGTCGATGCGTACCGCGGCATCCGCTTCGAGGGCGCCGTCGAGTCGCTCAGCCCGGCCACCGGCGCGCGCTTCGCGCTGCTGCCGCCCGACAACGCCAGCGGCAACTTCACCAAGGTGGTGCAGCGCGTCCCGGTGCGTATCGCAGTGCCGGCGGCGGACCCCGCGCATCCGCTGCGGCCCGGCATGTCGGTCGACGTGAAGATCCGGGTGCGGTAGCCCGCAGCGCATGGCCATCGCGGCACTCCCCCTTCGCATCGAGCGATCGGAAGCGGAGGTCTACCGACACCGGTACCTCATCGCCTTCGCGGTCACGCTCGCCAGCGTCCTCGAGCTCGTCGACACGAGCATCGTGAACGTGGCCATCCCGCACATGATGGGGAACCTCGGCGCGACGCTGGAGGAGGTGGCGTGGGTCAGCACCGGCTACATCGTGGCCAACGTGATCATCCTGCCGCTCACACCGTGGCTGGCGGCGCGCTTCGGAAGGCGGAACTACTACACCGGTTCCATCATCCTCTTCACGAGCGCGTCGTTCTTCTGCGGCAACGCGCAAAGCCTCGAGGCACTCGTGTTCTGGCGCGTCATCCAGGGCATCGGCGGCGGGGCGCTGATCTCGACGGCGCAGGCCATCCTGTTCGACGTGTTCCCGCTCAGCGAGCGTGGCACGTCCACCGCGATCTTCGGCATGGGCGTCATGGTCGGCCCGGCCCTCGGCCCCACGCTGGGCGGGTGGATCACCGACAACTATTCGTGGCCCTGGATCTTCTATATCAACATCCCGCTGGGTATCCTGGCGGCGTACCTCACCTGGTCGTACGTGCCCGAGCCGAAGTACAAGGTGCAGGAGGACCGCGGCGTGGACTGGCTGGGGCTGCTCTTCCTCATCATGGGCGTGGGAGCCCTGCAGATCCTTCTCGAGCGCGGCGAGTCGAAGGACTGGTTCGAGTCGCGTGAGATCGTCATCGAGGCGGTCATCGCCCTGTTCGGGGTGATCGCCTTCGTATGGCACGAACTGACCACGCCGAACCCGATGGTCGACCTGCGCGTGCTCAGGCGCCGGCAGCTCGCGGTCGGCGTCCTCTTCGCCAGCATCCTGGGTTTTGCGCTGTACTCGAGCGTCTTCGCCCTGCCGGTGTTCCTGCAGAACTACCTCGGCTTCGACGCCTGGGACACCGGCCGCGTCCTGCTCCCCGGGGCCATCGCGACCGCGGTGACGATGGCGTTTGCCGGCAGGATGGCGAACAGGATCGACGTCCGGCCGGTGATCGCGTTCGGCGTTGTCCTGTTCGCGCTGTCGATGCGGCTGCACTACCACTTCACGCTGGAGACAGGCCATGAGGACCTGTTCTGGCCCATGATCCTCCGCGGTGTCGGACTCGGCCTCATCTTCGTGCCGCTCACGGGACTGGCAGTGGCCGGGCTCGCGCCATCCGACATTCCGCAGGGCACCGGGCTCTACAACCTGAGCCGGCAGCTGGGCGGCAGCTTCGGCATCGCCATCACCGCGACCATCCTGACCCGGTTCCGCGAGGAGAGCCGTGAGGCACTGCGCGCGCACGTCACGATGTACGACCAGGCCACCCGCAGCTGGCTCGACATGATGACGCAGCGCCTGTTGAGCGAAACCGGAAGCGTCGCGAGCGCGCAGCAGAAGGCGCAGGCGATGCTGGCCCGGATCATCGAGGGCCAGGCGGCCGTCATCTCCTTCGAGAAGGTCTTCTTCATCATGGGGGCGGCGTTCCTGCTGGCCACCCCGCTGCTCCTCCTCTTCCGGACCGGCCGGGTGAGCGGCGGGGGCGCCGCCCACTAGACACCCGCCGTCCCGGGCCGGGGCCTATATTTCGGCCCATGCCGGCTTCGCCGACCCTTCACTGCCTCCAATGACGTTCCAGCACAAACTCCTCCTCGGCTTCGGCCTCATGGTGCTCCCGGTGCTGCTCGTTGGCGCCGAAGCCATCCGGAGCAACGCCCTCGAGCGCCGCGCCCTGGAGACCCTGGGGGAGAGCCTGACGCGGACCCGGACCTACTCCGAGGTCGAGACGGCGATGTTCAACCAGAGCGAGGTTATCTGGCGCTCGATGAGCGGCATGGAGCCGCGCGCGCGCGAGGAATTCCGGCTCAGCGGCGAGGTGGTGGACTACTGGCTCGACCGCTGGACCTCGGAACTCCAGCCCGACGAGCAGGAGCTGGCCAATGGCGTGCGGCGGATCGAGGCGGAGATCCGCGCGGTGGCGGACAGCGTGTTCGCGCTGGAGGACCGGGGCAAGCGCGCGGAGGCGTATTCACTGGCCAAGGGGCAGATGAAGGAGCGGCTGCTCCCGGCCCTCACCGAATTGAACCACCAGATCTACCGCCGCGCACGCGAGTTCAGCGTCTCCCGCGCGTTCAGCCGCGTGGCCGAGATCGTGAACAGCGAACGCGCCCTGCTCTTCTGGATCCTGCTGCTGTCGGCGGGCGCGGGATTCGGCGGCGCGTGGCTCATCGCGCGCAGCCTGGCGCGGCCGATCGGCGAGCTGCGCCAGGCCATGGCGGTGGTGGGCCGCGGCGACCTCGAGCACCCGATCACCCCACGCTCCGGCGACGAGATCGGCGACCTGGCCCGCAGCTTCCAGCAGATGACGGCCAACCTCCGCCAGTCGCGAACCGACCTGGTGCACCTCAACGCGGAACTCGTCACCCGCCGCCCGGGAGTCGCTCGAGTCGATGATCAGCGAGGTGGACCGGCTCGACAGGCGCATCACGCACCTGCTGACCTTCTCGCGCCCGGCGCCGCTGCACCCGATGCGCGAGAACCTGGCGACGCTCGTGGCGGCGCTCGTGCCCGCCCTCAGCCGCCTCCTGCAGGACCGCGCGGTCACCCTGCGCACTGACCTGCCCCAGGACCTGCCCGACACCATGCTCGATCCCATGAAGGTGGAGCAGACCATGCACGAGCTCATTGCCAACGCCCTCGACGCGATGCCGGGGGGCGGCACCCTTGGCCTGGTCGCCAGCACCAGCGACGATCGCCGCCGCGTACTCGTGGAGATTTCCGACACCGGCAAGGGCATCCCCGAGGAGGTGCTGCCGTCGGTGTGCGACCCGTTCTTCACCACGCGGCCGGAGGGCACCGGCCTGGGGCTCGCGATCGCCAAACGGTTCGTGGAGCAGAACGGTGGCACGCTGGAGATCAGGAGCACGCCGGGCCGGGGCACCACCGTCCGGATCCACTTCCCCGCCGCCGCGGCCCAGAGCGGGGCAGACGCATGAGCGGCGGCACGATCCTCGTCGTCGACGACGAGCGCACCCTCGCCCGCGCCATCCGGGGCTACCTGGCCGAGGCGGGCTATGAAGTCGAGGTGGCGGGCAACGCGGAACAGGCGCTCGAGATGCTGGACCGGCTGCGCCCCGACGTGGTCTTCACCGACGTGCGGCTGCCTGGCATGAGCGGCATCGACCTGCTCCGGAAGATCCGCGAGTTCGACGCGGCCATTTCGGTGTGCGTCATGACGGCGTTCGGCACGATCGAGGGGGCGGTGGAGGCGGTGAAGCTGGGGGCGTTCGACTACATCAAGAAGCCGCTCGACCTCGAGGAGGTCAGGCTGCTCGCCGACCGCGCGCGGGAGACGTCCCAACTGCGCCAGGAACTGTCCTATTACCGGAAGAAGGCGGCCGACGACGTCGCCTTCACCGGAATAGTCGGCACATCACCGGTCATGAAGGCGGTCATGGAGCGCGCCCGCCAGGTCGCGGCGCTCGACGAGACCCCGCCGGTGCTCATTACCGGCGAGACGGGCACCGGCAAGGGACTCGTGGCGCGCACGATCCACACATCGGGTGCCCGCAAGGGCCGGCCGTTCATCGACGTGAACTGCACCGCCTTGCCTGCCACCCTCATGGAAGCCGAACTGTTCGGTTACGAACGTGGCGCGTTCACCGACGCGAAGGAGTCCAAGCTCGGGCTCTTCGAGGCCGCCGAGGGCGGCTTTCTCTTCCTGGACGAAGTGGGCGACATCGAGCTGGCGCTGCAGGGAAAGCTCCTGCGGGCCATCGAGGACCGCACGGTGCGCCGCGTGGGCGGGATCCGTGACCGCAAGATCGACGTTCGCATCCTGGCGGCCACCAATCGCGACCTGGAGCGGGATGCGCAGCATGACCGGTTCCGGAAGGACCTCTACTTCCGGCTCGCGGTCATCCTGCTGCGGCTGCCGCCGCTCCGGGAGCGGGGCGACGACATTCCGCTGCTCGCCGATCACTACCTCAAGCACTACAGCGCCAAGTACGGCCGCGACGTGCGCCAGATCAATGCGCAGGCCCGCGACCTCATGCGCGCCTATCCCTGGCCCGGCAACGTGCGTGAGTTGAGCCATGTCATGGAGCGCGCCGTGCTCTGGAGCCAGGGTGACACCCTCGACGTCGAGCACTTGTCCCTGAGTACGCCAACCGCCACCGCCGCCAGCGCGGCCGGCTCCGCCACCGGCCCCGGGACCGGCGCCCCGGCCGATCCGCTCGATCTCACCCAGTGGGAGCGGACCCTCATCGAGCGTGCCCTCGCCGAGTCGGGCGGCAACCAGACCAAGGCGGCGCAGTTGCTCGGAATCACCCGGGACACGCTCCGCTATCGGCTGAAGAAGTTCGGGTTGGGTGGGTGAGAGCACCCACCCGGGTGGGTGAAGAAACCCAAAATCTTTGATGAACGCACCCACATTCCTCCCGCGCCCATCTTGCCAAGTCATTGTCAGGCAATAGGTAAGCGACACGATATCGAGAGGGGTCCAAAGCGGCACGACACCTGCCATAGTAGGGGCTGCGCCGGGAATGCACTCACCCGGTGGGTGGCAACACCCAACCAATTTTATGAGGGCCGCGTGCAGGCCCAATTACCTCAGAGTACTGGAGCTACCATGCGCTGGACCAAGCCCGAGGCCGAGATCGTCGCCGTTACGATGGAAGTCACCGCTTACGTCGCGACCCTGTAAGCAGCAGGATTGACGCCGAGGGCTCGCGCAAGCGGGCCCTCGGCGCTTTTCCAGGTGCAAGTCATACTGCTGGGAACGGCTGCAGGTGGCGGATTCCCGCAGTGGAATTGCTGGTGTCCCACCTGTCGTGCTGCGCGCGTCGATCCCCGCTCGGCCGTTCCCCGATCACAGTCGTCGGCCGCCGTCAGCGCCGACGGCACGCACTGGTTCCTCCTCAACGCGTCACCCGATGTCCGTGATCAGGTGCAGCAGCTCAACGGCCATGCGCCCGCGGGCAACCGGCACGTGCCCATCGAGGGCGTCGTCCTCACCGATGCCGAGCTCGACCATTCGCTGGGCCTGGTGCTCCTGCGCGAGGGGCGTTCCCTTCAGGTGTATGCGACCGAAGCGGTGGAGCGCATGGTCACCGACGATTCACGGCTTCTCTCCGTGGCACGCGCCTTCGCGGACGTTCGCGTCACGCGGCTGCAACTGGGTGCGGTAACGCCCCTGCAACTGCGTGATGGCACCGATGCCGGCCTCACCATCGAGCCGTTCGCCGTGGCCGCCGATCCGCCCCGCTTCGCGACGCGCACCGAGGCGGGCCACACGGTCGGGTTGCTCATCACCGACGTGGCCTCGGGCGCGCGGTGTGCCTACCTCCCCGGCTGCGGCGCCATGGACGATGCCTTGCTTGGCCGGCTCACGGACGCGGACCTGGTGCTCTTCGACGGTACCTTCTGGTCCAACGAGGAGCTGATCGCGCTTGGCATCGGCGAGCGCACCGCGCTGCAACTGGACCACCTGCCCATGAGCGGCAGCGGGGGCAGCCTCGAGCGCCTGCGGGCATTGCCGGCCCGGCACCGCGTGTACGTGCACATCAACAACACGAACCCGGTACTGCTGGAGGACTCCGCGGAGCGCCGCGTAGTCGAAGCAGCCGGGCTGACCATCGGAATGGATGGGATGAGGTTCGACCTGTGAGCATGCGCAGCCGCTCCCTGGGTGTCGCCGGTGCATTTGCGCTGTGCCTCGCCGCCTCGCCGGTCACGGCACAGGATGCCCCTGCCGCCGCGCTCGACGCGCCGACCGCGCCCGTCGCGGTGCTGCCGGTCGTGCTCTACACCGAGCAGGCCAATGTGCAGGAGGCGACAGATACCGCGATGGCGGCACTGGCGGATTCCGTCCTCGCCGGCAAGCTGACGGAGTTGCTCGGTACACAGCTCGTTCCTCCGGCGCGGAGCGCGGCCGCAGTCGTCGCGCGCCACGACGCGACCTGCAGCGCCGTGGTCGCATGCGCGCGCGCGGTCGCCCGGACGGTCGGCGCCAGGTGGGTGGTGCTCGTCAAGGTCAGCAAGACGAGCAACCTGATCTGGCTCTTCACCGGGCAGCTGGTCCATGTTCCGGACGGCAGGATCGTGCTGGACGACTCGACCGAGCTCAAGGGCGAGCCTGATGGCATGGTGCGCGCCGGCACCCGCATCTTCGCGGAGCGCGTGACGCGCACTGTGCGCGCGGGCGGCGTTACCACCAACTTCCCGAATGGCGCCCCCGAAGCAGCCAACACTCAGGCGGGTTCACGATGACCGATACGCTCGTTGCCTCCGAACTGGCCTCCGCGCCCCGGGGCATCATTCCCGTGCTCGATCGCCCCTTGAGTCCATCCGATCTCGAGGCGGCGCTGCGGGCCTTCCAGGGCTCGTACTACGTCGAGCATCCGTTCCATCGCGACATGTACGCCGGGAAGCTCACGCCGCGGCAGTTCCAGGGATGGGTGGCCAACCGCCTGGCCTATCAGCGCGTGGTGCCCCGGAAGGACGCCGCGATCCTGTCCAACTGTCCCGATGCCGCCGTGCGGCGGGAGTGGATCCAGCGCATCATCGATCACGACGGAACCCGCGAAGGCGAGGGCGGCATCGAGCTCTGGATCCGGCTGGGCGTGGCGCTCGGCGTGCCGCGCGAGGAGATGGACGACGAGCGGCACGTGCTGCCGTCGGTGCGGCTCATCTGCGAATCGTACGTGTGGTTCTGCAAGTCGAAGCCGTGGGTGCAGGCCTGCGCTTCGTCGCTCACGGAGCTGTTCGCGCCGAAGATCCATCAGCAGCGCATCGAGTCGTTCCCGGTGCATTATCCCTGGATCCCGCCTGAGGCCCTCGACTACTTCAAGAGCCGCCTGGTGCAGGCTCCCCGGGACGTGAAGCACGGCCTGTCCATCGTGCAGCAGCACTGCACCACGGTGGAGACGCAGCGCATGGCGTTCGAGGCCCTCGCGTTCAAGCTCGAGATGCTCTGGGCCATGATCGACACGATCTATCATGCTTACCGCGACTAGCGTCCCCTCGCTCTGGCGCCTGGCGCGCGTCGAGTACGACGACGTGCGCAAGCGCCCCGTCCTCCTCTACCCCGAGGGGGCCGTGCTGCTGAACGACACCGGGGCGGCCATCCTCAAACTGGTGGACGGACAGCGCAGCGTGGGTGACATCGCGCGCGCGCTGAGCGCGCAATACAACGGCGCCGGCAGCGCCGACCCGACCGAGATCCTCAACGACGTGACGGCCTACCTCTCCACCCTGGCCGCCCGGGAGCTGATCCGTGACTAGTGAACGCCCCACCACGCTGCTGGCGGAGCTGACTCATCGCTGCCCGCTGCACTGTCCCTACTGTTCCAATCCCCTCGACCTGGTGCGGGCCGAGAAGGAGATCTCCACCGAGGACTGGAAGCGGGTCATCACCGAGGCCCGGGCGCTGGGCGTGCTCCAGCTCGGCCTGTCCGGTGGTGAGCCGCTGGTGCGGAAGGACACCGAGGAACTCGCGGCGCACGCGCGGGGCCTCGGCCTGTACAGCACGCTCGTCACCTCCGGCCTCGGGCTCACCCGCCAGCGGGCCGAGAAGTTCAAGGAAGCGGGCCTCGAGCACATCCAGATCTCGCTGCAGGATGCCGACGACGACAACGCCGAGCGCATCGCCGGCGTCCGGTCGGTCAAGCAGAAGCGCGCGGCCGCGGCACTGGTGCGCGAGCTCGGGTTCGCCTTCACCGTGAACGTGGTGCTGCACCGGGCCAACCTCGACCGCATCCAGCAGATCATCGACCTCGCGAGCGAGATGGGCGCCGACCGGGTCGAGCTGGCCAACACGCAGTACTACGGCTGGGGGCTGGTCAACCGTGACGCGCTCATGCCGACGCGGGAGCAGGTGGATCGCGCGTTCGAGATCGCCGAGCGGGCGAAGCAGGCGCACCGGGGCGGGATGCAGATCCTCTTCGTGCTGCCGGACTACTATGAGAAGTATCCCAAGGCGTGCTACGGCGGCTGGGGCAAGGTGTACCTCGTGGTCACGCCTGACGGAAAGGTGCTGCCGTGCCACGGCGCCACGAACATCACGACGCTCGAGTACCCGAACGTCCGGGAGCACTCGATGGAGTGGATCTGGCAGCAGTCACCGCTGTTCGAGGCTTTCCGCGGTGACAGCTGGATGAAGTCACCCTGCTCGACCTGCGAGCGGAAGTGCGTCGACTTCGGCGGCTGCCGCTGCCAGGCGTTCGCGCTCACCGGCGATGCCGCGATGGCAGACCCGATCTGCACGCTGAGCCCGCACCACCATCTCATCGAGTCGGCGCTCGCCGAGGCGAACGCGACGACGCCATTCGTCTACCGCAAGCTGTCGAGCGAGCCGCAGCCGGCGTGAGCCCCGGGGCTGTCGCGGCCGAGGGCCTCGGCCGCGACTACGGCGGCACCCGGGCGCTCGACAGCCTCACCCTGCGCGTGGACGCCGGCGAACTGGTCGGCCTGCTGGGACCCAACGGCGCCGGCAAGACCACCGCCATGCTGCTGCTCGCGACGCTGCTGCGGCCGACCCGCGGCGGTGCGCGGATCTACGGGCACGACGTGGTACAGGCGCGCACCAGCGCACGTCGCCGCCTCGGGCTCGTGTTCCAGGACCCCACCGTCGATCCCTTCCTGACCGTGCAGGAGAACCTCGAGTTCGCCGCGGCGCTGTCCGGGCTCGGTCGGCGCCAGGCGCGCGACGCGATCGCGCTGGCTCTTGGCCGCATGGGACTGGAAGGCTTCGCCAGCCGGCGCGCGCGTGAACTCTCCGGCGGCTGGCGGCGCCTCGCGGACATTGCCCGCGCCACGCTGCACGCCCCCTCCCTCCTCATCCTCGACGAACCGACCGTGGGGCTCGACCCGGAGCATCGCGCGGTGCTCTGGGCCTTCCTCGAGACGGTCCGCCGTGACCGGGGCACGGCGGTGCTCTTTTCGACCCATTACCTGGCCGAGGCGGAGACGGCGGACAACGTCGTGCTGCTGGCCGGCGGCAAGGTAGTGGAGAGCGGGTCGCCCGCGGCATTGATGCGGCCGTTCGGCGCGGCCCTGCTGGAAGCGGAAGGGCCCGGCATCGACGGGCTTGTGAGCGCGATCGAGGAGCGGCAGCTGGCCACCCTCGTGGTGCGCACGCCCACTGGGTGCCGCATCGGGCTCGATGCGCATCGCGACCTTGCGCTCGAGCTGGCGGGGTCGCTTCCCGGAATCAGCCGGGCGCTCCTGCGGAAGCCCAGCCTGGAGGACGTCTACTTCGCGCGGACCGCTGCCGGCGTCGCGCGGGGGCAGCCGGCATGACGGCCCTCAACGCCATCGGCGGCATCGTCCGCCGCGACCTGCGCCGCGCTGCGCGCCAGCCGAGCCGCCTCATTGGCGGCCTGGCCCGGCCCTTCGTGTGGCTGCTGCTGGTGGCGAGCGGTTACAACGCGATCGCGAACCCCGGTACCGGCGGCTCATACCAGCAGTTCGTGTTCCCCGGCGTGATCGTGATGGCCTGCCTCTTCGGCTCGGCGCTCACGGCAGTGTCCACGGTGTACGACCGGGAGTTCGGGATGCTGCGGCTCATGCTGGCGAGCCCGGCGGGCCCCGCCGTGGTGCTGGCGGGCCGGGCGCTCTCGGCCACCGCGGTCGGGACGGTGCAGGGACTGGTCGTGCTCGCGGCCGCGCCGCTCGTCATGACCATCACGCCGGGCCAGGCTGGCCTCGCCGCCGCGGCGATACTGTTCGCTTCCATCGCGTCGGCGCTGCTTGGCCTGCTCGTGGCGGCGCGGCTCCGGTCGGTGGAGAACTTCGCCGGCATCATCAACGTCCTGCTGTTCCCGATGCTGTTCATCAGCGGCGCGCTGTATCCCGCGAGCGGGCTTCCACCGGTGCTGCGGTGGATCGCGCGCGCGAACCCGGTGACCCACATGGTGGAACTGGTGCGCTCGGCGCTGGGCCAGCCGACCGAGCTCTCGCTGCCCGCCAACCTGCTTGCACTTGCTGGTTTTTCGCTGGTGGCGTTCGTGCTTGCGGCGGTGCTGTTCGACCCGGAGCAGCGCTTCATCGGGCGCGCCCCGCGCGACGGCGCCACGGGGCGCTAGGGTTCCGCGAAGAGCGAGGCGGGACAGGTGGCGGGTGGTGGATCGTCCCCTCGCTCGAGCACGATCTGCTGTTCCACCAGTGACCTCGCGGGGCTGCGGATCGCCCCGCCCACCGGCACGCTGGCCTCCACTGTCACCTCGTGGTCATAGCGCACGGGGCCGCGCAGCGGATCCCAGGCAGCGACACCACGATCGTTCAGGGTGCGGGCATAGGTCGGCGTCAGCGTGTCGCCCGGCGGCGGAGAGACTGAGCCCCGGCGCATCACCTGGACGCGGTACCGATGCAGGCTGGCGCTGTCGCTCAGCCGCTTGATCGCGATGCTGTCGCCACTGCGCCATTCCTCGCCCACCTGGAGCATGCGCGGCGGCAGGCGCGGGAACATGTCCTCGAGCGTGCCGGAGAGATCGGTCACCTCGCGTACCGGCTGGGGCACGAAGGGAAGCACCTGGGTATGGAACGAGCCGTCGGGAAGGAGCACACCGCGGTAGCGTCCGCCCAGCACGCCCGAGGCATCCGGCTCGACGCGGTCGCCGGCGGCGCTGCGCCAGACGCGCAGTGAATCGAACCACGCGGCCAGCAGCAGCTGTGGAGGAGTGGGAGACGCGATCGCGGCCACGATGAGGTGGCTCTCGCGACCGGAGCTTGCGCTTGCCGTGCGGCCGGTGGCCTGCAGCGTCAGGTTGCTGCGGACCGATTCGTGGAAGCTGGAGCAGGCGAGCAGCGCAGCGGAGTAGCCCGGCGCCGACTGCGCATCCAGCGGAGAACAAAGGGCGAGCAATGCAGCTACCGCCGCGGACGCCCGCCCCCGCTTGCCGCTCACCCCTCACCCCGCACCCGGCTTACTCCGCCCCCATGTACGGATACCGGTAGTCCGTCGGCGACACGAGCGTCTCCTTGATGCTCCGGGGCGATACCCAGCGCACCAGGTTGAGGATCGACCCCGCCTTGTCGTTGGTGCCGCTGGCGCGGCCACCGCCGAATGGCTGCTGGCCCACCACGGCGCCGGTAGGCTTGTCGTTGAGGTAGAAATTGCCGGCCGCGTTCCGCAGCACCTGGCTCGCCTCGGCCAGCGCTGCCCGGTCGCGCGCGAACACGGCGCCGGTGAGCGCGTAGGGGCTCGTGCCGTTCACCAGGTCGAGCGTCTCGCGCCACTTGCCCGCGGGGTACACGTGCACCGTCATCACCGGGCCGAACAGCTCCTCGCACATGAGCCGGTACTTCGGGTCGTCCGTCGTCACCAGCGTCGGCTGGATGAACCAGCCCTCCTTGTCGTCGCACCCCCCGCCAGCGATCACCTTGACCCCGGGCGCTGATCGTGCCGCGTCGAGATAGCCCTTGATGCGATCGAACGCCTTCCGGTCGATCACGGCGCCCATGAAGTTCCGGAAATCGGCCACGTCGCCCATCCTGATGTCGGCGATCATGGCGATCATCCGGTCGCGCACCTCGGGCCAGAGCGAGTCGGGGATGTAGGCCCGCGACGCCGCGCTGCACTTCTGCCCCTGGTACTCGTACGCCCCCCGCACCAGCCCCACCGCCACCGCCGCGGGGTCGGCGCTCTGGTGCGCCACGACGAAGTCCTTGCCACCGGTCTCGCCCACGATGCGTGGATAGGACACGTACTTGTCGAGCCGGCTCGCGACCTGGTGCCAGATCTGCCGGAACACCGCCGTCGATCCGGTGAAATGGACCCCGGCGAAGTACGGCTCCTCCACCAGCGCCGCGGTGCACATCACCGGTTCTGCGGGCACGAAGTTGATGACGCCGGGCGGCAGGCCCGCCGCTTCGAGCAGGCGATAGACGTAATAGTTGCTGAGGAGCGCGGTGTGCGAGGGCTTCCACACCGCGGTGTTGCCCATGAGCGCCGGCGCTCCCGGGAGGTTCCCGCCGATCGCGGTGAAGTTGAAGGGCGTCACCGCATACACGAAGCCTTCGAGTGGGCGGTGCTCCATCCGGTTCCACACCCCGGGCGACGATTCGGGCTGCTCGCGATAGAGCCGCTCCGCGTAGGCAACGTTGAAGCGGAAGAAGTCGATCAGCTCGCAGGCGCTGTCGATTTCCGCCTGGAACACCGTCTTGCTCTGGCCGAGCATCGTGGCGCCGTTGAGCAGCGCGCGATGCGTGGTGGCGAGCATCTCGGCGGCGCGGAGGAACACCGCCGCGCGATCCTCGAATCGCATCGCCGCCCACTCCGGCTGCGAGTCGATCGCCGACTTCGCCCCGGCCCTCACGGTGTCGGCGGTGGCGAGATGTGCCCGCGCAATGACGTGACGGTGCTTGTGCGGCGACGTGACGTCGAGCAT
>JAGGAG010000162.1 GCA_017889745.1 Gemmatimonadota bacterium | reverse complement strand
GGCGGCGCGGGCCAGCAGTCGCGCACGATCCGTTCCGCGCCTCGGCACGAACCCCAGGAACAGGAACCGGTCGGCCGCCAACCCGGACGCGGAGAGCACCGTGGCGATCGCGGAGGGACCGGGAATGGGCACCACGACGTGCCCGGCATCCCGCGCCGCCCGGACCAGGTCGGTGCCTGGATCGCTCACCCCGGGGGTGCCGGCGTCGGACACCAGGGCTACGTCCCGGCCGGCCGACAGGATCTCGAGGAGCATCTCGAGCCGGCGCTCGGGGGAGTGCGCGTGGAAGCTATGGAGCTCCGGATGCGCGCCCAGGTGCTCGAGGAGCCCCCGCGTCCGGCGGGTGTCCTCGGCGGCCACGACCGGTACGGTGCGCAGGACCTCGATCGCCCGGGCGGTCAGGTCGCCCAGGTTGCCGAGGGGAGTCGCGACGACGTAGAGAACGGCCATGAGGACTCCACGGGAGCGCGGACCGGGTAGAAGCGGCAAGGGCGGCAGGAGGACGCTCGCCTCGCTGCCGCCCCGCCCGCCCTGCCTGACCCTGCGCTAGGCCAGGTGCTGCTTGATCTTTGCCTCGATCACCGGCTTCGGCACCGCCCCGACGACCGTGTCCACGTGCTTGCCGTCCTTGAAGAACAGGATGCTCGGGATCGACCGGACGTTGTACTTCATGGAGGTCCGCTGGTTCGAGTCGACGTCCAGCTTCCTGATACGGACACGGCCGTCGTACTCGCCGGCCAGTTGCTCCAGCACCGGGGCGACCATCTGGCACGGGCCGCACCAGACAGCCCAGAAATCCACCAGCACGAGGCCCTTCGCCTGATCGACATCAACCGCGAAGGAATCGTCCGTCACGGGTGGAGTCTTGGTGTTTACGCCAGCCATTGCGTTGCGCATCCTTTCTCCCATCGCACTCCCGGTGCGATGACTTAAGATTCGGCGTCGCGCCGGCCGCGGTGCCGGTCCCCACTCTTCGCGGAGTTTCCCGGTGTCCGATCAGCCACGCATCGCCCACATTGGCGTCGCCGTCGAGAACCTGGCTGACGCCCTGGCCTTCTACCGCGACGTCCTGGGACTCGTGCCCCTCGCCCCCGAAGCGGTCGATGGTGCCACGATCGTGTCCCTGCCCTTCGGCGGCCCGGATATCGAACTGCTCGCGTCCGCCACACCCGATGGCCCGATCGCCCGGTTCCTCGCGAAGCGCGGACCGGGCATTCACCACCTATGCTACGAGGTGCCCGACCTCGAAGCGGCCCTGCGCCGATGCCGTGAGGGCGGCTACCGCCTGGTGGACGAGACGCCCCGCACCGGCGCCCACGGCCGGCGCATCGCCTTCGTGCATCCCAAGTCCACCGCCGGCATTCTCATCGAACTCACGCAAGCCCGCTGAGGCGGGCTCGCCCTATTTCGACTTGTCCGGCTTGATCGTATCCGTCACCACTGTAACGCCGGTGTCGGCTGCCGGCGCGGCCCCGGTACAGCTCCGCCCGGGAACCCCGACCTGGCTCAAGTCGAGTGAGTTCACGATCCAGCCTTCCTTCTTTGTCTTCACCGCGGTGATCGGCACGAGCTTGTTGCAATCGCCCCGGGTGAACTCGAGGATCATGTACCGCTCGTCCTTCTCCGCCGGGCTCGGTTCCGTCGCCGAGATCCTGTAGGTGCCGCCCTTCAGGAACGCATACGTGACGTACATGCGCTTCTGGAAGTCAGCCGGCTTGCGGGTGGTGGCCGCCGAACCCTCCGACGTGCCCCACAACTGGGTCATCCGCGCCAGGTTGCTGTCGCCGACCGCCTTCATGAAGGCGTTCACCGCCGCCTCGGGCGTCGGTTCGGCCTGAGCCGCCAGGCGGATGGGGTGCATGGCCACACATGCGGTGGCGAGCGCCAGGACTACCTTCTGCATTCGTGCCAACAGATGCCTCACGATGCTATCGTTGAACAGCGAAACTAATCGGTTCCCACCCCCTCCAGCAACGCTTTCATGCGCCTGTACATCAACATCGATCACGTGGCCACGGTGCGGCAGGCGCGGCGCACCGACGAGCCGGATCCGGTCATGGCGGCGCTGGCCGCGGAGCGCGGCGGCGCCAATGGAATCACCGCCCACCTCCGTGAAGATCGCCGCCACATCCAGGACGACGATGTCCGGCAACTGGCGGCGGCCGTCACCACCGTGCTCAACCTGGAGCTGGCCACCAGCTCGGACATCGTGGCGCTTGCCCGCGACCTCCGGCCATTTCAAGCCACAATCGTGCCGGAGCGGCGGGAAGAGGTGACCACCGAGGGCGGGCTCGACCTCACCCGCCCCGGCCCGCGGCTCACCGAGACCATCCACCGCCTCACCGACGCCGGCATCCGGGTCAGCCTGTTCATCGATCCCGACGAAGGGGCGATCCGCACTGCGGTTGCCCTGGGCGTCCCGGCCATCGAACTGCATACGGGCGACTATGCCCACAACTGGAGGCGGGACACGCGTGCCCTCGACACCCTGCGGCGCGCGGCCGCCACGGCGAAGAGTCTCGGTCTCGCCGTCCACGCCGGCCACGGCCTCACCTACCTGAACGTCCAGCCCGTTGCGGCCATTCCCGAGCTCGAGGAGCTCAACATCGGGCACAGCATCGTGAGCCGGGCGGTGCTTGACGGCATGGAACCCGCTGTCAGGGCGATGGCGGCGCTGGTCGCGGCCGCGCGGCGCTGAGCGTCCTTGCTCCGTTGTTTCACGCGGCCTAGTCTTCACGACACTTCCTCCGGACTCGACGCCGCCCCATGAGCCACTCGCTCGGCACAGCCGACTTCTTCACCCTCGAGGCGGGGGAATGCCTGAACCGCCTCGAGGCGCTCCTGGCGCGCCCGGAAGGCGTGTCGGGCGAGGAGTTCGTGCGGCAGGTGCGCCTGCTTCGTGGCGCGGCACTGATGGCCAACCTGCAGCCCGTGGCGCAGGCCGGGGCCGCCTTCGAGGCGCTCGCCCGCGGCATCCGCGACGGCCTGCGGCCATGGGATGCGGCCACCCGGGAGATGGCGCTGCAGGTGGTCGACGACTTCCGCGCCCTCGTGCGTCGCGTAGGGCAGTGGAGTGACGGCGACACCGCGCGGGCCCGGCGCATTGCCACCGATCTCGAACGCATGACGGGCCAGGCCCCGACGCCGGCACCCGGCGGCAGCGGGAGTGCAGAGACCGGGGTCCGGGCATTCGTGGCCCGGGAAGGCGCCCTCATCGCGAGCGCCCTCGACCGCGCCGCCCGGGCCATGCGCACCTCCACCGATTCACGCGAGGCCCTGCACGCCGTGCTGCGGCGCATGCAGCAACTCCGCGGGCTGGCCGAGCTTTCCGAGTTTGCCCCACTCCCCGAGATACTCGACGGCGTCGAACTCGCCGTGGGCGAGCTCGCCCGCTCGTTTGCGCCGCCGGCCAGTGCCCCCGACATGGTGGATGCGGCTGCGCACGCGCTGAGCCGCATTTGCCGGGACGTTACCGAGACCGGCCAGCCCACCGCCGACGCCCCGGAGGCGCGCCACTTCGCCGACGTCCTGCGGCGCACACTCGCCGAAGACGAAGCCGTGGTGCCGATCGAGTCGCTGCTGCTCGCCGGCGAGCCCGCCGCGCCCGGCGCACGCGGCCGCTTCGCACTCGGCGCCGTCGAGCTCGTGAGCCACGGGGAGTTTCTCGCCCAGTTGGCCGACCGGATCACGGGCGCGCGAAGCAGCACCGAGCGCGACCTGCGCCTCCTCGGGCTGTTGGCGCCCCTCGGGGCCCTCCAGTCCGGTGCCATTGAGCTCGCGCTTCCCGTCAGCGAATGGGCGTCGCTCGCGCGCGCGCGCATCGCGAGCGGCAACGCGAGTGCCACCGCCAGCGACTTTGCCGGCCAGTTGCGCCGGGTAGGGACACTCCTCCGCGGCGCCGCCGACGCCGCCGCGCCCGGGCGCGAACACTGGGCTGCTGCGGTGGAGGCGATGCAGACCGGTGCTCCGCCGGCGCCGGAGCCCGAGCAGGTCGTGCCCGTCGCGTCGCCCGCGCCAGAGCCCGAGCACGTCGTGCCCATCGCGGCGCTCGCGCCGGAGTCCGTACCGGAGCCCGAGGCCGCCCTTGAGGCGCCCGATCCGGAGATCATGGCGCTGCTGGAGGAAATAGTCCCCATCGAGTCGCTCGCCCCCAGCGCGCTCGAGCCGGACGCATTCACCTTCCTCAAGGCCGAGGCGATCGAGGCCGTGGTCTCGGTCGAATCGGTGGCGATCGAGGAAGAGGTGGTGGTGGTGGAGAGCCAGGCCGCGGTTCTCACGCCGGCCGAGCGTCCCCCGACGGCGTTTGAGGAGAGCCTCATCTCCTACTCCGAACTGGTACACGAACTCGGGATGGGTGAGGCGTCGCTCGCCGAACTCATCGGTGCCCCCGTTGCGCCCGCTGCGGCCCCGGCAGTCGTGATGGCCCCTCCGGTCGAGGAGCCGCAGGTCGTCTCCATCGACGACCTCCTCTATCGCGGACGCCCGGCCCTGCTCCGTGCGTCCGAACTGCGGAACGAGATGCGCACCCAGCTGGAGCGGGGCCAGCACATCGCCGTCCTGCGGCCGCTCCTCGACGAACTCCTCGACCTCGTCCCGCTCGCCCTTGACGGCCACTGAGCCGCCCGGCGCCAATCGGCGCCACCTCTGGACCGCGCTGATCGGCGTCGTGATCACCATCGCCCTCCTTGCCTGGTCGATGCGCAACGTCGACTTCAGCGAGATGATGGCCGAGATCCGCACCGCGAAGCCGGTGCCGGTGCTGCTCGGTGTCCTGCTGGCCACCGGTTCATTTGTCCTCCGCGCCGTACGCTGGAAGCTGTTGCTGCGGGCCGACACGGGAGTCGACGTGCCGTTCTGGCCGCGTTGGCATGCGGTCGCGATGGGATTCATGGCCAACAACCTGCTCCCGCTCAGGGCCGGCGAGCTGGTGCGCGCCTACGCCATCTCGACCCTCGGCAATGTGCGGCTTACCGGCGCCATCACGTCGCTGGTAGTCGAGCGCGTATTCGACGCGCTCACCCTGGTGCTGCTGCTTTCCCTGGGCCTCCTCCTGTCCAACCTCCCGGCCTCGACGGTGATCGCCGGCATTCCCCTGGCCCGCATCGCGACCTTCGCCGCCGTCGGCGCCCTGGCGGCAGTCGTTGTGGGAGCGGCCCTCATCGCGCGACCCCAGGTCATGGAGCGGATCATCCGGCGCCTCCTGCCGGAGGGCCAGCTGCAGGCGAGGCTCGTCTCCGTGGGACACGGCGTTACCGAGGGCCTGGGCGGGCTGCGCTCGCCCGCCCGGCTCGCGGGGGTCGTGTTCTGGTCGCTGGCGATGTGGCTGGTGAGCGCCGCGTCCTTCTACGTCATGTTCTCCGCGTTCGACATCGACGTCAGCCTCGGCGGTGCACTGCTGCTGCAGAGCGCGATGGCCTTCGGCATCGCGGTGCCCTCGACGCCGGGCTACTTCGGGCCTTTCGAAGCCGCGATCGTGGCCGTGCTCGGGCTCTTCGGGGTGTCCGACACGACCGGATTCTCCTACGCCGTCACCTACCACATCACCACGCTGCTGCCCGTAACGCT
>JAGGAG010000057.1 GCA_017889745.1 Gemmatimonadota bacterium | reverse complement strand
AGGAAGCCGGGGAAATCGATGCGCTTGCCGGTGGCCCGGAAGATCGCGTCGGCCGCCTCGATCGTTGCCGCGATGCCGGTCTGGCGGGCGTCGGCCATCTGGCTCGCCACCGTGCGCTTCCAGATCAGGTCGTAGAGCGCCAGCTCGCGCCCGTCGAGGCCGGCTTCACTGGGCAGCTTGAAGAACGCGCCGGCCGGGCGGATGGCCTCGTGCGCTTCCTGGGCGCTGGCACTCTTGTTCGAGTAGCGCCGGGGCTCGGCCGGCAGGTACTCCTTGCCGTAGAGCCCATGCACCGCGTTCCGCGCCGCCGAGATGGCCTGGTCGGACAGGTGCACGGAGTCGGTGCGCATATAGGTGATGAAGCCGCGCTCGTACAGGCTCTGCGCCGTGCGCATGGTGTCGCGGGCCGAGAGCCGGAGCTTGCGGTTGGCTTCCTGCTGGAGCGTCGAGGTGGTGAACGGTGCCCAGGGCCGGCGGATGCTCGGCTTTTCCTCGGTGCCGGTGACGGTCCACGTCGACTTGAGGAGGCGGGTGCGGAGCGCACCGGCGTCCTTCTCTCCCAGCAGCACCACGTCGCGGCCGGGAATGAGCTTGCCGGTGGATTCGTCGAAGTCGCGTCCGGTGGCGACCTTCTTCCCGCCGACCAGGCTGAGCTCCGCCTTGAATCCCTGCCCGGCATGCCGCAGCTGGGCCACCAGGTCCCAGTAGGTGCCGGCACGGAACGCGCGTCGCTCGCGCTCACGCACCACCAGCAGGCGCATCGCCACCGACTGCACCCGGCCCGCGGAGAGGCCCCACGCGATCTTCTTCCACAGCAGGGGCGAGAGGGTGTAGCCCACCAGGCGATCGAGGATGCGCCGCGTTTCCTGCGCCCGCACCAGGCGATCATCGACGTCGCGCGTGTGCTCGAGCGCGTCCTGGATCGCTTCCTTCGTGATCTCGTGGAAGACCATGCGCCTTACCGGCACCTTCGGCTGCAGCAATTCGTGCAGGTGCCAGGAGATGCTCTCCCCCTCGCGGTCTTCGTCGGTCGCGAGGATGAGCTGGTCGGAAGCGGCCAGCGCATCCTTCAGCTCGCGCACCACCGCCTTCTTGTCGGACGGCACGATGTACAGCGGCTCGAAGTCGTTGTCGACGTTGACGCCGAGACGCGACCACTCGAGCGCCTTGTACTTGGCGGGAATCTCCTTCGCGTCGCCGGGCAGGTCGCGCACGTGACCCATCGACGCCTCCACCCGGTACCCGGCCGGGAGGAAGGCGCGAATGGTGCGCGCCTTGGTGGGCGACTCCACGATCACCAGGGTGCGCCCGCCGCCCTTGAGCGCGCGGACGGGCGTCGACGCCTTCGCGCGCCGGGCCACCGGGGCGCGCTTCGCCTCGGCAACGGCCGCGACCGCCGCTGCCCTGGCCGGCTTCGCGGCCTTGGTCGCCTTGGTCTTCGTTGCCTTCTTTGCGGGCGCCTTCTTCTTGCCCGGGGGTGTCCGTGTCGCCATAGACCTCAGGGCGTGGGGGCGGGGGGGCGGGGAGTAACGGTGCGCATCAGGCTACCAGCCTGCCTGCCGGCGCGCCAGCGCCACCACGTCAGCGGCGGTTTCGTTTGCCGCCCGCGTGTCATTCTTCACCTCGGCATCGGCCTGCCGATACCAGGGTTCGCGTTCCAGCATGAGCTTGCGCATGGTGTCGACGGGATCCTCCCCGACCATGAGCGGCCGCGAGCCGCCTCCCTCCACGCGCTTCACCACCGTGGTGACCATGCACTTCAGATACACCACGAACGCGCCGGCGCGAGCGCGAGCCAGGTTGCCCTCCTGGGCGGCCCAGCCACCCCCGGGCGCCAGCACCGACGGTTCACCGTTGAGCGCCTCCACGACCGCGTCGCGCTCGATCGCGCGGAAGCGGTTCTCGCCAAGCTCGGCGAAGATACGCGCCACCGGCATCTGCATGCGGCGCACAATGACCGCGTCGATGTCCACGAAGGAGCAGCCCAGCTGCTCGGCGACCAGGGCGCCGATGGTCGTCTTGCCCGCACCGGGCAGGCCCACCAGCACGATATGCCGCTTCATGAGGATGCCGCGGACGCCGGCGCGTCGATCGCGCGCCACCGCGCCCCCAGGGCCTCGGTATATCCCTGCAGGTTCCGCCGCATCTCGGTGAGCGAGTCGCCGCCGAATTTCTCCAGCATCGCGTCAGCCAGCACCAGCGCCACCAGCGCTTCGGCGATCACCCCCATCGCCGGGACGGCGGTGACATCCGAGCGCTCGCTCTGGGCACTGGCCGCCGACCCGTCGGTGAGGTCCACGGTGGGCAGCGGTGACATCAGCGTGGAGATCGGCTTCATGGCCACGCGCACGACGAGTGGCTCACCCGTGGTCATGCCGCCCTCGAGGCCGCCGGCATTGTTGGTGCGGCGCCGGAACCCGCCGCGGGTGTCGCCGCCGTGCGGGGAGACCTCCTCGCCATCGGCGTCGATGGGGTCGTGCACCGCCGAGCCCGGGCGGCGCGCCGCCTCGAACCCGAGGCCGATCTCGACGCCCTTCACCGCGGGGATCGACATGAGCATGCCGGCGAGGCGCCCGTCGAGCTTCCGGTCCCAGCTGACGTGGCTGCCGAGCCCGAGCACGAGGCCGCGCACGACCACCTCGATCTCGCCGCCGAGCGTGTCGCCGGCGCGCCTGGCCTGGTCGATGTGCGAGATGATCTCCCGTTCCACGCCCGGATCGAGCACCCGCACCTCCGAACGATCGGCGGCCTCGTTGAGCGGCACCGGCAGCGGATCGGGCACCGTCGCGCGGATGCCGCCCAGCGACACCACGTGGCTGCCGACCTCCACGCCGAACTCATCCAGCAGCCGCCTGGCCAGCGCGCCGGCCGCGACTCGCGCCGTCGTCTCCCGGGCGCTGGCCCGCTCCAGGATGTCCCGCGCGTCGAGCCGGTCGTACTTGAGCACCCCCACCAGGTCGGCATGACCCGGCCGGGGCCGCGTCACCCGGCGGCGGCGCAGTTCACCCTCGCCGTCGGGAGACATCACGTCTTCCCAGTTGCTCCAGTCGCGGTTCGGGATGAGCATCGCGATGGGGCTGCCCAGTGTCTCGCCCGCCCTTATGCCCGCCAGCCATTCGACCCGGTCGCGCTCGATCTTCATCCGTGCGCCGCGGCCGTAGCCCTGCATCCGGCGGGCGAGGTCCCGGTCCACCCAGTCCGCCGAAACGGGCAGTCCCGCGGGAAGCCCCTCGACGATCGCGACGAGGGCCTTGCCGTGGGACTCACCTGCCGTCGTGAACCGCAGTCGCATCCTTGTGTGACACCCTCCACTGTAAGCAAACGAGCCCGGCGGGCAGCCGGGCTCGCAGCTAGCACGTGCCGCCAGCGTCAGTTCGTCGCCTGGCCGTCGTCGATAATACGCGGGGTGACCAAGATAATCAGGTCACGGCGCCGCTCTTCGTCACTCGAGTAGGAGAAGAGCTTGCCGACCAGCGGCAGGGAGCTCAGGAGCGGAATCCCCGAGCGGCTCTTCTTCACTTCGGTCACCGTCAGGCCGCCGATCACGGCCGTCTCGCCATCGTTGACCAGGAGCTGGTTGGTGGCCAGCTGCTTGGTGAAGATGTAGCCGAGGTCAGCCGCCGCCAATGGCACCACCGCCGAGCGCTCCGTGCGGAGGTTCATCAGGATCTGCCGGTTGGCCGTCACGTGCGGCGTGACGGTAAGCCGGATGCCGGTTTCGCGGAAGGACACCGTGGCGCGGGGCGCCTGGCCCGCCACGCCGACCGAGCTGTAGTCGACGACGCGGAGTGGCACTTCCTCACCGACGAGGATGTCCGCCGGCCGGTTGTCGAGCGTCGAGATGACCGGCTCCGCCTGGATGTCCGACAGGTCCACCTGCTCCACTGCCTGCAGGAACGTGGTGAGGTTGAAGCCGCCCAGCGCCGTCGAGAAGACGAGGTCGAGGGCCGAGCCGATGATGTTGCTGTTCGCGTTCGCGATCGCGGCCACCTGGTTGCCGCCGAGGTCGACGACCGTCGTGTTCGGGTTGTAGGCCTCGCCCGTGGACGGGTCGGTCCGGGTCACGACCTTGTTGTAGAACTGGCTGCTCGTGCCGAGGTCGTACTTGAGGCCGAGCTGCTCGATGTCGCTGCGCTCGACGAAGATGATCTTCGCCTGGATGCTGAGCTGCGGCGTCTTGATGTCGAGGCCGCGGGTGAAGTCGGCGATCTGGCCGATGCGGCTCCGGGTGTCCGTGATGACGAGCGAGTTGGTCGCGGTGTCCGCCACGACGCGGCCCCGGCCCTTGGTCAGGATCGACTCGACCGTCTTGCTGAGCGCCGCCGCCTGGGCGTAGTTGACCCGCACGACGCTGGTTTCCAGCGGCTCGAGCGAATCGAGTGCGGCGAGCACCTGCGGCGCGTCGACGCGGATGATGCCGCCCGGCATTTCCTGCGCGGTGAGGCCCTGCGTGGCCAGCACGGCCTGGAAGGCCTGCGGCCACGGCTGGTTCTTGATTTCGGCGGTCACTTCGCCGGTGATCGACTTGCCCAGGATGATCGTGCGCCCGCTGAAGGCGGCGAACCCGGCCACCACGTCGGCGATGCTCGCGCGATCCCAGGTCACCGTGATCCGCGGCTCCGCGTTGTTCCGCATGGCCGCCATCCGGGTCATCGGGATCGAGTTCACTTCCGGACCGGTCTGCGACGCATACTGCGCCTGCGGGGCCTCATCGGCCGCGCTGTCGATCTCGTCGTCGGCTTCCTGCTGCGAGGCGGCCTTCACCACCCGCGTGCCGGCCGGGCCGTTCGACGACCACCCGGCGAAGCTCGCCGAGCTGCCGAAGGACACCCGGATCTCGCCGCCGTTCTGCTCCACCTTGTAGGGCTTCGCCGACTCGAGGTCGAGGACGATGCGCACGGTGCCCGGCTTGTACTGGGCGTACCGCACGTTCGTGATGCCGCCGCGGTTGACCCCGTCATAGAGCTTGACCTGGCTGGTGCCGAGCTTGGCGCCGACGAGGTCGAGGACCAGGCGATCGGGATCCGACAGGAAGAAGTCGTTGACCTGCACATTGCCGGTCACCTGCAGGACGAAATCGACCCGGCCTGGTGCCGCAACGATACTTACGGCTGTCAGCTCGCCGGCCGGGGGCGCCGCCGCCCGGGCAGCGGGAGCCGTGCCCAATACGAGGGCAGCAGCCATGAGTGCACGGTACAGGCGCGTCATTGGGTCAAATCCTCCTGCTTGCGGAGCGAGAGAGTTTCCTGGCGCTCGAAACCGAAATCTTCCACGGTGAACACAACGTCCTTCGTGCGAATCTGCGCCACCCGAAGGCGCCCGATCTGATCGCCGGTGCGCAGCTTGTGCCGCTTCCCGGATTGCTTCTCACGCAGCACGGCGACGCTGTTGGCCGACGACCGCATGTCCTGGTAGATGCCGACGAGCTGCAGGTCGATGAGTTCGGGACCCGCGGACTTCGTGTTGATCAGCGAGCCGAAGGGATCGCGCGCGCCGCCGCCGTAGGCGAACGTTTCGCGCAGCACCTCCACCTCGGTCACTTCACCCTGGGGCGCCGCCGGCGATGAATCGGGCCGGGTGCTCGCCAGCGTTGCCGCCGCGGGTGCCCCCTCGGGCGCCGCCTGGCCGGCGCGGCGGGCCGAGTCGGCCATCGCGAGCTGCTGCTGTGCCGCGCTCCGTCCGGTCGGCGAGGCCGCCGGGGCCGGGGTCGGGACCGCGCGCGCAGCGGTCGCGGCCGAGTCGCCCAGCGCCGCGAGGGCCGACGGAGTCGTCGCCTTCGGCGCGCCGCAGGCGGTCGTGACCTCGGGGGCCACCTCGCCGGCCGCGAGCTTCGCGAGCCTGCGCCGACCGGCGCCGCTCTTCTTCAGCACGGTCGTCACCGAGTCGCTGCAGCTCGTGTATGCCACGGTCGCGAGCGAATCGAGTGTCCGTGCCTTGCGGATGCTGTCCGTCCGCGCGCGGAGCTGCGCCAGGCGCGCCTCCGCTGCCTTCTCGGCTTCTGCTTCCTTCTTGGCGCCGCCGCAGGCCGCGAGCAGCGCGGCCAGCGCGAGGACGGTCCACCGGCGATCAGGTGCCACTGGCCTCTCCCTCCGCCGCGCTTGCGGACTTCACATAGGTGCGGATCTGGAACTTCGCCTCGAGCATCGCGCCGGACGAATCGCCGAGCGCCTTGGCCGCGGCCACGTTGGCCGGCCCCATCGTCAGGTCCACCGGCACGATGATGCGCTGCAGGGACGCTATGTCCCCGAGGAACTCACCGATCTGGTCGTAGTGCCCCAGGACGCGGATGTTGTACTTGTAGGTCGTGAACGGCGCCGGGCCACGCTCCTCGGGCAGCGGCGACACCTCGGCGAGGTTCACGCCGCGGATCTTGGCCCGGGTGCTGATGTCGTCCAGCAGGTTCGGCACCTCGTTGCGCTCGGGCACCAGCCGGCGCAGCAGCGCCAGGCTCGCGCGGTAGGTCTCGAGCTTGTGCCGCAGGTCCTCGACCGTGCCCCGCGCCAGCTCGCGCTTGGCGCTGTCGGTCTGGGCCTCCAGGTTCTTCACCGTGTCCTGGATGGCCACGATCTGTTCCTTCTGCTGCTTGAGACCCTTCATGCCGACGGTGTCGAGCAGCGTCCCGGTATAGGCGATGTAGCCCACCAGGCCCGCCAGCAGGATCAGGAAGACGCTGGTGCCCTTTTCACCCGAAAGCGAGAGTGCCATCGCTTACCTCACCGACTGACTGAGCGGGACGGTGCGGATGTACGCGGAATCCGCCGTCTTGAAATTGGCGCGGATGGTGAACGCGGTGACCGGACGTTCATGCTCCACCACCGTGGACACCGAGACCGGCACCACATCGACCACCCACGGCGAGGCTTCGAGCTGCCGCAGGAACTTCGTGTACGCCTGGATGTCCACCGTGCGGCCCTGGATGCGGAACGCCGGCGGAAGCTGCCGGAGGCTGTCGCTGGCGGCCGAGTCGGACGCCTGCGGCACCGCCGGGGCCTGGGCCACGAGCTCGGTGAGCCAGGTGTAGGCCGGCAGCGCCTGCGCCACCTCGTCGAGCACGTGTGGCCACACATAGCGGTCGCGATCCACATCGCGGATCACGCCGATCTGGGCCAGCAGCGAGTCGCGGATGAGCTCCTGCTTCTTCTTCTGCTGGATGAACGCCTTGAACCGGCGGTTCTCCGTGCGGGCCTGCTCGAGGCGCGGCTGCCATTCGCTGAGTTCCGACGTCTGCTTCTTCCAGACCCCGCCCAGCCACACGGCGACAGCCAGCCAGGACGCGGCCACGCCGACGAGGAGCGGGTCCTTGACCCTGGACGCCAGCGCCTTGGCGCGGTCGCCGAAGCCCTGGAGGCTGGAACCGCCTCCCTTGCGCTTGAGGCCCGGCTTGAGATTGATCGCGATCATCATGGTGTTATGGCTCCCGGGATCACGCGGCGGAACGGAGCGCGAGGCCGATCGGCAGCATCAACAGCGGTGCCACCTCGTCGACCACCATCATGTCCAGCACGCCGTCGGCGACACGCAGCCGTTCGATCGGGTTGGCGAGCTGCACCGGCAGGCGCAGCCGGTCGGCCAGCACGCGGTTGAGGCCGGGAATGCGCGCCCCGCCACCCGTGGTGTACAGGCGGCTCAGCCCGGTGGACGACCGGGACGCCGACTGCAGGAAGGCCGCGGCGCGCTCGATGCCCACCGCCAGCTCCTCGCCGCGCGTCTCCAGGAACGGCTCCAGCTCGGCCGTCGTCTCCTGGCCCTGCAGCATGCGATCGGCCTCTTCCGCCGAGATCCCGCGCTCGCGCTGCATGTCCTCGCGGAAGCGCCGGGTGCCGACCTGGATGTCGCGCGTCAGGACCGGCACGCCGTTATCCAGGATGTTCACGTTGGTCAGCTCGTGGCCGATGTTCACCAGGCCCACCACCCCGCGCATCGCGTCGGGATAGTTGAGCTCGAAGGCATTGTGCAGGGCGAAGGCATCGACGTCGATGATGCTGGGCTCGAGGCCCACGTCCGCCAGCAGCGAAAGCTTGGTCTCGATCAGTTCGCGCTTGGCGGCCACCAGGAGCACCGTCATCTGCAGCCCGTCGCCATCCGGATCCAGGATCTGGAAGTCGAGCTCGACGTTCTCCATGTCGAACGGCACGTGCTGCTCGGCTTCCCAGCGGATCACCTCGCGGGCCTCGGCAGCCTTCATGCGATCCATCGTGATCTTCTTGATGATCACGTCGCGGCCCCCAACGGCCGTCACCACCTGCTTGGGCTTGATGCCCGCGGACGACATGAGACCCTTGATCGCCTCGGCGACGATACCCGGGTCCATGACCTCGCCCTCGACGATCGCATCGTCCACCACCGAGGTGAACGCGACCTTCGTCAGCACCGGCTCGCCACCACCATGCTGGATGACGACGAGCTTGATCAGGCCGCTGCCGATGTCGAGACCGACGGTAGTCCGCTTCCGGCCGAACATTGCCATAGGTGCCCGGTTGTTGGGGGGTTATGCAAGGTCACGCTAAGTGATCCCTGCGCCACTTGTCAACGTTATGTGCTACGAGCCCTGATGTAACAAGCTCTGCTTTTTCATGTACTTATGCCAGTCGAGCGCCACCGGCCACGCTGCGGTCGGCCCATCCTCCCGGACCAACCATCGGAGTGCGGCGTACACATTCCATTCAGCCTGGTTCTTCCGCCCGCCCCTACTTCCCGGCGCGGCGCAAACGCTCAGCAGGCAGAGGCGGGAAGGAGCAACCCATATGCCATGGGTTGCATTGGAGAGGCATCTCTCTGATTGACAAGGGCTTGGGGGCTCCAGCTGGAGTGCCGAAAAGCGTGCTCGGCATCACACCTCACTCCCAAATGCATGGCCTTTCTCACCTTGCCAAGCTGCAAATGCGGTGCGCCAGTTCCTGCACGGCAACGAGACACTGCAGCCGGCCGCCCGCCGGCCCCTCAGCAGTTGGTCACCGGGCGCTCCGGCACCGGCACGAGGCGAACTCGCGGCGCACCGCTCGAGTCAGCCTCCGCCTGTACCCGGAAGAGCGCGCATGACTGGCGGCGCGCGGTCACCCCGTCGCCGCCGGCAATTCCCTGCGCCACCACCTCCACGACCGTGGTGTCGATGAAGGAGAACTCTGCATATCCCACGGCGCGGCCGGGCAATCGCACCGGCGGCGGCATACGCGCGAGCACGACGCGGATGCTCTCCGGCGCGGCGCGCCCCACCCAGTCCCGGGCGCTCGCCAGGGCTGCCTCGGCCGCGGCCGCCGCGCGAGCCCGCGCGAGCGACTCGAGACCGGCGCGCGCTTCCACTCTCAGCGTCCAGAAGAGTCCGGCCACGAGGATCTCGAGGAGCAGCAGAACGAAGAGGGCCAGCAGCATCGCACTCCCGCCTCGCGACGAGAGCCCGTGGTGCGCGCTCACGATGCACCCCCGTTCTTGAGGATGACCATGGCACGCAGCGTGTCGATCGCGAGCGCCCGGCCTGGGCTCGTGGCCAGAGGCGCTGCCGCCAGGAGCCTGAGCTCGAGCAGACGGGCGTCCGCGGGGGCGACGGTCTGTCCCGCGCCGTCGAGCCAGTTCAGCAGGAGTCCACGTACCGCGAACGGGCCGGCGATGGGCTGGATCACGTCGCCCGGCCGGAGCGACCGCGCCCCCACCCACCACGACCCGCCACTCTCGTACAGCCGGAGGCGCATCCACTCGAACACCCGCACGGGGACGTCGCCGGCGCTGGCCCGCGCCACGAGTGCCGGGCTGACGGAGAGCCGCAGACCGGGTGCCCCGTCGAGGCAGCGGCCCCGCGCTGGCGCCGCCAGCAGCGGTGTCGCTACCCAGGCGGGACCGGAAAGCGAATCGCCGGTGAGGAAGACCAGCAGGCTGTCGCGGGCCGGATCGGGCAGCCGCCAGGCGCGATAGGCGGCATCGCGCAGCACCACCGCGCCGCCCTCGACCCCACAGGTTACGCCACTGCCGCGCCCCGCGCGGTAGGTGAGACTCTCCGCCGCGAAGCCGCCGACATCGAGCGCGGGCGACACGTCACCCACCTCGCGCTCCACCACCGCAGCGACCTCCCGCAGCATGCTCTCCTGCCGGGCGCGCTCGCGGCTTCGGTCGGCCGTACGCACCGCCGAGAGCGCTGCCGTGGTCACACTGCCGGCAACCACACCGAGCAGCGCCATGCTGACCAGCAGCTCGACCAGCGAGAATCCCCGGGTCATGGGCAGTGCACCACGGTGGCCAGCGACTCGACGGCCGCCGGGCCGGGGCGATCGATCAGTGCGGTGACCCGGCGCAGAGACACCGACGCATCCCGGGTCCAGGCTACCCTGGCCCCGGGGAAGGCGCGGGCACCCGTGGCCCCGGCGCAGACGGTGTCGCTCCGCGCGAGGCGCGCCAGCAGGTCGCGGCCCTGCGCCGCGGCGCGCGTGGCCAGCCGTCCGCGCGCCAGGAGCCGCTCGCCCGAGGCCAGCGCCCCGGCGAGGCCAAGGAGCGCCACCTCGAGCAGCACGATGGCGATGAGCGTGTCGAACAGAGTGAAGCCGGAACGGGGTGACATGCGTGCTCCGTGAATCGGGAGCACCCAGCATGGCAAAGGCGCCGGTGCCGGCCGCCATCGTGGCGGCGCGCACCGGCGCCTTCGGGCGCAATGCGCTCTACGCCCTATTCGAGGCGGTAGCGGCGCAGTTTGTAGAAGAGGGTCCGGAGGCTCACGCCCAGGAGGTGGGCAGCTTCCCGGCGGCTGCCCTTCGACGCCTCCAGCGCGCGAACGATCGTGGCGCGCTCGAGCTGCTCGATCTGGGGCTTGAGTTCAAACGAACCCGAAAGCGGCATGTAGACGCCGTTGCCCGACCGGCCGTTGCTCGACGCCGGCGTCGCGAGCGGGAAGTCCTCCACGTCGAGGCGCCCGGTCGCGCTCAGCACGGCCGCACGCTCGATGGCATTGCGCAGCTCGCGCACGTTGCCCGGCCACGGATGGGCCGCGAGCGCCGCCAGGGCCCGGGGCGTGAGGCTCACCGCGCGGCCCAGCTTCTCGGCCGCCGCCTGCGCAAAGTGGGCAACCAGCGCCGGCACGTCCGCAGGACGCTCCCGCAGCGGAGGTACGTGGAGCCGGACGACGTTGATGCGGTAATAGAGGTCGTCGCGGAACTGGCCGCTCTCCACCGCGCGCTCCAGGTCCTTGGCGGTCGCCGCAATGACGCGCACGTCCACGGCGCGGTTGTCGCGGCCGCCGAGCCGGCGGATCTCACCCTCTTCGAGCACGCGCAGCAGCTTGGACTGCAGCCCGAGCGGCAGGTCGCCGATCTCGTCCAGCATCAGCGTGCCGCCGTTGGTGGACTCGAAGATGCCCGACCGGTCCGACACGGCGCCGGTAAACGCGCCGCGCATGTGACCGAAGAGCTCGGACTCGAGGAGGTGCTCGGGGATGGCGGCGCAGTTGATCGCGGTGAACGGGCCGGCGCTGCGCGGGCTCATGCGGTGAATCGCGCGCGCCATCACTTCCTTGCCGGTGCCGCTCTCGCCCGTCAGCAGCACCGTGGTGTCGTGCGCCGCCACCCGCTCCGCCAGTTCGAGGAGGCTCCGCAGCGCCGGGCTCTCGGCCACGAGGATGTCGCGCACCGCGTCGGCACCGAGGGTGGCACGGAGCTGCTCCACCTCGCGCCGCAGCCGTTCGCGCTCCTCGGCCTTGCGCAGGGTCAGGGTCACTTCGTCCGGCCGGAACGGCTTGTGGAGATAGTCGTAAGCGCCCTCGCGCATGGCCGCGATGGCAACGTCCTCCCCGCCATAAGCACTCATCATGACCATGAGGGCCGGGCCCCGCTCAGCGCGGTAGCGCCGCAGGAAGGTCAGCCCGTCCATCTTCGGCATGCGGACGTCGCAGAGCACGAGGTCGAACTTCTCATCGAGCGCGCGCGCGAGTCCCTCCTCCGGGTCGCCTTCGGCCGCGACCTCGTAACCCGACTCCGTCAGGAGCAGGCCGAGAGACTGCCGCAGTCCGGCGTCGTCATCGACGATGAGCAGGCGCATCAGGCCTCCCCCGCCAGCGGCAGGAAGATCTTGAAGACCGCACCGCCTTCACGCGCGCGATCGACCCAGACGATGCCGCCGAGGTCTTGCACGGTGCGGGCGACGATGGCGAGGCCGAGTCCCGTGCCGGCTCCCGGTGCCTTGGTCGTATAGAAAGGATCGAACACTCGTTCCCGATCGGCTGCGGGGACTCCGGGACCGTCATCGGCCACATACATCAGGACGCCAGGCGTACCCGGGGCCAGGTCCATCCGGCGGGGCCGCGGCAGGCGGACCCCCGGAACGGACGGTACCGGCTCCCCCGTCCGCCGTTGGGCGGGCGGGTTGGCCTCGTAACGCCAGAACAGCGTTCCGGCCGTTACATGCCCGTTGGGCGTGGCATCTCGCGCATTTAGCAGCAGATTGACGATCACCTGTTCAAGTGCATGTCGGTCTCCCCGCACGACCTGCGGGTTTTCGGCCAGTTCCAACGCAAGCGTCACGCCGCGAAGCGCGCCCTGGGCCGATAGAAAGCCGATAGTGGCCTCCAGAACCTCGTTCAGGTCGCTCGAACCGGTTGGCGGGCCGGGCCGGGAGTAGTCGAGGAGCCCGCGGACGATGTGCTCGATCCTCTCGATCTCCTGCACCATCGCGTCGGTAATGCCCGCGTCCGTGCCCCGACGCCGAAGTACCTCCACGTAGGTGTGCAGGGCGCCAAGGGGATTGCGAATTTCATGGGCCACGCCGGCCGCGAGCTGGCCCACCCCGGCAAGCTTCTCGACCCGCACGATCTGGCTGTTCACGTCGAGGAGGCTCACCGCCATCCGGCGATACCGCTCGGCCAGGAGGGCGAATTCCTCACTCTCGTAGCTGTGCGTCGCCTGCGGCAACGCCCCCGTCTCCATAGCCGTCACTTCCGCCGCGAGTGTCTCCAGCGGCTTGAGCAGCGTGCGCCGCACCAGGTAGTGGGCGAAGAGCACGAAGACGACCGAACTGCCCACCCACAGCACGATGAGCGCACCGATCGACTGCTCGATGCCAAAACGCGCGATCAGCGCCGTCGCGAGTCCCGTAAGGAGGACCGCGCTCGACGCCAGGAATCCCAGTTGGAAGAGGAGCTCGGTGCGGAGCGACTGGGGCCTGCGGTCCGCCATCGCGTCTCGTCTCCCAGAAACCAGAAGGTGACCCGGACTTGATGCCCGGATCACCGCAACATCATGGTGTGCAAGCCACCTGACCCTCGACCGTCGCCGGTGCCGGCGGCGAGACGGAACCCTGGAACAGCGCGCATGTCCGCGGTGTGATGCTCGGATATGCCGCGGTAGCCGCCCAGCCGGTGTTGTCGGCATTGGTCACCGTAATGGTGACGCCCTGGGACGGGTTGTAGAGCAGCGCCGGTGCAGGAAGCGCGCCTCCGTAGTACACGTTGTTGTCGCCGTAGTAGCCTTCCTGCGCCGTGGCGAGGTTCCGCAGGTCTCCCTTCATGATCGACATTGCCGCACTGCCCTTTGAGGTGGCGAACTTCGGGATCGCAATGACCGCGAGAATCCCGATGATCACGACCACGATGAGCAGTTCGATCAGGGTGAAACCACGCCGGTGCCTCAACACATTTCCTCGTCAGGTTAGCGACTGGGACGCGGGCACTCAGGCCGGAAGGTGCGTCCCTCTGACGGGGTATAACAGCAACGCCGATGCCACGCAGATTCAGGCTTCTAACTGCTTTTACACCAATGGCTTTGCCCAACTTTGCACGATCGTCGCGAAAGTGCCTGCATGAGCCGCCCTTGGAAAGTGCGAGGGCGGTTCCGGCCACCTCGTACGGCGGAAAAAAACCGACCGGGCCCGCGTGGACCCGGTCGGTGATCATGCGTCTGCGGCGGTCAGATCAGGGGCACTGAATGGTGCCGTCGAGGGTCGACACCGCACCGGCACCCACCTGAACCTGGCAGCTGTTGGTGCTGCCGCTCGAGATGGAGGCATTCGTGACGGTCGCCGACCAGCCGCTCGCGACGCCAACCACGGCCTGCTGCGTGTTGCCGGAGGAGAAGCTGAAGTTGTACGGCGCCGCAGTCAGCGCGCCGACGTTCGCGGCGTAGGTCGAGTAGTCGGAGAAGTACGCCTCCTGCGCGGTCATCAGGTTACGCAGGTCGGTCTTGATCGACGCCAACTTCGCCTTGTCCTTCGTGGTGGCGAACTTCGGAATC
>JAGGAG010000056.1 GCA_017889745.1 Gemmatimonadota bacterium | reverse complement strand
CCTGTGCATCCACTGCACTCCGGATGTGCCCAGGGTAGAACGCGAGTCCCCGGAACTCGAGTGACGGCCCGCGCATGGCCAGCCTCGCGAGGTCGATCGCCTCAGCTGCGGTCGCGACGCCGACCCGCCGCATCCCGAAGTCCATTTCGACATAGACGCCCACTCGGCGACGAGCCGCACGAGCCGCCTCCGCGAGTCCCCGCACCGCCTCCGCCGAGTCGAGTGCGACCGTGAGCCGGAGATCGGCTGGCAGGGACAGCAGGCGGCGCAGCCGGCCAGTCCCCACCGGCGGATAGGCAACCAGGATGTCGCCCGCGACGGCGCTCACCTCCTCCGCCTCCCGCGTCGTGGCGCATGTGAGGCCCGCCGCGCCCAGCTCCATCTGCCGCGCCGCGATCCACGGACTCTTGTGCGTCTTGACGTGTGGCCGGAGCGCCAAACCGTGCTGCGCCGCATAGGTCGCCATGCGCTGCAGGTTCCGCTCGAGGCGATCGAGGTCCACGATGGGGACCGGGGTCTCGAGGGACAGGAGCTGCGCGGCCGTCCCCGCAACCGCCGCAATGGAATTGGCCATGATCAATTCTACCCGGGGCCGAGGCTGGCGCGCAGCGTGTCACGGGCGAATACTTGGAACGGATACCGGCCAGGGATGCCGCACCGGACCATGACCAGCACCACCGACCCGACCCAGGCGTTTCTCGAGGCGGCATGCGCACCCCGCGACGCGGCGCACGCCACCGGCACGCTCGAGCGCGCGCAGTTGCTGCTGGCGGCGCATCCCGGCGTGGCAACCAGTGACATCCATGCCGCGGCCGTGCTCGGCGACGACGCCACCGTTCGCCGGTTCCTCGCGGCCGACCCGCGTCAGGCTACCGCAAGGGGTGGCCCCTATGAATGGGACCCCCTCACCCACCTCTGCTTCTCGCGCTACCTCAAGCTGGATCGCGCCCGCTCCGACGGCTTCGTGCGCGCGGCCGCGGCGCTGCTCGATGCCGGCGCCAGCCCGAACACCGGCTGGTTCGAGGCCGGGCATGAGCCCAACCCAGTGTGGGAAAGCGTCCTCTACGGTGCGGCGGGGGTGGCCCACCACGCGCCCCTCACCCGCCTGCTGCTGGAGCGCGGCGCCGACCCGAATGATGAGGAGACGCCCTATCACGCGCCCGAGTCCTACGACAACGGTGCGCTCGAGGTGCTGGTCGAAAGCGGCAAGCTCACCACGGACAACCTCGCGATGATGCTGATCCGCAAGCACGACTGGCACGATGGTGACGGCGTCGAGTACCTGCTCCGGCACGGTGCCGATCCCAACCACCAGCGGCGCTGGGGCTTCACCGCCCTGCACCACGCCATCGCGCGCGACAACCACCTCGAGATCATCGCGCTGCTGATCGACCATGGCGCGGACCCGTCGCGAACCCAGGAGGGGCTGACTGCGACGGCCATGGCCGCCCGCCGGGGACGGGGCGACCTGCTCGAGCTGTTCGAGCGCCGTGAGGTGTCGGTGCCGCTGGCCGGGGTCGACCGGCTTATCGCGGCGTGCGCGCGCAAGGATGGGGCTGCCGTCGCCGACATCCGGGAACGTGAGCCGCACCTCGTAACCGCGCTCCTTGCCATGGACGGGAGGCTGCTCGCCGAGTTCGCCGGGAACGGCAATACCACCGGCGTCGCCCTGCTGCTCGAGCTTGGGGTGAGTCCAGGCGCAGTGTTCGAGGAAGGCGACGGCTACTGGGGCGTGGCAGCACGGAGCACCGCGCTGCACGTGGCGGCGTGGCGCATGCGTCCGGACACCGTGAAGCTGCTGCTCGCGCGCGGCGCGCCGGTGGATTTGCGCGACGGCGACGATCGCACGCCACTCGCCCTGGCGATCAAGGCGTGCGTGGATTCATACTGGATGGAACGACGCTCGCCCGAGTCGGTCGCGGCCCTGCTCGCCGCCGGTGCGTCGCCGGAGAACGTGGCATTCCCTTCGGGCTACGGCGAGGTCGACGACCTGCTCCGGCAATATGGAGCGACAGTATGATCGAATCCCCCACACATCTGCCTTGATCCACAGTCCTGAAAGTCGGGTATCCTCATGTGGCTGCTGCTCCTGGCATTCTTCGGGCTGGTGGTGCCGAACGGCCTCTTTCTCTACTGGCTGGTAGCCGAGTACAGGGGACTTGGTGCCGTGCTGGAGGACAGGCTCGCGCTTGGCTTCATTCTCGACGCGTTGCTCGCCCTGATCGTGTTGACGGTCTATATCGTCCGGCATCCCGTCGGGCGTGTACCGTGGCCGTGGTTCGTGGTCTTCTCCCTGCTCGGCGGCCTCGGGTTCAGCCTCCCATTCTACTACTGGCTCAACACCCGCAAGGCCACCAGCTGAGGTCACACATTCATGTTTGTGGGTCACCTCGCACTCGCATTTGCCGGCAAGCGCTTCGACGCCCGGCCATCACTCGGCTGGTACGTCGCCGCGGTCACCGCGCTCGACCTGCTCTGGCCCATCTTCCTGCTGGTCGGCATCGAGCACGTATCCGTTGCTCCCGGTGCCACCGCCTTCACGCCACTGGTCTTCGACTCCTACCCCTGGTCACACAGCCTCCTCATGTCGGTATGCTGGGGCGCCGCGCTCGCCGGCGTTGCGCGCTGGCGCGGCCTCGCCCCCAGCTCGGCCCTGCTCCTCGCGCTCCTGGTGGTGAGCCACTGGCTGCTCGACTACTTCACCCATGCGCCCGATATGCCGCTCTGGCCTGGAGCGTCGCCCCGCGCCGGGGTCGGACTGTGGAACTCGATCGGTAGCACGATTGCCGTCGAAGGCGGCCTCTGGCTGGCGGGGATCTGGCTCTACCTCGGCCCGCGGCGGTCCACGCGATGGGTCGGACCGGCGGCACTCTGGTCGTTGATCCTCATCTCGACGGTAATATGGCTGGCCGGGCCATGGTCGCCGCCACCGCCCAGCGAGCGCGTGATCGGGTGGTTCGCGCTGATCGGCTGGATCACCATTCCCTGGGCGGCACTGGCCGACCGCTATTACCAGCTGCGCCATTGAGCGTGCCGCGCTGTGGCGCATCCGGCCCGGAACCGCGGGGTAGGAATTCCTGAACCCGTTGTCGGGAGGGCACCATGGCACAGTGTGAAGTATGCGGAAACGACTATCACCTCGCGTTCCAGGTGATCGCCGGCGGCCACACGCACACCTTCGACAGCTTCGAGTGCGCGATCCACAGGCTCGCCCCGGAATGCGCCCACTGCGGCTGCAAGATCATGGGTCACGGCATCGAGGCGACGGGGATCTTCTACTGTTGCGCCCACTGCGCGCGCGACCACGGAGTCCGTGGAGTGGCCGATCACGTGTAGACACCGGGCCCTTGTGGCGTCGGGAAGCGCTCGGTATCGATCGGGCACCCGAATCAAGATCGGTGGTGCCCGACGGATCACCACACTCCCGGAGCGCGCGTGAGCCTCAAGCCGGCCCTCTTCCTCGATCGCGACGGCACCCTGATCGTCGACACCGATTTCGTCCGCGGCCCGGAAGCGGTCGTTCCACTTCCGGGGGCGGCGGAAGCGGTGGCACGGGCCAATGCGGCGGGCTGGTACGCGGTGGTGATCACCAACCAGTCGGGCATCGCCCGCGGCATCCTGACGGAAGACGACTATCAGGCGGTGGCGCGCGAAGTGGAACGGCAGTTCGCGGCGCGAGGCGCGCGGCTCGACCTGCAGCTCCACTGTCCCCACTTCCCGGCCATCAGCGGACCATGCGAGTGCCGGAAGCCCGGCCTCAAGCTCTATCGCCAGGCCGTGGCCCAGCTCGGTATCGACCCGCTGCAAAGCTGGTTCATCGGCGACAGGCTGCGCGACCTCGTGCCCGCGAGGGCACTCGGGGGCCGGGGCCTTCATGTGTTGACGGGAACGCGAACGGACGACACCCCGATTACCGAGGCGGGGTTCGAGCAGGTTGCCGATCTTCCGGCGGCCGTCGCGCGCGCGCTGAAGGCGCGCTAGGTCAGCGCCGTCCCATGCGGCGGGGCCCGCCGATCGCCGGATCCCAGCGCCAGTCTGATGCGCCGGCGCCAACCCGCGTGCCGCCGAGCCAGCGCTCCCGTCCTGCCTCGCCCCAGTAGTCCACGTCGCCCCGCAGGACCGCGCGACCCCGCGCCGTCAGCGCCAGCGTCGGGTTCTTCCGTCCATCGGTCAGCGTGGACCACCCGCTGTCAGCCTCGAGCAGCGGGGCAGCGCTCTGGGTCAACTCCCACATCGTCGCGAAGAACATCGCGTCGCCCTGCCACGGGCGCTCCTCCAGGTCCTGCGACGCCACGAAGGCCGCATGCAGCGACGGCGCCTTGCCCGCAACGGCCTCGAGTCCCTGCCGCTCGGTGCGGCTCAGTCCGCTCCGCACGTCGGGGAGTTCCTGCAGCATCCGACGGGCCGCGGCAGGGAGGTAGGTCATTGGGCTGCTGACGCGCGCCGCAATGCCGGCGAGCAGCTCGGGCGTCGGATGCACCCAGGCGGTCCACGCCTCGCGCGCTGCGGCAACCATCTCGGGAGGAACGTCGATGCGGGCGGTGAAGAGGTCGCCCAGCTGCGGTGCGGTGAGCTGGCCGAGCCCGATGAACCGCCTGATGCCGGGATACTCGTGCAACGTTACCAGCGTAAGGCGCGTGGTGCTGCCGCACGCGTCGGCGAGGCGCGGCAGCAGGTGCAGCATGATCGCCTGGTCGAACAGGTCGGCCTCGAACCAGAGTACCACCTCGTCCTCACTCCCAGCCTCGTCCACCGCCCTGTCAGCGTCGGCGAGGTCCTTGAGGTCCGAGTCGCGCTCGACGCCGTAGTGCCGCGCGAGCCAGGCCGCACGCATCGGACGGAGGGTCGCCCGGTCGGCGCTTGGCACGGGCCCCTCGCAGAGGGGATCGGACCAGCTCAGCTTCCGCCCCGGGATCCCGGCGTCATCGAGTTTCCAGAGAATGTCGGTGCCACAGCGGATATGAAGCATGGTTCAAGGTAGCAGAAGGATTCTTCGCCGCGCACCAGAATGATCATTTCCGTCCCCGCTCCGCTTACCCCTCACCGCTTACCGCTCACCGCTCACGCGGCTGACGCATGAGTTCCGCGTCCACGCGGAGCTCCGGGAAAGCACGAGGCCGGCGCGCGCCCGAAGGCGACACGCCGGCTCGTTTATGTCTCAGCTGATCAGTGATCGATCAGTAGGTGAAGTTTCCGATCACCACCGCGGGGTTCGCCACCCCCGCCGCCCCGACGAAGCTGCCCGTCGTGATGGCCGGTGCCTGGCCCCGGAGCAGCACCGTCACCACCCAGTCGGAGCGCGGCACGCCGCAGTCGTCGTAGTAGTGCAGTTCCACACGGTACTGGCCGGCCGGGGCCCCGTTGAGCGGCCAGAAGATGTTCTCGACGTTCGTGTTGTCGATGGTGCACGCCGCGTTCGAGTCGATGTCGAGCCGGCCACCGGTCGTTGCGTTCCGGTTGCCGTAGTAGACGTGCTCGCCGTTCGGGTCGAACACGTGCAGGTCCACGTCACTCGCGCCGGTCCACGCCACGCTCGCCTGGAAGTCGCCGTTGCCCGCCCGGATGATCCGCAGCGTCTGCTCGAAGTACGGCCCGATGCCGCTGGCGCCCTCGAGTGCATAGCGAAGGCGCAGCTGGCTGCCATTCACGTCGGGAGACAGCGAGATCACCACGTTCTCCAGCGCGCTGGCCGTCGGAAGTGGTACCGAGTAGTAGTCGTCGGTGCCGACCGCGCTGACCAGCAGCCGCGTATAGGTGTCCGAGCCGGTGACATCCATTGCGGCCGATCCGCCGTTCACTGCCGCGGTGATGCCGGCCACGGTCGCCGTGGGTCCGAGCGTTCCGGTCGGCACCGTTCCCAGTTCCAGCACCCCGGGCACCGTCCCGCCGCGCACCGAAACATTGGTCACCAGGTCCGAGATCGATCCGGTCGTTGACGCCAGTGGCTCCGGCTTGTCACAGCCGGCCAGCAACGCAATTGCGCTGAGCGCGAGCCCGGCGCCAAACCGCCGGAACCTCGATGCGAACATGGTCCCCTCGCTGCGTGGATGTGGCTTCACGTACTGGTCCGGCGCCGATCAAGGCAACGTTTGTACCGGTCCGGGTCGCCGCCCGGGCGGCCAGGTGGGTCCCATCCCCCAGGTCCTTTTGCTGCTTGAGCTTGCACGCTTCGAGTCCGCATCCTGCCGGCGGCCCCTCGGCTAGGCGAACCGCGGCCCGTCGGTTACCTTCTTCCGCCATGCCAATGCGGGTTGCGGTAGCGGTTTCGGGCCGGGGCAGCAATCTCGAAGCGCTCTTCGCGCGGCTCGGAAACGGCGACGAGGCGCGCATCGTCCTGGTCCTGAGTGACCGGCCGGATGCCCCCGCCCTCGACCGGGCGCGCGAACGGAACGTCGCGGCGCTCGCCCTCCGCGACTGGCGCAGTGCCAGTGAGTGGCTCGCGGCACTCGAGGCGCATTCCGTCGACCTGCTCGTGCTGGCCGGGTTCCTCAAGCTGGTGCCGTCCGAGGTCATCGCGCGCTATCGCGGCCGGATCATCAACGTGCACCCCGCCCTGCTCCCCGCGTTTGGCGGGAAGGGCATGTACGGCATCCGGGTGCACGAGGCAGTGCTGCGGAGCGGGGCCGCCGAAACCGGCTGCACCGTGCACCTGGTGGAAGAGGAGTACGATCGCGGAATGATCCTGGCCCAGGCTCGAGTACCGGTGCTTCCCGGCGACAATGCGGAGGCGCTTGCGGCGCGGGTGCTGGAACAGGAGCACAGGCTCCTGCCGGCGGTCGTGCTTGCCGCGGCACGGGCCGGACTGCCCGTCGCCATTGAATCCGCCCGCACCTGACCCCGGAACCCATGTCTCGCGCCCTCATTTCCGTCAGTGACAAGCGTGGTGCCGTCGCCTTCGCCCAGGGCCTGGTGGAACTGGGATGGGAGATCATCTCCACCGGGGGTACCGCTGCGGCGTTCCGCGACGCGGGGATTCCAGTGATCGGGATCGAGCAGGTCACGGCCTTCCCCGAGATGCTCGACGGCCGGGTCAAGACGCTGCATCCGGCGGTCCACGGCGGCATCCTGGCACGACGCGACCTCGCCGAGCACCGCGCGGCCATCGCGCGATACGGCATCCAGCCCATCGACCTCGTCGCCGTCAACCTCTATCCCTTCCAGCAGACCGTCGCCGAGCCCGGGGTCGCCTTCGACGATGCCATCGAGAACATCGATATCGGCGGCCCGTCGATGCTCCGTTCGGCGGCGAAGAACCACACCCAGGTCATCGTGATCGCCGATCCGCTGGATTATCCCATCGTCCTGCAGCAGCTGCGGGAAGGCGGGGTGAACCAGGTTGTGCGCCGCGAGCTCGCGGCCAAGGTGTTTGCGCACCTCTCCGATTACGACGGCGCCATCGCGCGCTTCCTGACGCCCATGGAAGAGGGCCTGCCGAGCCGGCTGAGCCTCTCGATGGAGCGGCTCATGTCGCTCCGGTACGGCGAGAACCCGGGCCAGCGCGCGGCGCTCTACGTCACCGAGGAGCCGCGCGGCACCCGCGACCTCGCCCAGCGCCAGGGCAAGGAGCTGTCCTTCAACAACCTGCTCGACATCGACGCCGCAATGTGGGCGGTCTCCTGCTGGAGCAACCGGGTCGCCTGCTGCATCGTGAAGCACACCACGCCGTGTGGCATCGCGCTCGGCACGACACCGCAGGAGGCCTTTGACCGCGCGAGGTCGTGTGACCCGGTGTCGGCCTTCGGCGGCATCGTCGCGTTCAACACGGTGGTGACCCGCGAGGCGGCGCTCGCCATGAAGGACCTCTTCCTCGAGGTCGTGGTGGCGCCGTCGGTGAACGACGATGCAATGCAGGTCCTGGCCGCCAAGAAGAACCTTCGTGTCATCGAGCTTCCCATCAGCACCGGCATCGGCACCCTCGACTTCAAGCGGGTGCGCGGCGGCTTCCTGGTGCAGGATCGGCTGGTGCTCGAGCCCGACGAGACCGGCTGGACCGTGCCCACGGAGCGCGCGCCCACCGACCCCGAGTGGGACGCGCTCCGGTTCGCCTGGCCCGCCATCGCGTCGGTCAAGTCGAACGCCATCCTCCTGGCGCGGGGTGAGCAGGCCATCGGCATCGGTGCCGGCCAGATGAGCCGCGTGGACAGCGTCTTCCTCGCCATCCACAAGGCGCGACAGGCCGGGCACGATCCGGCGGGAAGCGTGCTGGCGTCCGACGGCTTCTTTCCCTTCGCCGACGGCGTCGAGGAAGCCGCCGCGGCCGGCATCACGGCCATCATCCAGCCGGGCGGCTCGGTGCGTGACCCCGACGTGATCGCGGCCGCCAACCGGCTCGGGATCGCGATGGTGGTGACGGGCACGCGGATGTTCCGGCATTAAGCTGCGCAAACGGTCGAGGGTCAACGGTTAACGGGAGGCAGTTCCCGTTCACCGCTCACTGTTCACCGTTCACGCTGTCACCTAACTGGAGTACGGCTTTGCAGACTGAGTCTTCCCGCCCTCCCTACTTCGCCGCGGCGCTGGCCTCGGCGGTGGTGCTCGGCGTCTACCTCGCCACGCTGGCCCCGACGACGGCCTTCTGGGACACCTCCGAGTACATCGCCGCCGCGAAGGTGCTGGGCATTCCCCACCCGCCCGGCAACCCGCTGTTCACGCTCATGGCGCACGTCTTTGCGCTGCTGCCGCTGGCGGCGTCGTACGCCGAGCGCGTCAACCTCTTTGCGGCGGTGACGAGTGCCACGGCGGCGGGGCTCTGGTTCCTCATCGCCGAGCGCTGGCTGCGGCCGGTCGTGCCGGTCAAGTGGGCCCGTTACGGGGCCGCTTTCGCCGGCATCTTCGTCAGCGCCATGAGCTGGACGGTGTGGAACCAGTCCACGGTGAACGAGAAGGTCTACACCGTGTCTCTGCTCTCCATCGCCATCGTGATGTGGCTCTGCATCCACTGGGGCGACGAGCCGGAGGGCCCGCGGCGCGACCGGTGGCTGGTGCTCATCGCCTACGTGCTGGCGCTCAGTTCCACCAACCACATGATGGGCGTGCTCGCGGCACCGGCCGTGGGGCTCTACGTGCTGTGGACCGACTGGCGCGTGATCCTCAAGCCGTGGCTCTGGGTCGCGGTCATCGCCGCGGCGGTGGTCGGGATCTCGATCAACTACATCTACATGCCGATCCGCGCGGCGCAGTTCCCGCCCATCAACGAGGGCGAGCCGATCGGGTTCTTCAGCCAGGCGCTGAGCGACGTGCTCAATCGCGTCCAGTACGCCAAGCCGGGCATCGACCAGCGCCAGGCCGACCTGCTGTCGCAGTTCCAGAACTACTGGCAGTACTGGTCGTGGCAGTTCGCGCGTGACTGGGGCGGCTGGAGCCGCATCGCCACCGCCATCTTCACCACGCTCGGCGTGGCCGGCTTCATCACCTACTGGCGCACCAACAGGCGCAACGCCGCCATGGCGCTGGTGTTCTTCTTCACCCTCGTGCCGCTGCTGGTGTTCTACCTCAACTTCAAGTACGGCTACTCCATGCACCCGGAGCAGCCCGACCTGCCGCGCGAGGTCCGGGAGCGCGACTACTTCTTCGTGGCCTCGTTCGCCGCGTGGGGCCTGCTCGTGGCGGGCGGCATCGGCGGCCTGATGCGCTTCATCGCCGACAGCATGCGGAAGGGCGACGGCAAGGCGGGCTGGATCGCGGCGAGCCCGGTGCTGCTCCTCGGGCTCGTCCCGCTGTTCGGCAATCACGCCACGGCGAGCCGGGCCCACGAGACGGCCGCTCGCGACTTTGCGGTCGACCTGCTCGAGTCGGTGGAGCCGTACGGCATCCTCATCACCGCCGGCGACAACGACACCTTCCCGCTCTGGTACGCCCAGGAGGTGGAGGGCGTGCGGCCCGACGTCACGCTCGCGAACCTCTCGCTGATGAACACCCGCTGGCACCTGCGCCAGCTTCGCCGCCGCCCGACTCCCGAGTTCGACCCGGGCAGGTCGGTGGCACTCTGGGGCAGCGACACGAGTGCCGCCCCGGCGGGCGGCACCTCGGTGCAGAAGTGGACCCACCCCACCGAACCGGTGTTCGGCTTCACGGAGGCCCAGCTCGACAGCCTGCCGGAGTACATGCAGGTGCAGAAGGGTGCGGGGCTGCAGGTGGACAGCGTGCAGATCCGGTTCGGCGGCGATTACCTCATGCTGCAGGACCTCGCCGTAGTCGCCATCATCCGCCAGAACCTCGGCAAGCGGCCGATCTACTTTTCCTGGAGTGACGGCGGGTATCCCGACCAGACGCTCGGCCTGAGCCAGTACCTGGTGACGCAGGGCATGGTCCGCAAGCTGATGACCCGCCCGGCCACGACGATGAGCGATTCGCTGGTGGACAACCCGGTGCTTGGCTTGATGGACTATCCGCGCACCGACAACCTCTTGTGGAACGTCTATCACTGGAAGGCCATCGCGCGCCCGCGGCCGCGCGGCTGGGTGGACCCGCCGTCGGCGTCGATCCTGCAGCTCTACGCCGTGCTCTATCGCGGACTGGCGGAGACGTTGCGCACGAAGGGGAATCTCGCAAAGGCGGCGGAGGCCGACTCGATCGCCCAGGCGATCCGGATCAACCTGCAGCCGATCCACTAAGGACCGGCACTGCCTCAGTGCCGGTGCTGCACCATGCCGCCGGCGCGATGATCCTGGCGCTGGAAGGCCAGGAAGGCGTGAATCGCCGATGCGGCGGCGGAATCGCTGGTGGCGAGCAGCACCTGGCCGCCCCCGGGCAGTGGCTTAAACTCATAGGTGATGAGGTCGCGCCTCGCCGCCATGACGGCCGTCCCCGGCACGGTGTCGGCGTGCACGAAGCCCGGGAGGCTGAAGTCGCCGCCGGCAAACGACAGGGCGATGTGCTGGAGGTGCTCCCGGATGGTGCGCACGCCGGTGGTGTCGGCGGGATCTCGCTGCAACACGATCCGGCCCCCGTCGGGCAAGTCGTCGAACCGATGGGTCGAGGTGTACTGGTCCACACCCATCGCCTCCTGGCCACGGTTCTGCATCGCGGCAAAGGCGGTGTCACCCGGCGCGGAGCGAGTCGGCGCTTCGCGGCACGCGGAGGCAATGAGGCAGAGCAGGACGAAGTGACGCATTCGTGCAATGTATCCTTGCCCACCTTCCAACCGGTGGAAACAGCCATGTCAGGGGACATCTTCAAGGACCGGGAGCGCGCGTTCGAGGAACAGTGGGCCCTGGTGCATGACGCGGAACTGATCGAGAAGCTGCGGGAGAAGGACCGGCTCGAGGCCATTGCCAGGGCGCTGGCGGAAAAGCTGCAGGTGGATCAGCCGGAGCTGCTGCAGCGGGTCATCGACCTCGGCGTGACCCTCGACACCGGCCCCGCGCTCCTCCTGGCACCGCTGGTCCAGATCGCCTGGGCCGGGGGCAAGGTCACGGAGCAGGAACGCGAGACCGTCCTGCGCCTCGCGAGGGGACGCGGCCTCGAGGAGAGTTCCCCGGCCTACGCGCAGCTCGTCGAGTGGCTTCGCAAGCGTCCGGCGAACGAGCTGTTCGATACGGCGGCCGAAGTCATCCAGGCCGGGCTCGCCGTGCTCCCGAGGGCAGAGCGGGAGGAGCGTGTGGCCGTCTTCGCCAAGGCCTGCCACCAGGTGGCCGAGGCATCCGGCGGGCTCGACCGGCTGCTCGGGTTGAGCCACGGCGTCTCGGCCCAGGAGCACGCCATTCTGGACCGCATCAAGGCGGCGCTCCGGGGGCCTGCATAACTTGTTGGCGAGGCGTGGTGGCCGAGTGGTTTAAGGCAGCGGTCTTGAAAACCGCCGAACCGGAAACGGTTCCGTGAGTTCGAATCTCACCCACGCCGCTTCGACTTCCTCATCGAGGGTCGTCAATGGTCGGCACCTTCGCGTGGGCCATGATGAACGGCCTCATCATCGGGGCGATCTGGATCGGCATCGTGCTCTGGAACCGCCAGAAGCGGCTTGATGGCGAGCACGCGCGCCTCGAGGATGAGGTCGCGCGACGGGATGCCCAACTCGATGAGGTGCACCAGCGGGTCGCGCTGCTCGAGGAGCGGCTCGACCTCTCCGAGCGCCTCCTGACACGGCCTCGGGACACGCAACCGGCGCCCCCGCCCCGCCCGGACCAGTAGAGCGGCCGCCTGACCCTCTGCGCCTTTCATGCCCCCCGCGATCCGGCCCGCCACCGAGGCCGACGTTCCCCGCATGATCGAGGTCGCGCGCCGCTCGTTCCTGAGCGCGTTCGGCTTCACCGCACCGTTCCCGCTCATCCAGCAATGGATACGGGAGGACCGTGAGTCCACCGCCTATCCCGCGTCCTGGGCCGACATGTTCGTGCTGGAGCGCGATGGTGTGATCGCGGGCCTCATGCAGCCCACCCTGGACGAGATCGACGGGCTCTGGATCCATCCCGACTACCAGGACCAGGGCATCGGCTCGAGCCTGCTGCGGCACGGCGAGGACGTCGTACGGAGCCGCGGCTTCTCGCGCAGCTGGCTCACCTGCTCGTCGTTCAACCCCCGAGCACTCGAGTTCTACCGCCGCCGCGGATACACCGTGTTCCGGAGCACCCGCACACTCCATGAGTGCGGCGTCGACGAGGAATCGTTCGGGATGGAGCGCCTGCTGGGCGGGGCAGCCTGATGCCACGGCACATCGCCTTTCTCCGCGCGATCAACGTGGGCGGGCACACCGTCACCATGGCCCGGCTCAAGCAACTGTTCGAGGCACTGGGCCTGCACGACGTCGAGACATTCATCGCCAGCGGCAACGTGATCTTCCGCTCGGCGGCCCGGGCCGCGACCCTCGAGGAGAGGATCGAGCGATACCTGCATCAGGCGCTCGGCTACGAGGTGGCCACCTTCATTCGAAGCGACGCGGAGGTTGCGAACGTGGCGCGCTACAAGCCATTCACCGCGGCGCAGCTCGCATCCGCCGGTGCGCTGGTCGTCGGCCTCCTGCGCGACCCGCCCGACGCCCCCACGAAGAAGGCGGTGCTGGCGCTCCGCACCGACATCGACGACTTCCACGTGAACGGACGGGAGATGTACTGGATTCGCCGTGCCGGCCGGCAGAGCGACTCGAAGCTGTCCAACACGGTGTTCGAGCGAACACTCAAGGCGAAGGCCACCTTCCGCAACATCAACACCATGACGCGACTCGCGGCCCGGTATCCCTCCATGTAGGGGGAATACCGGGCCGCGCATCGCCATGACGAGCCTAGTGCTGGGCCGCCACTGCCACAGGCGCCGGGCGCCGGAGCAGCAGGTTGGCGAACCCGCCCACGATACCGACCGCCAGCGCGCCCCACACCAGGGCAGGTGTCCACAGTCCCTGGATACCGAGCGCAGCGTCCAGCGAGTAGAGGCCCGGGCCGGCCAGCGCCAGGGCGACCGCACCACCGGCATACAGGAACGGAATCTCGATGCCATTGGTACCGGCAAAGAAACCGTGCTTGAGGTGCACGGAAACCGCGGCCACGATCATCACGCCGACGATGAGGGCGGGGCCGATCGGGCCGAGGAAGCCGAGCGCCACCAGCAAGCCGCCGGCGACTTCACTGAGTGCCGCGGCCGTCGCGAAGGCCGCGCCAGGCCGGAAACCCAGCGATTCGAAGAACCCGCCGGTGCCCTTGATGCCGTAACCGCCGAACCAGCCGAGCAGCTTCTGTGAGCCATGGGCGGCCATGGCGAGCCCCAGCACCAGGCGCGCGACCAGCAGGCCGGCGCTCAGGGTAGCGAGATCGAGCACGTTGTCAGACATGTGAGACACTCCTTAAAAGTTGCAACGGTTACTGTTATAACATCTACATCACGAACGCAATCAAGCCGCCTCGCGAACATGGGCCAGTGCGGCAATCACCGCCTGCAGCGCCGACTCGCTGAGCCCGCCGAACCGTGCCCGCTCAACCGCATCGAGCTCCGGGGTGACCGTCTCCAGGAGCCGCCGCCCGGTCTCGGTAATCCGCGCCGTTACATGGCGCCGGTCCTGGTCGTCGCGCTCACGCCGAACGACGCCGAGATCCTCCATCCGCTCCAGCAGGCGCGACACATCGGGCACCGGGGAGATCAGCCGTTCCCCCACCTCACGCCCACAGAGCCCGGCCTCCCCCGTCCCGCGGAGAATGCGCAGTACGTTGTACTGCGTCAGCGTCATGCCGTGTGGCCTGAGGACCTCGTTCAGCTCATGATCGAGTACCGCCGCCGTGCGAAGGACACTCAGCATTGCTTCGCT
>JAGGAG010000161.1 GCA_017889745.1 Gemmatimonadota bacterium | reverse complement strand
CCTCGACCACCTTCGGCGCATCGGCCGGCGTGGGCTACGACTTCCGTGTGGCCAGGCACGTCTTCGTGTCGCCGTTCTTCGCGTTCGTCGGCTCGGCGGGCGGCGACGTGACCCAGGGCAACGGCAACACCGTCACCACGGATCCCAACTTCAGCCTGCTGCAGTTCGGGGTGAGCCTGCTCTTCCGGTAGGACGTCGCGCGTCGTGAGTTCCGGCGCGCTTCGTGGTACGGTGTTCTGCCAGCCGCTGCCGTTCCTGCAATGCAGCGTGCTGCACCCGCGCCATCGCGATCATGTGACCTGCGCCGCATGCGGCTCCGGTGCGGTTGGCGCGCCGACACTTAGGCCGGATACGGCGAGTGTGACCCGGGTCGCTTTGCCGCGGCCCCGGTCTCGCTCACAATGGTCCGTCCTTTCCCGACATCACGGCTTCACTGGAGTTGACCGATGCGCGTGCATCTTTCTGCGCTCACGGCCGCACGGTTCATCGCGGTAACCTGGGCCACCAGCTCGACGGTCGTGCTTGCCGCCTGCGGCAGCGGAGATACCGGCAGCATCGACCCCGCGACCGCCCCGCGCAGCATCGCGATGAGCGCGTGGACGCCGGGAACGAATGACACGTGTACCAGGGAGATTCACGACCAGTACGCGGTCGTGGGTCCCGATGGCAGGCTGTATCCCACGTGGCACCCCGCGGTGGACCCCGCGACGGGATGCTCCTTCGGCCACGACCACGGCCGCGATCCCCGCGGCTCCGACCTCTATGAAGAGAGCGGCCCGATCCCGTTCGGGTATGCCAATGAGCAGCTGGTCGCATTCGATCCCGCGAACCCGCGGAACGAGGACCACGTGGGCCACAAGATCGAGTGGGAGAACGACGTGGAACTCACCGCCGGCGGCGGGCAGTTCCAGGTCCGCTGCGACGTGCTGACCAAGCTGCACCAGGGCACGCACTCGAAGGATGCGTTCACCAACAACCTGCACGAGCTGGTCTATCACCTGAACTGTGGCGACGGCACGAGGTTCCATGTCGTGCTCATGACGGCCATCGGCAAGCCCGGCGAGTTCCGCCGGTCGTGCGACCACGGCGTGGCCATCCAGGCGGGCACGGCGACCCCGGCCAATTCGCCCGAGGGCGGCGGCTTCCGGGCCATTCCCGACCGGTTCTGCGTCGAGCAGGAAGTGCTGGTGCCGAACGGCCAGAACTCGAACTTCTTCGCCCTGAACGAGACCTGGGAAACGTCGAACAGCATCCGGCGTGAGGACGGCCATACCCTGGCGTTCTTCAACCCGTACTACCAGGTGCGGCAGGCGAGCCGCTACTACAATCCTGCCATCGCCCCGACCGTCGGACGCCAGATCGACATCTGCTACGAGACGGAGGCAAATGGCGACCGTGCGGCCGGGGACTATTGCGAGAGCTCGACGCAGAACGGCCAGACGCCGGGGGTCACCTGGGATGATCCGCGGTCCAGGTTCGATGGCGCCAGGCGCATCGTCGATGTCAACAACAACCGGATCGACAACGCCGACGGCCCCGAGGTGTGGTATACCGACCCGTTCGGGCGGAATGGCCGCACGGCGCCGTTCACCGGCTCGGTGAGGCAGTGGATCGCGAAGTCGACGAACGAGGTGGGTGTCGACGTGAACGGGCCGGTCATCGGCAATGGCAGCTACTACGGCGGAAGCGGGGTCCACGCCCCGAACTGACCCCTCGCGGGGTCATCCGGAGCAAAGCGCGGGCGGAGGGGGGCTGGCAGGCAGCCTCTTCCTCCGCCCGTCCGCGTCTCTGGAACTGCTCTTGCTTCGGGCTATCTTCCTGAACCCATGAGCATCTCGCCCGCATCCCCGGACGGACCGGTCCTTTCCCGCGAGCTGTCTGAATTCCTCCTCGACTTCCTGGGGGCGCAGCAGCGCTTTGCGATGTACCCGGTCGGGCACCCGCTGCTCGACCCCGCCGTGGACTCCCTGAATCGCCGCCTCAACACCCTGTTCCTCGAGCGGGCCAGCATCTCGATCGCGGTCACGCCGATGCAACTGGTGGTCTCGGGTGTCCCGACCGATCCCGAGCACACCATGCTCCGGGAACTCGCCGGCAAGCTGCACCGCCGCAATGTCGGGGGCATCAAGATCTTCCGCGGGGCGGGGCGGACGGAGCTGGCCAGCTTCCTCGGCGTGATCGGCACCGACGCGAGCGACGCGCAGCAGCTGGTGACGCACGACGAGCCGGCAGCGCAGTGGCCCCACATCCGGCTCTTCGGCCTGGCCTACGACAAGCTGGCCCTCCTGGACGAGGAGGATGCGGAGACCGCCCTCTTCGATCCCCTGGGTGGCAGCTGGGCGGGGCGGCTCTGGCTCGGACTCGCCCGCGCGTCGATGGGGGAGCACCTCTCCGACGATGCCGCGGCGAAGGTGGACCCCGAGGAGATCGCCAAGGCGATCAACGAGCAGCACAAGGAGTCACGCCGCGACGAGCGGGTCATCACCGCCCTCACCGACCTGGCCGAGGCGTGCCAGGGCCGGGGCCGCGCCGAGACGATCGCGCTGCAGCGCCAGCTTTCCCGGCTCATCGGCGCCCTCACGCCCGAGACGCTCGAGCGCCTCATGCACATGGGGGGCGACCACGACCGCCGCCGGAAGTGGCTCTTCCAGGCCTCCAAGATCATGACCGCCGACGTGATCGTGTCGCTGGTCGAGGCGGCGGCGCACGCGCAGCAGCGCAGCATATCCCCGGCGATGCTGCAGCTCCTCAGCAAGCTCTCCAGCCACGTCGACCAGGGGCCGCCCAAGACGCGCCTCCGGGCCGAGCAGCAGCTGCGGCAGCGCATCCGCGCGATGATCAGCCGGTGGAGCCTGGCCGACCTTCCCTATGGGTCCCCGGGCTACGACAAGATGCTGGAGTCGCTGCCGGGCGGCGCCGCCGACTTCGAGCCGGTGCTGGTCTATGGGCCGGAGCCGCAGCGGGTGATCATGACCTGCCTCGAGCTGGGCGTAGTGCAGGCGGGCACCCGGCGCGCCGTGGACCGCATGGTGGAAAACCGCGAGACGGGCCTGCTGCTCGACATGCTCGAGCGGGTGCCGGGGGACAAGCCCGCCGTGAGCGAACTGCGTGGCTGGGTACTGAGCCGGAGCACCGTGAGCCGCGTGCTCGCGATCGAGCCGGTCGACATCGATACGCTGGCGCGCCTGGTGAAGGGTGTCGGCATCGAGGCACTTCCGGCGCTGCTCGATGCACTCTCGACCGCCAAGGAGCGCAAGGTGCGCGCGCGGCTCATCGACATCGTGGCGCAACTCGGACCCTCGATCGGGCCGGAGGTGGTGCAGCGCATCTCGGGCGCTCCCTGGTTCGTGCAGCGCAACCTGCTCCGGTTGCTCGGGATGCTGCCGGAACTGCCGGAGGGATTCTCCCTCGGGTCGCACGTCAAGCACAACGACCCGCGCGTGCGGCACGAAGCGCTGCGCATCATGCTGCGCGACCGGGTGCGCCGTCCCGAGGCGCTCAAGCGCGCGCTGGAGGCGCCCGACCCCCCGACGGTGCGGCTGGGGATCATGGCCGCGGCCGAAGGTTGCCCGCCCAACATCGCGCCAATGCTCCTGCAGCGGATCCATTCGGGCGGGGTCGACCCCCAGCTCAGGGCCGTGGCCATTCGCGCCGTGGCATCGGTCGACAATCCCAACGTGATCGCCTGCCTGCTCGGGTTGACGCAGGTGAAGGGCGCCCTCGGGATGGGCCGGAAGCTCGCGCCCAAGAGCCCGGAGTTGCTGGCGGCGCTGCAGGGCCTCGCCGCACACTGGCCCTACCACCCCGAGGCGGCGAAGGTTCTCGACCTCGCGCAGAAGAGCCGGGACGGCGAGATCCGGAAAGCCGGCTCCCCGCCGTCACGCCAGGCCGATCCCGAAGCGCCGGTGGCCCCCGCCTCGCCGCGGGTCATCATATGAGCCGCGCATGAGCACGGTCACCACACCCGCGCAGTTCCTGCAGTCGCTGGCCCAGGCGCTCTCGACGATGACGCTCTACACGTCACGCCATCCCGCGTGTGTATCGGTGGCGGATGCGTCATTCGCGCGGCTCAAGGAGCTGGTCAAGAGCGGTGAGTACCGCTTCTCCTTCCTGGGCGAGGCCGTGGTGGCCAACGACAAGGCGTTGCACGAGCTGCATAGCTGGCCCTGGTCGGCCCGCTTCGTCGACATCGGGGTGCAGCGCATGGAGTTCGACGGCCTCGTGACGCGCGGCGCCTTCGGCGAGTTCCTGGACGACATCGTGAACCGGCTGCTGTCGGGCCGGCCGGGGAATGCGGACGTCCCGAGCGAGCGGCGCGGCATCCGCTGGGGCCTGCTGGGTGTCGAGGTGACCGGCGATGACCTCGAGGAGGTCGCCGAGCGCGAGCGGGTGGGCCGCGAGTACGTGGCGTACCGGCTCAGCGAGGAGTCGGACATCGTCCGGCAGATCTACCAGCGCGCGGGGACGCAGGGCGGTGTCGCGCTCGACGAGGTCGAGACGGTGGTGGCTTCGCTCTCGGTGGCGATGCACGCGGAGGGGCAGCTGCTGCTTCCGATGCTGGAGTTCCCCGGACAGGACGCGGCCAACGCGCTGCACGCCATCAACGTGTCGCTGCTGGCCATGACCCTGGGCGAGTCACTGGGCATGGCGTCACACGACGTGCACGCGGTGGGGAGCGCGGCGCTGCTGCACGACGTCGGCATCTCGGGGCTGCCACAGGACCTGCTTGGCAAGCCGGCCCTGTCGCCGGAAGAGCGGCTGGTGATCGAGGCGCACCCGGAGATCGGGGCCCGGATGCTCTTCGCCCGGAGCGCGGTGTTCGACCTCGCGGCGATCGTGTGCTTCGAGCACCACATGCGGCCGGACGGCGCGGGGTTCCCCCGGACCCGCTTCCCGCGCGAGATGCACTACGCCAGCAAGATCGTCGCGGTGTGTGACGTCTACGACGCGCTGCGCACGCCACGGGCGTACCGCCCCGCATGGACGCCGCAGCGCGCGCTGGAGTTCGTGGAGGAGGGTACCGGCACCATGTTCGATGCCGGTATCGCCCGGGCATTCGCGGCGATGATGCGTCGCCTCGAGGGCCAGTTGCTGCTGCCCCCGGTGTCCAGCATCGCGGGGTAGCGCGCTAGCGCACCCGTCGCATCAGGGCCTCGAGCGAATCCGCCGGTAGCGCGCCCTCGAGTTCGAAGCGCACCCCCGCGGCATCCCACGATCGGATACTCAGCGCGGCCGGCGCCGGCGCGGCCCGCGTGGCGACGCCTTCCGGCTGGTCCTTCGCCTGTTCCGCCATCGCGTGGTCCGCCGTCACCGGTTGCTGCTTGCTGGTGAGTTCGGCGGCGCGGCCCGCCGGTTTCGACACCTGGTTCTCCTCGGGCCTGGCGACCACCTGCTGCACGAGCACGACGGGCACGCCGCCGACCATGTAACGCTGCCGCACGCCCGACGCGGCGCCCGGGACACCTTCGGGCACGCTCGGCATCAGTTCAACCGACTGCGGGCGGAGGCCCGCGATGGTGCGCACCTTCCAGCCGAGTCGCAACTCCGCCTCTGCGACCGTCAGGCTGGGTGGAGCCGTGTTCGCGGCGCCGGCCGGCGC
>JAGGAG010000055.1 GCA_017889745.1 Gemmatimonadota bacterium | reverse complement strand
CGTCGCGCTCGTCGACGAGAAGGGCACCCTCCTCTACGGCCGCAACGCCGATCGCATGTTCGTTCCGGCGAGCAACACCAAGATCGTGGTGAGCGCGGTCGCCTCGGCCCTCCTTGCGCCCGACTTCGCCGTCCGCACCAGCGTGTACGGCAGCGGCCCCATCGTGAACGGCAACCTCCAGGGTGACCTCGTCCTTTATGGCCGCGGCGACCCCACGTTCAGCAAGCGCTGCTACGCCGTCGATACCCTGGCCGTGGGGGCCTGCGACACGAGCCCGATGGTCAGGCTCACCGAGCTCGCCACCCAGCTCGCGCGCGCCGGTATCACCGCGGTTTCCGGCGACGTGGTGGGCGACGGCAGCTGGTTCGAGCCCACGCTGGTCCACCCCGCCTGGGAGAACTACGACCTCAACTGGTGGTACGCGGCACCGGTGAGCGGGCTGGGATTCAACGACAACAGCATCGACATCGAGTACTCCACCACCGATACGGCGGGGCCGCCGGTCAGGCTCGCGTTCTCGCCCGACTTCGGTGACGTCACCCTGGAGAACCACACCCGCACCGTGGCGCGCGGCCAGGAGGAGACCATCGACTTCTTCCGCACCCCGGGCACCCTGTTGGTCTGGGCCCAGGGCGATGTGGAGACGGGGCGCAGCGCGCGCACCGAGTACTTCGCCCTGCCCGATCCCAACGCCTTCGCCGCCCGCGCGCTTCGCGCCGCGCTCGCCGCGCAGGGCATCGCCGTGCTCGGTGGCACCCGCTCCACCACCGACTCCATGGCGTACGAGATCGTCCGCCGCGGCGTCCCGCTCGCCGAGGTCACGAGCCGCCCGCTCAGGGACTGGATCTTCCCCATCCTCAATACGAGCCAGAACTGGTACGCCGAGATGACCCTGAAGCAGCTGGGCAAGCAGTTCGGCCGCAGCGGCAGCTGGGACGAGGGCCTCCGCATCGAGCGACGCTTCCTCATCGACTCCGTCGGTGTCGACTCCACCCAGATCGCGCTGAGCGACGGCTCCGGGCTCTCCGCCTCCAACCTCGTGAGCCCGCTGGCGTTCACGCAGGTTCTCCGGTTCATCCGGGCACACCCGAACTACGCGACGTTTGCGGCGGGGCTGCCCCAGTCGGGCAAGCGCGGATCCCTGAAGAATCGCTTCGTCGGCACGCCCATCGAGGGGAAGGTTCGCGCCAAGACCGGCACCATCTCGCGCACCAACACGTTGTCCGGGTACGTCGAACTGCAGAGCGGCAAGGTGCTCACGTTTTCCATACAGGCCAATCATCACGCACTGCCCGGCTCGGCCATTCTCGCCCAGCTGGACAGTGTCGTGGTCGAAATGGCGAAAGGACGCTGACATGACTGTTCCAGCCGCGCCACTCCGCGTCGCCATCATCGGGTCGGGCCCCTCGGGCTTCTACGCCGCCGAGCACCTGCAGAAGAAGCTGCCCGACGTCGAGATCGACATGTTCGATCGCCTCCCCACGCCCTACGGTCTGGTGCGTGGCGGCGTGGCGCCCGATCATCCCAAGATCAAGTCGGTGACCCGGATCTACGACCGCATTGCCGCGCACCCCGGTTTCCGCTTTCTCGGCAACGTGAATATCGGCAGCGGCATCGAGCACGACGAGCTCATGGCGCACTACGACGCGGTCATCTACGCCACCGGCGCCGAGACCGACCGGCAGCTCGGCATCCCGGGCGAGGCGCTCGCGGGCAGTCATGCCGCCACCGAGTTCGTCGGCTGGTACAACGGTCACCCCGACTACCGTGACCGGCGTTTCGATCTCTCCGCCACCAGCGCCGTCGTCGTCGGCATGGGCAACGTCGCCATGGATGTCGCGCGCATCCTGGCGAGCAGCATGGGCGAGCTCACCCCCACCGACATCTCGCAGCACGCGCTCGACGCCCTGCGCGCCGGCAAGGTGGACACCATCTACGTGCTCGGCCGTCGCGGGCCGGCCCAGGCCGCGTTCACCAATCCCGAGTTGAAGGAGCTGGGTGAACTCGCCGAGACCGATGTCATCGTCGACCCGCGCGAGATCGAGCTGGACGAACACAGTGCCCTCCAGCTTTCCGGGGGCGAGGATCGCACCGCGGAGAAGAACCTCCACACGCTCCAGGAGTTCGCGGCGCGCAAGCCCGAGGGCCGGAAGCGCAAGCTCGTGCTCCGTTTCCTCGTGTCGCCGGTGGAAATTCTGGGGGGCACCTGCGTCGAGGGCGTGAAGCTCGTGAAGAACCGCCTGGTGCGTGGCTCGGGCAATGACCTCAAGGCCGAGGCCACCGGCGAGACGGAGACGTTGCCTGCCGGCCTCGTCTTCCGGTCGGTGGGATACAAGGGCGTCGCGGTTCCCGGCGTGCCGTTTGACCCGCGTGCCGGTGTCATTCCCAATGTCGAGGGCCGCGTCCTCGCGGCGCCGGGCGCACCCGAGGTGCTCCGCGGGGTGTATGCCGTGGGCTGGATCAAGCGCGGCCCGAGCGGCGTCATCGGCACCAACAAGCCCGACTCGGTCGAGACGGCCGACCGGTTGCTGGAGGACCTCGCGAGCGGCGCCATCACGCCGAGCCCGCGTGGCAAGCGCGCCGAGGTCGACCAGGTACTCCGGGCTCGCGGCGTGCAGGTGGTGAGCTATGCCGACTGGCAGAAGCTCGACGCGCTGGAACAGGCCGCCGGCAAGCCACGCGGGGCCCCAAGAGAGAAGTTCACCCGAGTCCCTGAGATGCTCGCGGCGATTCAACAGCGTGAACAGTGAACGGTAGAGCGTTAACGGGAACTCCCCGTCACCGTTTGCCCATCCTGTTCACCGTTTACCGTTCACCGTTTACGCCGTTCCGGCGGAGCTCTGCGAATTGAAGATCTACACCCGCACCGGCGACTCCGGCTCCACCGCCCTGTTCGGCGGCGGTCGCGTCTCGAAAGACCACATCCGCGTCGCTGCCTACGGCGATGTCGACGAGCTCAACTCCGTCATCGGCCTCGTCCGCGCGACGGCACCTGTCGACTTCGAGGATGCGCTCCTCGAGTCGATCCAGCGCGATCTCTTCTCCATTGGCGGCCACCTCGCGACACCCGACCCCGACAAGGTCCGGAAGGCGCTGGAGAAGGCGACGCTCTCCGCCGATCGCGTTACCGAGTTCGAGCGTGCCATCGACGCCGCTGATCGCGAGCTCTCGCCGCTCACCGCGTTCGTGCTGCCGGCCGGCACCCAGAAGGCCGTGGTGCTGCACCTCGCGCGCACCGTCTGCCGTCGCGTCGAGCGCCAGGTCGTGCATCTCGCCGCCCAGGAGACGGTGCCCGAGCTCTTCATCGTCTACCTCAACCGCCTCTCCGACCTCCTCTTCACGCTGGCCCGGCTCGCCAACCATCGCGCGGGCACCGGCGACGTGACCTGGTAGCATGGAACCCCTCCTCGTCCGCCATGCGCTGGGCACCTATCCCGTCTACATCGCCCCCGGCGCGCTCGCCGACCTGCCCGAGATCGTGGCGGCGCACTGCGGCGCGCGGGCGGTGGCACTCATCACCGACACCACCGTCGGTCGCCAGTACGAGGCGTGGGAGAGCGGCTCCAACTCCGCCTGGTCCATGGGCGGTGACCGCCCGCGCCCGGCGCACGAGTGGGCCACCCGCCTGAGCGTGTCCCCGGGCGAGACGTTCAAGACCCGGGATACCTGGGCCAGCCTCACCGACGCACTCCTCGACGCCGGCTTCGGCCGCGATGCCGCGCTCATCGGATTGGGCGGCGGTGTCATCGGGGATCTCACCGGCTTCGTTGCCGCCACCTATCAGCGTGGCATACCGTTCGTGCTCGTCCCCACCACGCTCCTCGCCATGCTCGACGCATCAGTGGGCGGCAAGACCGGCGTCGATACGCCCCAGGGCAAGAACCTCATCGGCGCCTTCCACCCGCCCGTGGCGGTGGTGGCCGACCCCGCGACGCTCAGGAGTCTGTCCGACGCCGAGTACCGGAGCGGACTCACCGAGGCGGTGAAGCATGGCTTCATCACGGATACGGGATACCTCGCGTGGATCGAGGCCAGCACCACCGCACTCCTCGCCCGCGACCTCGCCACCCTCGAGGTCCTCATCCGTCGCAGCGTCGAGATCAAGGCCGGCGTCGTCGCCAGCGACGAGCGCGAGGCGGGTACCCGTGCGATGCTCAACGCCGGTCACACCGTGGCGCACGCGCTGGAGCAGGTGTCGGGCTACCAGCTGCTGCACGGCGAGGCGGTGGGTCTCGGCCTCATCGCCGAGTGCGTGATGGCCGGGCGCGCCGGCATCCTGCCGTCGGGCGCCGACCAGCGCATCGCATCACTCCTCTCGCGGCTCGGCCTGCCCGTGCGCGTCCCCTTCCGCACCAGGGCCGAACCCATCCGTCACGCCATGGGGCGCGACAAGAAGAACCTCGCCGGCGCGATCCGCTTTGCGGTGCCGCTGGAGATCGGAAAAATGGGCCCACGCAACGGCAGCTGGACCGTGGGATTCGACGAATCGACCATCGACGCCGGCCTCGCCGCGATCCTCTAGCTGGCTTGGGCCTTCCGGGCCCGCTCACCGCTTACCGCTCACGCCAGCGCTTCCCCCCCACACCGCTTGTCGCTCACCCGCCGTTCCCACTCACCGTTAACCATTCACGTTCCTTCGCTCTAGGTCGTTTGACCCATACGCCTACTGACACCGCGCTGTCTCTTGTGGACAAGTGGAAAAGTTCACAACGTTTGTAAGGTGATATCCGCATAATATTTGTGATGTGGACAACTAATATTGCTTGACCGCATTACTGCCGCTTCCTATATTGGCTGCCTTCCCGCACTGCTGTTCTGTGGTACCCAAACAACTCGACGGTTCCCCTGAAGGGGGTATGAATGGCTCGCACCCGCGCTAGCCTTGTTCGTCCTGTCGCTCGCAAGGCCGCTCGGCCTGGCGTTCGCACCGTGGGCCGGGCAGTGGCCCAGGGATCCTTCGACCAGTATCTCGTCGACATTCAACGACTCCCGATGATCACCGATCCCGCCGAGGAACGCGCGCTCGCGCGGCGTGCCTTGAGCGGCGACCAGACGGCGGCCGAGCGACTCGTCACCGCCAATCTCCGGTTCGTCATCGCGTACGTGAAGAAGTACCAGGGACACGGACTCGATCTCGGTGAGCTGGTGGCGATCGGGAACGAGGGGCTCCTCAAGGCGGTGCGGAAGTTCGATCCCGATCACGGCGTCAAGTTCATCAGCTACGCCGTATGGTGGGTCCGCCAGGCAGTCCTCAAGGCTCTCGCAGAACAGACACGCAGCGTTCGCATTCCCCTCAACCAGAATTCATCACTCATCAAGATGAGCCGCGTGCAGGCCCTGCTGGCCCAGGAACTCGGCCGCGCGCCCACCGATGGCGAACTGGCTCAGGCGCTGGGCGAGGAGATTGGCACGATCCGCGAGGCGCGCCAGATGTCCACCATCGAGATGTCCCTCGATGCGCCTGTCGACGGCCGCGACCGTCATGGCGCCACCGTGGGCGAGCGCGTCGCCGGCAACGCCGATTCCGAGATCGAGTCGCTCACGGACCAGCACCTCACCCGCGAGTTCGTCGATCGCCTCTTTGCCCGGCACCTCACGCCGCGCGAGCGCGCCATCCTCTCCATGTACTACGGGCTCGAGGAAGGCTCCGAGGCGCTGACCCTCGAGGCCATCGGCGAGCGCCTGGGCGTCACCCGCGAGCGCATTCGCCAGATCCGCGAGCGCGCGTTCGAGAAGCTCCGCCACTGCCCCGACATCCAGCACCTGAAGGGCCGTTGGGTGGCCGCCTGAAGGCCCTCACGCTGGTACTCGTGGCGCTGACCCTGGCCGGCTGCGATCGCAGCCGGCCTTCGTCACAACCGGCGCAGCCGTCGCCCCCGTCGGTGCAATACATTCCGCGCGCCGACAACGGCCCCGCGCGTCCCTTCGCCGAGGCCGTGCGCGTGGGCAACATGCTCTATCTCTCCGGTCAGCTCGGCACCGACAGCACCGGCAAGGTCGTGCCCGGCGGCATCGAGGCCGAGACGCGGCAGACCCTCGACAACATCAAGGCCGCGCTGGAGCGAAACGGATCGTCCATGGACAACGTCGTGAAGTGCACCGCGATGCTCGCCGACATGAGCGAGTGGCCCGCGATGAACCAGGTGTACGCCACCTACTTCACGAAGCACTTCCCCGCGCGCAGCGCCTTCGGCACCACCGGCCTCGCCCTGGGAGCGCGCATGGAGCTCGAATGCATGGCAACGGTGGAATGATCTCCGATCGGGACACCCGTCTTACCCGTCTCACCTGTCCTGCCCGTCTTGCCCACTCGGCCACACGAATCCTTGCCCCGCTCCGCGACGCCCTCCGCGACCACTGGCGCACGGCCGCATGGCTGGCGCTGGCCGCCGCCGCAGCGATCGCGACGTTCTCGCCGGTCCTCTCGCTCTCGGAGAGCGGCACGCCGGTCATTCAGCCCGACCCGATCCGCGGAGTGGACCTCGGGCTTCCGCTGACCAGCGGCGCACAGTCGCCCGCGGCACTCCAGTCCGGGACGATCGCCCAGCTCCTCGCCCTGCTTGTCGTCATCGCCGCTGCGGCCTGCGCCGTCGCCGCCGTCACTGCCCTCACCATCATGTGGACCCGCTCGGGCACCCGTGATCTCGATACCGCGGTGCGCCGCGCCGTGGGCGCCTCCCGCCGCGACCTGGCCCTGGCCTTCCTGGGCGAGGGTCTCGTCAGCGTGCTCAGCGCGGTCCCAGCCGGCCTCGCGATCGGCTATGTCGCCCTTCGCCTGGCCCTGCGCACCTGGCCCGGCGCGCCCGGCGCGTGGCACTACTCGCCGGCACTCGTCGCAAGCGCGACCGCGATGGCACTGCTGCTCGGCGCACTGCTTCCGCTCCGTCACGCGCGCGGCCGGCGCCTCGTGAACCTGCCGGCTAACCCGCTCACGCTGTTCCCGCCCGTCCTCCAGATCGGCGCGAGTCTCGCCATCCTGCTCGCCGCCACGCTCGTGAGCCGTCAGGCGGCGCTTCTCATGGGCGCCGGTAACGTGGCGGCCGACGGCACCGTCTACCAGCTCGTCGCCGCCGATCGCGATCCCGCCGTGCGCTCGGCCCGGTATCTCGACATGCTCCGCGATCTCGCCGCAACCGAGGGCGTCGAGGGCGTGAGCCTCACCAGCCCCGGCGCGCTCGTCGGGCTCGGCACCGTCGACTGGGTGGAGACCGACTGCGGCCAGTGCTTCACCGGCGGGATCTTCCTCAAGTGGCACACCGAGCGCGCGAGCCACGTGGTGGTGAGCCCCGACACCTTCGCGATGCACGGTATCCCGGTCGTCGCAGGAAGGACCTTTACCCTGCAGGACGGCTGGAGCGCGCCGCGCGTCGCCATCGTCAACCGCCAGATGGCAGCGCTGCACTTCGAGAACGGGAAGCCACTCGGCCGCACCATCTTCATGGGCACCGCGCGCGTGCCCTACACCGTGGTCGGGGTGGTGGACGATGGAAGGGCAGCGGGACGGAGCGGTGGCCTCCAGCCCCGCTTCGCCGTCTACCTGAACTCGCTCCAGCATCCTGTCGCTGGCGCGGATCTCCTCATTCGCGGCAGCGCGGTCGCTGCTGCCGCCGCTGAGGTGACCATCGCGAAGCAGCCGGCGATCCGTCACGCACAGGGCACCAGCGAGTCCGCGCTCCGCCTCGCGTTTACCCTGCCGTTGACCTGGTTCGCCCGCTGGTTCGGTGTCGAGGCCGTCGCCGCCCTGCTCCTGGGAGCTCTGGGCACCATGGTGAGTGTCTCGCTCTGGGCCTCGGCGCTCGTCCCCGAGCTCGCGGTGCATCGCGCGCTCGGCGCAACCCGACGGCGCATCACCGCGGGGGTGCTGGGCCGCACCGTGCTCATCATCGCGGCGGGAATCCTGGTGGCGCTCACTGCAGCGGGCCCGGCGTTGCGAGCAGTGCTCTCGGAGACACTCGGTGACTTGCCTCTGCTCGGGGTCACCGAGGTTGCGCTGCCGGCACTTCTGTTGTCACTCGCGGCGATGCTCGGGGCGATACCCCCACTGCGGCGCGCCATCGGCTCCCGGCCAGCCGGGCTGCTCGCGGACTGAGGCGTCAAGGTGCCCCCCGGCCAGGCACTGCCAGCGACCGCCGCAGGGACGATGGGGCCTGCACCTTCGCCGCCCAGCACACGGGTCGCCTCGGTCGACATCATCCGCGGGGCCATCATGGTGCTGATGGCACTCGATCATGCGCGTGTCTACTCCGGACTCCCCGCCGGCGGCCACACGCCCGGGATCTTCTTCACCCGCTGGGTCACCCACTTCTGCGCCCCGGGGTTCGTGTTCCTGGCGGGTTCGAGCGCCTTCCTCTACGGCCGCAGGCACCCCGACCTGCCACGCTTTCTCCTCACCCGCGGCGCCTGGCTCATCGTCCTCGAGTTGACGGTGCTGCGGCTCGGCTGGACGTTCAACCTGGATTTCGCCCACGAGATGGCGGGTGTGATCTGGGCCATCGGCTGGTGCATGATCCTCCTGGCCGTGCTCATTCGCCTCCCGGTTGCGGCCATCGGCGCCATCGGCGTCATCATCATCGCGGGGCACAACCTGATCGACACCTTCCTCCCCGCGATCGTGCCGCAGCTCAATGAGAATCCGCTCGGCTGGCTGTGGAAGATCATGTACGTCGGGTTCTTCGCCGGGCCGATCCAGTTCGGGTCCGGCGGCCCCTGGCTCATCGTGCTCTACTCCATCATTCCCTGGATTGGCGTGATGGCCGCCGGATACGCCTTTGGCACCATCCTGACTGCCGAACCCGCCCGGCGACGCCTCTGGTGCCTGCGCATCGGGCTCGGCGCGATCGCCCTCTTCCTGGTACTCCGTGGATTCAACCTGTATGGCGATCCGTCACCATGGGGCAGCGCCTCTGGCGGTGACGGCGATCGGCCATCGATGCCCGCGCTGCTCGCATTCCTCAACACCACCAAGTACCCGGCCTCGCTGGATTTCCTGCTCATGACGCTCGGGCCCACGATCGCCGTGATACCGTTGCTTGAGCGCGCCCACGGGTCGGTCACGCGCTGGCTCACCGTGTTCGGTCGCGTGCCGTTCTTCTTCTACGTGCTGCACATCCCGCTCATTCACGCGCTCGCGCTGGTGGTCTCCCGCATCCGGCTGGGCCAGGTCAGCCCCTGGCTCTTCACCAACCATCCGATGGGAAATCCCCCGGCGCCCGACGGCTACACCTGGAGCCTCCCGTTGCTGTACCTCGTCTGGGCCGTGTCGATCGTCCTGCTGTCCCTGGCCTGCCGCTGGTATGCCGATCTCAAGTCAGGCAGGACCGACTGGTGGTTCCGGTATCTCTGAGGATCCCGGCGCAGGGGGCGGACTGGCATCGATTCGAGGTCGAAGGCGTCTGGTGAGCGAGCGCTCGGCCGGGCCGACCCTCCCCGCCTATCTTCCATCATGACGTTCCGCCTGCCCATCTTTCCCCTGGGCGTCGTCCTCTTCCCCGGCGCCCTGCTACCCCTGCACATCTTCGAGCCCCGATACCGCCGGATGCTCGCCGACTGCATGGCCGGCGACGAACGCTTCGGGCTCGCCCTTCCCGGTATCGCCCATGAAGCCCCCGCCCTGGGCGCGGTCGGGTGCGTCGCCCAGATCCGCGGCACCCAGGCCCTCGCCGATGGCCGCTCCAACATCGTGGTCCAGGGCACCACCCGCTTCCTCGTCACCCGCTATCTCGAGGACCCGGCGCCATACCTCGTCGCCATGGTCGAGGCCTTCGAGGATCGCGAGGGCAGCACGCCACCCGCGGCCCGCTGCACTGCGCTCGCCGACGCCTTTGCGCACTACCTCCCGGCGCTGCGCGAGTTGAACGATCTCGAGCCCGATAATCGCACGCTGCCCGCTGACCCGGCCGCGCTCTCCTTTCACGTGGCCGCCGCACTCGACACGGGCGCACCCGAGAAGCAGGCCCTGCTCGAGATCCGTTCCACCGCCGAGCGCGTCGACCTCCTGCTCGAGATGCTGCCGCCCCTCTCGAGCGCCATCGACGCCGGCCTCCGCACCCGGAAGAAGGCGCACTCCAACGGGAAGGGGCATCACCCTCCCGACCTGGCCGGCGCATGAAGGAGTCGCTCCTCACCGGTCTCGCCGCGATCGTCGGCCCCCGCTGGGTGCGGCATCGCCGCGCCGAGCTCGCCACCTATACCATGGATGGCCTTCCCACCCACGAGTCCTGGCCCGGTGTCGTGGTCATCCCGGGGTCGCGGCACGAGCTCATCGACGTGATGAAGGCGCTGCACGCCTCGAAGACACCGTTTGTCGCGCGCGGCGCCGGTACCGGGCTCTCCGGGGGCGCGCTCGCCGAGGGCAACGCCGTCCTCGTTGCCCTTACCCGGCTCAATCACATCCTGAGCGTCGATCCCGCCAGCCGCCGCGCCGTGGTCGAGCCCGGCGTGGTGAACGCCCGTCTCTCGGAGGCGGTGCTGCCCTATGGCCTGCAGTACGTGCCCGACCCCTCGAGCCAGACGGCGTGCACCATCGGGGGCAACGTCGCCGAGAACGCCGGCGGACCGCACTGCCTCAAGGCCGGCGTCACCACCAATCACGTCACCGACCTCGAGATCATTCTCCCCGACGGCTCGCTCGCCCGGCTCGGCTCCACCCACGGCGATGCCTGGGGACCCGACCTCGTCGGCCTGTTCGTCGGCAGCGAGGGAATGTTCGGCATCGCCTGCAGCATCACCGTGCGGCTCGAGCCGATTCCCCCCGCCGTGCGGACCATGCTCGCCGACTTTCCGGGCATCCGCGCCGCCAGCGAGGCCGTCTCTGCCATCATCGCCTCCGGCATCGTTCCCGCCGCGCTCGAAATGATGGACCAGTCCTGCGTCCAGGCGGTCGAGGCGTCCATCTATGCCGCGGGGTATCCGACGGACGCAGCCGCGGTGCTGCTCGTGGAGCTCGATGGGCAGCCCGAGGGCGTCGCCGCCGAGCACGCCGTGGTCGAGCCGCTGCTCCGCGCGCACGGTGCGCGGCATGTCCTGACGGCGGAGAGCGCCGCCGATCGCGCGCGGCTCTGGCAGGGACGCAAGAAGGCCTTCGGTGCCATGGGCCGCATCGCGCCTGATCTCGTGGTGCAGGACGCCGTCGTGCCGCGCTCCGCGCTGCCCGACGTGCTCGACCGGATCAGCGAGATCCGCGATCGCTACGCGCTGCACATCAGCAATGTCTTCCACGCGGGTGACGGGAACCTGCACCCGAACATCAGCTTCGATCGCCGGAACCTCGAGCTCGCGTCCCGTGTACGGGAGGCGAGCCGCGAGATCATGACCGTCTGCGTCGCCGCCGGCGGCAGCATCACCGGCGAGCACGGCGTGGGGAACGACAAGCTCGACTACATGCCCCTCATCTTCGACGCCGAGACGCTCGGCGCCATGCAGGCCACCCGCCGCGTCTTCGATCCCGGCGAGCGCGCCAACCCCGGCAAGGTGGTCCCGATCCATGCCTGCAGGGAATGGTGCGCCTCTCCAGCGGCGCGCGGAAATGGCAGGCAGCAACACGGTTCGCTGGCGGAGGTGGCCCATGATTGACGGCATGCTGGCTCGGCTTCGCGAGATCGTCGGCGCCTCCGGCGTCGAGCGCGACCCGTCCGGGCTTCCCCGCGTCGTCCCCGACTCCACCGAGGCGATGGCGCGGCTCTTTGCGCTGGCGCACGGCCGCAACTGGCGCGCGCGCATCGAGGGCCAGGGCACCTGGCTCTCTTCCGACGCCCCCGCCGACTTCGCGGTGAGCACCCGCGGCCTCGATCGCGTCGTGAGCGTGAGTCCCGCCGACCTGGTCGCCACCGTGGACGCGGGAGTGGCGATGGGCACCCTCCGGCGCCGGCTCGCCGACGACGGCATGTGGCTCGCCATCGATCCCCCCGGGCGCCCCGAGCGGAGCATCGGCTCCATCGTCGCCGCGGGCACCGCCGGCCCCCTGCGCCAGGGCTTCGGGCCCGTCCGCGATCATGTACTCGGATTGAGCGTGGTCACTGGAGACGGGCGTGTCGTGCGCGCCGGCGGGCGCGTGGTCAAGAACGTCGCCGGGTACGACCTGGGCAAACTGCAGATTGGCGGCTTCGGCGGCTTCGGTGTCATCACCGAGCTGAACCTGCGGCTGCGCGCCCTGCCGCGCGCCGACCAGACGCTCATCGCCCGCGCCAGTCGCGATCATCTCACCAGCGTCGGGCGCGATCTCACCGAGGCGCGCCTCGCGCTGCAGGCGCTCGAACTCTTCTCCCCCGCCATCGCCGCCGAGCCCGACTGGATCCTCGCCGCGCGCATCATGGGCACCGAGGACGGTGTCGCCGCCGAGGCACGGCGGCTCACGTCTGCCAGCTCCCTCCTGTGGCAGCAGCTCCCGGTCGAGCGCGCCAGTTCCTTCTGGCACCTCTCCGCGCGGGCCGTGCTGGGCGGCGCCGTCACCCTGCGGCTCGGCGTGCTGCAGCCCGGGCTCGATGACTCGCTCGACATGCTCGCCGCGACCCTCGACGAGGGCCTCATCACCGCCGGTGCCGGGAGCGCCGGCGGCATCCGCTGGAGCGGCGAGGCCCGCATCGACGCGCTGCGCGCACTGCGCCGCACCGCGGCCTCGCGCGAGATTCCCATGACCCTCGAACGGGCACCCTGGGCCATCCGGCAGCAACTCGGTCACTTCGGCGCCTATCGCGAGGGCGTGGGTGCACTGGTGAGCCGCCTCCGGGAGACGTTCGACCCCGGCCTGCTGCTGAGCGTGGCGCTCGAGGGCGATGGTGATGCCCGGTAGCACCGACCCGCGATTCGCCGCACTGGACCCCTGCGTCCACTGCGGTTTCTGTCTCCCGGCCTGCCCCACCTACCTCGCCACCGGCGACGAGGCCGACAGCCCGCGCGGGCGCATCGTGCTCATGCGCGCGCTCGAGCGGGGCGAGATCGGCGCCGCCGACCCCGCCCTCACCCAGCACATCGATGCCTGTCTCGGGTGCCGTGGCTGCGAACCCGCCTGCCCGTCGGGCGTCGGGTACGGCCAGGGACTCGAGGCGGCGCGGGAGATCCTCGCGGAGAGGCGCGGCATCGCGCCCGCTGCCCGGGCGATCCTGACGGTCTTCTCCAATCGATTGTTCTGGCGAACGCTGCTCACCGCCGCGGGCTGGTTCCGCGCCACCGGGCTCCCGGCCCGCTGGGCCAGCGGCACGCGCCTCGGCTTCGGCATGGGCATGCTCGCCTCCACCAGGCGACACCGGGTGCCTCGCTCCTTCCCCGGCTTTCACATGCCGCATTCCGCCCCCACCGTCGCCCTCTTCCGCGGCTGCGTCATGGACACCGTGTTTCGTCATGTCAACGAGGCGACCCGGCGCGTGCTCGAAGCCAACGGCTATCGCGTGGTGGACATCAACGGGCAGGGTTGCTGCGGGGCGCTGCACGAGCACGCCGGTGACCGGAAGGGTGCCGAGTCACTCGCGCGGCAGAACGTGAAGGCGTTCGGCGGCCGCGCCAATTACATCGTGGTGAACAGCGCCGGCTGCGGTGCCCTCCTCAAGCAATACGGCCACCTGCTCGGCACGAGGGACGGCGAGCACTTCGGCTCCCGTGTGCGCGACGTGAGCGAACTGCTTGCGGCGAAGGGCCCACGCCAGGGAGGCCCGCTCCCGCTCGACGTGGTTTATGACGCGCCCTGCCACCTGCAGCACGCGCAGAAGGTCCAGGCGGAGCCGTTGGCCGTGCTCAACGCCATTCCGGGCCTGCGCCTTCGCCTGCTCCCGGGCTCCGACAAGTGCTGCGGCAGCGCCGGCATCTACTCCACGCTCCACCCCGACATGGCCCGCGCCGTCCTCGACGACAAGATCCGCGGCATCGCCGCCGCGTCGCCGGCCCCCCGCGTCGTCACCACCGGCAACCCCGGGTGCCATATGCACATCGGCGCCGGGCTCCGCGCCGCGGGGCTCCACGCCACCGTCCTGCATCCCGTGGAACTGCTCGACGAGTCCTATCGCGTGGGCGGACTCTACAGTCGGCAGCAGTAGGGACCTCGTCCGCGGCCACCCACCCGCGCGCCTGCCTACCCGCCTATTTTCCCCGCATGCCTTCGGCCATTCTATTCGACTTCAACGGCGTCCTGATCAACGACGAGCCGCTGCATTGCGAGGCGCTCATCCATACCCTCGCCGCCTTTGGAATAGACCTCGATCGCGACACGTACTACCGCGAGTATCTCGGCTTCGACGACCGGGAGTGCTTCCGCTACGCCTTCACCGGCGCCAACCGCC
>JAGGAG010000054.1 GCA_017889745.1 Gemmatimonadota bacterium | reverse complement strand
AGGCCAGCGATAATCTTGCGCGCGGACATGAGGTTCCCGGTTGGTTGGGTTCGTGCGACAGGCGTCCCGTCCTGCAAGAACCTACACCCGTCGCCGTTGCGCTCCGGTCAGCGTGATCCGGGTACGCCGGCGCGCGGATGAATTCCTATCCTGTTCCATGTCCGCCGTCCTCGAATCACTCCCTTCCGCCGACCGCCCTCGCGAGCGCTTGTGGGCGCTCGGTGCGGCCGCCCTGGCAACACCCGAGCTGCTCGCGATCCTGTTGGGCACCGGCACGCGCCTCGGCGACGTCCTCACGACATCCCGGTCGCTGCTCAGCAGCGGCGGCGGATCACTGCGCCGGCTGGCCACGCGTCCCGCATCCGAGTGGCAGCGGCAGGGAGGCATTGGCCCCACCAAGGCGGCCCGTCTCCTTGCGGCCTTCGAACTTGGGCTGCGGCTGGCCCAGGAGGAACGGCCTCCCGTCGTGCGCATCCGCGAACCGGAAGACGTGGTCCGGATCTTCGCCCCGCGGCTCCGCGACCTCAGCGTCGAGGAGTTCCACCTGCTGGCCCTGGATACCCAGTCCCAGGTACTCCGCGAAGTGCTGGTCACCCGCGGCATCCTGAACAGCTCCCTGGTGCACCCGCGCGAGGTCTTCCGGCCCGCCATCGCCGAGGCCGCGGCCGGCATCATCGTCGTGCACAACCACCCGAGCGGTGACCCGACGCCATCCGCCGAGGATCGCGCCGTGACCCGGCAGCTCGTGGCCGCCGGACAGTTGCTGGACCTCCCGGTATACGACCACGTCATCCTGGCCGGCGACCGCTGGGTCTCGTTCGCCCAGGGCGGGCTGCTCTAGCGCTTCGTCGCCCCCCGGCGCTTGCCCCGGCCTCTGCGTTGCAGCATCCTACATGCTGGGATTTTACACCCGGGAGCCAGCGCCGTGACCGTCACACGCCCCGATCTCGCCGTAGCGTCGCCGGAACTCCGGCGGCTGCTGGAGCCGCACCGCGACCGGCTCGATCTCGAGCTGCTCGACCGGGCGCTCCGCTTCAGCGCGGCCGCGCACCGGGGCCAGAAGCGCATGTCGGGCGAGGACTTCATCTCGCACAGTATCGCCGTGGCGCAGATCCTGGCGGAGCAGTTGCTCGACACGACCTCGATCGCAGCGGCCTTGTTGCACGACGTCGTCGAGGATTCGGACGTGCGGGTGGAGGACATCGCCCGCGAGTTCGGCGGCGAGATCGCGAGCATCGTGGACGGGCTGACCAAGATCTCCCACCTCACTTTCCGTTCCTCGGCCGAGGAACAGGTGGAGAACTACCGGAAGCTGCTGCTGTCGATCGCGAAGGACGCGCGCGTCATCATCATCAAGTTGTGCGACCGGCTGCACAACATGCGCACGCTGGAGGCGCTCAGCCCGGAAAAGCGCCAGAGGATCGCGCTCGAAACCCGCGAGATCTACGCGCCACTGGCCCATCGCTTCGGCATGGCGCGCATCAAGGCGGAACTCGAGGACCTGGCCTTCAAGTTCCTGGAACCCGAGGACTTCCGGGCACTGGTCGTGCAGGTGTCGTCCAAGAAGGCGGCGCGGGAGCAGCTGATCCTCAAGCTGCGCACGCCGCTCGAGTACGAGTTGCGCCGCGCCGGCATCGAGAGTTTCGACATTACCGGACGCCCCAAGCATCTCTGGTCGATCTTCCAGAAGATGAAGCGCCGCAACAAGGGGTTCGATGAGATCTACGACCTCATGGCGCTGCGAGTCATCGTGAAGACCGTGCCGGAATGCTATCACGCGCTCGGCATCATCCATCACAACTGGACACCGCTGCAGGAGCGGATCAAGGACTACATCGCGAGCCCCAAGTCCAACGGGTACCAGTCGCTGCACACCACCATCTTCGGCCCCGGCGGCCAGCTCTTCGAGGTGCAGATCCGCACCCAGGAGATGCACCGCACCGCCGAGTACGGTATCGCGGCCCACTGGATCTACAAGACTGATGGAAGCACCGACGAGGTCGCCGAGCACCTGGGCTGGTTCCGCCAGCTCCTCGAGCTGCAGCAGGACACGCACAGCCCGGAGGAGTTCCTCGAGTTCCTCAAGGTCGACCTCTACCAGGACGAGATCTTCGTCTTTACGCCGCAGGGCGACGTAAAGCAGCTGCCCAAGGGGGCCACCCCCATCGACTTCGGCTACCACGTCCATACCAAGGTCGGGGAGAAGTGCCAGGGAGCGAAGATCAACGGCCGGATCGCGCCGCTGCACCGCGAGCTCAAGAACGGCGACACGGTCGAGATTCTCACGGGCCCGTCCGCGAAGCCCAGCCGCGACTGGCTCAACCACGTGCGGACGGCGCGAGCACGGCACAAGATCAAGCAGTGGATCAAGCATGAGGAGGAGACCGTCAGCCTGCAGCTCGGCCAGGAGATCCTCGAGCGCGAACTCAAGAAGCGGCGGCTGAGCGGCGCGGACGAGGCCCGGATGGAGCGCGCGGCGGCGGCGCTCTCGCTGGCCGACGCCCGCGGACTCACCATCGCCATCGGACGCGGAGACGTGGCCATCGGCCAGGTGGTCCGGGCGCTGTTCCCCGATGCGCCGATCGACGAACTGCAGGAGCCCAAGCCCACGGTGTTCGGGCGCGTCATCGACCGCATCCGGCTGGGGCGCGGCATCAAGATCCAGGGTGTGGACGGGCTCATGGTACGCTACGCCCAGTGCTGCCAGCCGGTACCGGGCGACAAGGTCGTGGGCTACGTGACGCAGGGCAGGGGGATCTCGATTCACCGCTCCGACTGCCCCAACCTGCTCACGCTGTCGGCCGATGACCGCCGCGTGGAAATCGACTGGCATGAGACCACCGGCGAATCGTTCGTGGTGCGCCTCGACGTGAACGGCAACGACCGGCGCGGCCTTTATGCCGACCTGATGCAGGCGGTGAGCGCCTCGGGCACGAACATCAAGGCCGCCGACATCAACACCCGGGATGGCGCCGTCTTCGGGAACGTCTTCATCGAGGTGGACAACCTGCCGCACCTCGAGAAGGTCATGAAGGCGATGCGCCGCGTGAAGGGCGTCCAGCAGGTGGACCGTCACGAGGAAGGACAGTCTGGCGCGTCCAGGTCGACAGCCTGACATGGCCTACTGGATCCTCAAGACCGAACCATCCACGTACTCGTTTGCGGACCTGCAGAAGGCGGGACGTGCTGTCTGGGATGGCGTGTCCAACCCGGTGGCGCTCAGGAACCTCCGCGAGATGGCCGTCGGTGACGACGTGCTGATCTACCACACCGGCGACGAGAAGGCTGCGGTGGGTCATGCCCGGGTGGCGAAGGCAGCATATCCCGATCCGAAGCAGCAGGACCCGAAGCTCGTCGTGGTGGACCTCGAGGCGGGCAAGCCGATGCACACGCCCGTGACGCTCAAGGCGATCAAGGCCGATCCCGCGTTTGCCGACCTGGCGCTCGTGCGCCAGGGCCGGCTCTCCGTGGTGCCCGTACCGGCGGCCCTGTGGCAGCGGCTGCTGAAAATGGGGACGTGAAGGAGGCTACCGAACAAAGGCCGAATCCCGTTATCTTGCCCCGATGCCGCGCACTCCCTTTCAGGTTGTCGCCCCGTTTGAGCCAGCAGGAGACCAGCCCAAGGCCATCGCCGAGCTTACGGCGGGGCTCCTGCGCGGCGACAGGTACCAGACGCTCCTCGGTGTCACCGGATCCGGCAAGACCCTGACGCTGGCGCACATGCTCGCCAACTACGGCAAGCCGACGCTCGTGCTCTCCCACAACAAGACGCTGGCGGCCCAGCTCTACGGCGAGCTCCGGCAGTTCCTCCCGGCCAACGCTGTCGAGTACTTCGTGTCGTACTACGACTACTACCAGCCCGAGGCGTACGTCCCGGCCACCGACGTGTACATCGAGAAGGACGCGTCGATCAACCAGGACATCGAGTCGCTGCGCCTTCGCGCCACGTCGAGCCTCATGGAGCGGGAGGACGTGGTCATCGTCGCCACGGTGAGCGCGATCTACGGCCTTGGTGATCCGGTGGAGTACCGCCGGCTGATGGTCACGGTGAAGACCGGCGAGGAGCGGGGTCGCGACGCGATCCTTGCCGACCTCGTGCGCATCCAGTACGGGCGGAATGACGCCGCCTTCGAGCAGGGCACCTTCCGCGTGCGCGGGGATTCCATCGAGATCCACCCGGCCTACATGGAGCAGGCGTACCGCATCGAGCTCTGGGGCGACACCGTTGAGCGCATCAGCCGCATCGATCCGCTCACCGGGAACACGATTGCCGTGCTCGATCAGTGTGCCATCTACCCCGCCCGGCATTTCGTCACCCAGCGCGCCACGGTCGAGCGGGCCGTCAAGGCGATCCGGTCGGAACTGGCGGAACGGCTCCTCGAGCTAAGGACCGCCGGCAAGCTGCTCGAGGCCCAGCGGCTCGAGTCGCGCACCAGCTTCGACCTCGAGATGCTGCTCGAAGTGGGCACGTGCGCCGGCATCGAGAACTACTCCCGGCACCTCACCGGCCGCCTGCCGGGCGAACGGCCGGCGTGCCTGCTCGATTATTTCCCCGAGGATTACCTCGTCATCGTGGACGAATCGCACGTGTCGCTGCCACAGATCGGCGGCATGTTCAACGGCGATCGTGCCCGCAAGACGACGCTGGTCGAGTACGGCTTCCGCCTGCCATCGGCGCTCGACAACCGTCCCTTGCAGTTCGACGAGTTCATGGGCCTGGTGCCGCAGATGATCAACGTCTCGGCCACACCGGGCGAGCAGGAGCTGCGCCTGTCGGGCGGCGTGATCGTGGAGCAGATCATCCGGCCCACCGGCCTCGTCGATCCGGAGGTGGAGGTGCGCCCGGTGAAGGGGCAGGTGGACGACCTGCTGCACGAGATCCGCGAACGGGTCAGGGCCCATGAGCGCGTCCTCGTCACTACGCTCACCAAGCGGATGTCCGAGGACCTGACGGACTACCTGCAGCAGGCCGGCGTCCGGGTGCGCTACCTCCACTCCGACATCGACGCCATCGAGCGCATGGAAATCCTCCGCGGCCTCCGGCTGGGCGACTTCGACGTACTCGTCGGCATCAACTTGCTGCGCGAGGGCCTCGACTTGCCCGAGGTGTCGCTGGTGGCGATCCTCGACGCGGACCAGGAGGGTTTCCTCCGCTCCGATCGCTCGATTGTGCAGACGATCGGGCGCGCCGCGCGCAACGTGCACGGGCTCGGCATCCTGTATGCCGACCGCGTGACCGGGTCGATGGAGCGCGCCCTGGCCGAGATGGACCGGCGCCGTGCCATCCAGCGTGCGTACAATATGGAGCACGACATCACGCCGCAGTCGATCGTGAAATCGCTCGAGGAAGTCCGGCTGTCCACCCACGTCGCCGATGCGCGCACCGAGCGGGTCAAGCCCGAGCCGGGGCGCACCGAGATGTACGTCGATCCGCACGACCCGAAGCAGCGCGAGAAGTTCATGGAGCAGCTCGAGCGGCGCATGCGTGAAGCCTCGGCCAACCTGGAGTTCGAGGAGGCGGCCCTCCTGCGCGACCAGCTGAACGAACTCCGGGCCATGGGCGCGCCCAATGTCCGGCGCAGCGGGGGCGGTACCGCCGTGCGCCAGCGCCGGGGCCGGCGATAGGTGCGCGTGCTGACCGAGGCGGAGCTGGTCCTGGAAGGCGAGCGCATGGGCAAGGCGCTGGCACCCGGAGCAGTGGTGTACCTGCAGGGCGAACTGGGCGCGGGAAAGACCACCATGGCCCGGGCGATCGCACGCGGGCTCGGGGTGACGGAGCCAGCATCCAGTCCGACGTACGCGCTGGTGCACCGCTATGCCGGCAGGCGGGGCCCGGTGTTCCACCTCGACTGCTACCGGCTGAAGCGCCCTGAGGAGTCGGCCGACGTGGACTGGGAGGGTCTTGCCGCGGAAGGTGACGCGCTGCTCATTGAGTGGCCCGAGCGCGCGGCCGGCTGGGCGCCGGCAGCGACGCTGCGTATGCAATTGTCTCACCGGTCCGACCCGGCGGTGCGCGGCCTGGACGTCGGCTGATGCGCCTCGCGATCGATACCGCGACCAGCCGGTTGTCGGTGGCACTTGGCCGCAGCTCCACCGGTGCGATCCACGAGGCAGTCGACGGCGCCCGGCAGCACGCGGCGGCCCTGCTGCCGGCCATCGACCGGCTGCTCTCGAGGGCGGGGGTGTCGCGTGACGCGATCACCTCCGTGGTCATCGCGGATGGTCCCGGCAGTTTCACGGGGCTCCGGGTGGGGGCGGCGGTGGGCAAGGCCCTCGTGGTGGCGAGCGGTGTGGAGTTCTGGACTGTACCATCGCTCCTCACGCGCGCGATCGTGGGGTCGGCCCCGGGGCGCATCACAGTGGGGTTGTCGGACGCTCTGCGTGGCCAGTGCTACGCCGGCGCCTGGCTCTGGCTGCCCGGCGGTATCGAGACGATCCTTCCACTCGAGGCGCGGACCCCCGCCAGCCTGCGGGCAGCGCTGCCCCGTCCCGATGCCGTCATTGGCGAGTTGCCTGCGTCGACGGCGGCGATGTTCGCCGGCTGGGCGCCGTACCTCGACCTCGCGCATCATGTCGATGCGCGCTGGATGCTCGACCTTGTCGACCGACCGGGGGGCGCGCATCGTGTCGCCGATCCGCTCGCATGGGAACCGGACTATGGCCGTCCCGCAGAAGCCCAAGCCCTCTGGGAAGCCCGGCACGGGCGCGCCCTACCGCATCCGTCGCGCGGTGGTGGCTGACGCGCCGGCGCTCGTGGCGCTGGAACGCGCCTGCTTCGGGGATCCCTGGGCCGAGTCGTCGTTCCGCGAGGCACTGGAGACACCGTGGACCTTCGGCCTCGTGGCAGACGCCGGCGGGAGGATCGCGGGCTATCTTATCGGCAGGGACGTTGCCGGTTCGGGCGAGGTCCTGAACCTCGCGGTCGACCCCGGCCAGCGGCGCAGCGGCATTGCCACCGCGCTGCTGCGGGAGGGACTGCGGACGCTGGGTGAGCGGGGCGCGGAGGAGGTCTTCCTCGAGGTTCGCGCGTCGAACTCGCCGGCGATCGAGTTGTACCGGGCGTCGGGATTCCGTCCCGTGGGCGTGCGATCCGACTACTATCGGAACCCGCGGGAGGATGCGCTGGTGCTGCGGCTCGGCTTCACCGGCCTGGCGTAGCTTCGGTGTCCCCGGCGGCTAATTGGTAAATTCCGGGACGGGCCCAGGGCATACCATGGGTGACGTCCACCGTGTTGCTCGAACTCTTGTACCGTGGAGGCACCCGTGAGCCGCAGTCTCAACAAAGTCACCCTGATCGGCAACCTCGGGGCAGACCCCGAAGTTCGCAGCACCCAGAACGGCGGCCGTGTCGCCACGCTCTCCGTCGCGACCAGCCGCCAGTGGAAGGGGCAGGATGGCCAGATGCAGGAGAAGACGGAGTGGCATCGCGTCATCTTCTGGAACTCGAACTACTCGAAGCTGGCCGACATCGCCGAGAAGTACTGCCGCAAGGGAGACAAGATCTACGTCGAGGGCAGCATCGAGTACCGCTCCTGGCAGGACAAGGAAGGCCAGACGCGCTATACCACGGAGATCCGGGGCAACGAGCTGATCCTGCTGGGTGGCCGCGGCGGCCAGGGATCGGAGAGCTTCGCGCCGGCCAAGGCGGCCGCAGGCGCTCCCGCCGGGGCGTCCAAGGGCAAGGAGGAGTCGTTCGACGACTTCCCCGACGCGCTGGACAGTGCCGACGACGACCTCCCGTTCTGAGGCAGGACGCCCAGACGCCATGCATGACTCTGCGCCGGCCGCACCCACCAGGGCTGCTGTCGGCGCTGGTGCATCGGCGCAAGTAGCTAAGTTACAATGGGTTACGGCTGGAGCGGTCGGCTGCAATCCGTGGCGCTGATCTTGCTTTTCCGTTCATCGAGACTTGGGGCCTATTGCGCCTCGCAGCCTCGAAGACGCCCATTCCCGTTCTCGAACGCCGTTGGGAGAGATCCGATGCCGCACCTCGATCCTGTTGCGTCGCGGACTGACCGCATGTCACCTCGCCGCTGGCAAGTAGCCATCGGGGTGCTCCTCGCGCTGCCCTCTGCCGCGCTCGCGCAGGCACCGGCCACGCCGCAGACGCACTCCGTGCGGCCCGGGGACACGCTCTGGTCGCTCGCACAGTCGTATCTCGGTGACCCGCTCTTGTGGCCCGAGATCTACCGCCTCAACACCGACGTCGTGGAGGATCCGCACTGGATCTACCCCGGCGAGGTGCTGCGCCTGGCGGCCGGTGAAGGGGTGAAGTCGGTCCCGGCCGAGGATACGCCGCCACCGCCCTCCGCAGTGGCGCAGGCTCCGGCCGCGCCGGGAGCCAAGGTGGATGCGGTCGAGGATCCGAACTTCAAGGAGACCATCGAGGAAACGGCCGACGACTACGATCCCAACGCGCCGCTGTTCCCGCAGATGGGGGAGATGTCGCAGGCGGCGAGGGCCACCGTGAAGGCTTACTCCGAGAAGAACTACCGGGCCATCCGGCGCGACGAGTTCTACTCCGGTGGGTTCCTCACCGAGGAGCAGAATCTTCCGTTCGGCCGGATCGTGGGGCGCACCTCCTCGCCCATGATTGCTTCGCTCAGCAATTTCGGCGTTGCCAAGCTCTACACCGATCTCGCCGTGTCGCCGCCCAAGGGCGCGTCCTACGAAATCGGCGACACCCTGATGATGCTGGAGAAGGGACCGCAGGTCAGCAACTTCGGCTTCATGGTGCTCCCCACCGGTATCGGCGTGGTGACACGCATCGACGACGGGAGGCCGATCCTCAATGTGACCCAGATCTTCTGGAGCATTTATCCGGGGCAGTGGCTGTTGCCGCTGGAGAAATTCCCGGGCAGTTCCCGGGCGCGCGCGGTGCCGATCACCGACGGGATCACCGCGAAGATCCTTGGCTGGCCACGGGTGGAATACCTCAAGCAGCCGCAGGGCAATCTCTACATCGACAAGGGCAAGCAGGACGGCGTTGCCCTGGGCGATATCTGGGAGGTGCGGCGCCCGTCGGGCGGCATCGCGAACAACGGCACCGTGCTCACCAGCGAGCAGATGGCCACGATCCAGATCGTCAACGTGCGTGAGCACAGCGCCACGGGCCTGATCCTCAACGTGAAGTACGCAGTGTTCGGCGTAGGTACGCCGGTCGTGCAGGTGGCCAAGCTGCCGCAGTAACGCCTCCCGGCGGCAGCCCTGGCCCGACATGAGCGGCGCCCCCTCGGGGGCGCCGCTCATGTGTTGTGACCCCAGTCACCCGACGCGCTCCCGCTGCCGCCTCGCCCGTCTATATTGCGGGGCGATCAAGGGTTACGCCCTGTCCATGGCAAGGAACACCAGCACTCTCAACGTGGAGAAAGGTCCTTAATGAGCGGACGGGTGCTGGTAACCGGGGGCGCTGGGTTCATCGGATCCCATATTGCCGAGGCGTATCTCGGGGCGGGTTGGGAAGTGGTGGTGCTGGACGACCTCTCTCGCGGTCACGCGCACAACGTCCCGGCGAGGGCGACGCTGGTCCAGGCGGACATCCGCTCGGCTGAAGCCCGGAAGCTGCTCGTCGACGGCCGGTTCACCGTGCTCTGCCATCATGCGGCCCAGATCGACGTGCGTGTCTCGGTCGATCAGCCGGCGCTGGACGCCTCGATCAATGTGGTCGGCTTCGTGAACCTGCTGGAGGGTGCCGGGGACGGTGGCGTCGAGCGGGTGGTGTTCGCCTCGAGCGGCGGGACGGTGTACGGTGACCCGAGCGAGATCCCGACGCCCGAGACGGCGCCCAACTGCCCCATTTCTCCCTATGGAGCCAGCAAGCTCGCCGGCGAGCACTATGCGCGCATGCTCGGCGCTCTGGGTGGCTTCGACGCGGTTTCGCTCCGGTACTCCAACGTGTTTGGCCCGCGCCAGGACCCCAAGTCCGAGGCCGGGGTCGTCTCCATCTTCGTGTCCCGCCTGCTGGAGAAGCGTCCCCTGACCATCTTCGGCGACGGCACGCAGACCCGCGACTATGTGTTCGTCCGCGATGTGGCGCGGGCCAACCTGCTCGCGGGCACGCGCACGCTTCCGGCCGCCGGTGTGCACGAAGCCCGGGCCTTCAACATCGCCACGTCGAAGGAAACCTCGGTGCTTGAGCTGGCTGCGACGGTGGGGCGCGTCATGGGCGTGCCACCCGTGCTGGAGTTCGCGCCGACTCGGCCCGGCGAACTGGTGCGAAGTGCCCTCGACGTGCAGAAGGCGGGCAGGCTGCTCCACTGGTCGCCGGAATACAGCTTCGAGAACGGCCTTCCCCAGCTGATCGACTGGTTCAAAAAGGAGAACGCATGATGCTCCAGGTCGGCGGCGCCCTGCCAACCACTCCGCTCGAGCTGCTACTCATCTCGAGCGTCGAGACAAAGGTGGTGCTCGCCATCCTGCTGGTCTTCTCGCTGATCGCCTGGTTCATCATCGTCCTCAAGTGGTGGCAGTTCCGGCGCCTGCACCGGCAGGGCGGGAAGTTCTTTGCCGAGCTGGAGCGCACGACGCGATTGCAGGAGGGCTACCACGCGGCCATGAAGCAGCCGCCGTCGCCCTATAACCGGCTGTTCCGCGAGGCGATCAACTTCTACTCCGAGTTGCGGCCCGGTGCGCTGAAGGAAGAGGTGGCGCGCACGCCGCTGACCTCCACACAGCTCGAGTCCCTCAAGCTGGTCCTGATGAAGGAAGTTGCGGCGGAGAAGGACATGCTCAGCCGCTACATCCCGTGGCTCGCCACCGTGGGAGCGGTGGGGCCGCTCATGGGCCTGCTGGGCACGGTGCTGGGGGTCATGGACGCATTCATCGGCATCTCCTCCAAGGGTTCCGGGAACATCAGCGCGGTGGCGCCAGGCGTGGCCGAGGCACTGATTGCCACCGTGGCCGGCCTCGCCGCGGCGATCCCGGCCGTGATCGCGTACAACCTCTACGTGAACAGGGTCCGCATCCTGGCCGGTGAGCTCGAGGGCTTCGCCGCAGAACTGATCGGCACGATGGCGCGCGAGGGGATGGTCTGACATGGGGGCCCTGAGCGGGTTCCGCGGCGACGACGACATGTCGCTCAACGCCGAGGTGAACGTCACGTCACTGGTGGACGTGGCGTTCGTGCTCCTGATCATCTTCATGATTGCCGCGCCCATCATGCAGGGCGGCGTCGACGTGGACCTGCCACGCGCGGCGGCCAAGCCGCTCAACGCGAAGCAGGGCATCGTGGTGTCGCTCGACCGGCAGGGCAAGATCTTCCTCGATGAGACGCCGGTGAGCTACCGCGACTTCCGGGCGACGTTCCGCTCGATCGTCGCGACCCGGAAGCCTGACGCCGTATACCTCCGCGCCGACAACCGCGCCTCGTACGGCGACGTGGTCCGCGTCGTCGCGGTGATCCGCAACTCCGGCGTCCGCAACCTCGGGCTCGTCGCCGAGGACGAGGAATCCCGGTGAGGGGTCGGGCCACCGCTGCCGTCGACGGGCCGTCCGCCACGGTCGGCATCACCGGCTCGCTGGTCGTTCACGTCGCGGCGGTGCTGATCTTCTTCGTGGTGATCCCGAAGCCCGTGATCGGCCCGCCGGTGTATGCGGTCGAACTGGTGGCGGCTCCCCTCCCGACGACCGCGCGCCGCGTCGCTCCGGAGGCTGTGACGCGGCCGCCCGAACCCGCCCCCGCCGCGGAGGCGCCGGCCCCGGCGCCGTCCAAGCCCTCCAAGGCCGAGGCGGTGAAGCCCAAGGCGAAGGCCGAGCAGGCACCGGCTCCGACCAAGCCGGTGCAGGCGGCGGAGAAGCCCGTGGAGAAGGCCCCGCCCACGAAGAGTGAAACGGAGCCGCTGCCCGGAGAGACGCCGGGTACCGGCACCGACGTCGCCAACATCAAGATTCCGGGCATCGAGTTTCCGTATCCGGAGTATCTCCGGAACATCATGAACGAAGTACTGCGGCGCTGGAACGCGCCCAACAACCGGCTTCGTGCCGAGGTGGCGTTCCTCATCCTCAAGGACGGTTCGGTGCGAGACATTCGATTTCTCAAGCGTTCGGGCAACTTCAGCTTCGATCTCGAGGCCCAGGGCGCCATCGAGGCGGCCGGGAACGGCAAGGCGTTCGGCCCGTTGCCCGACGGGTGGGACGCCAACGTGCTCCCAGTGACCTTCGTGTTCGAGCCGCGGCAGTGAGCCGCTTGTCACTTTGGTGTGGCGCGCCGATCGGGCGCGCCGCCGCTGTGCTCGCGAGCCTTGCCTGCGTTGCGTCCCCGGCCACGGCGCAGGATTCGGTACCCCAGCCGGGCGGTGTGCGCCTCACCCTGCGCTACGATCCCGGCAACCGGCCATCGCTCGTCATCGTGCCCGGCGCCGGCCTGGATTCGGTTCGCGCCATCCTCAAGCGCGACCTCGATTTCAGTGATCGTTTCGAAACGATCATCCAGCCCGAGGCGGAGACTGTGTCGGCCGGCCCGGCTGGGCCGCTCAACTACGCGCTGTACAAGAATTTCGGGGCGGCATTCGCGCTCGAACTCGTGCAGACGGCCGGCCAGACGACGATGCGCCTGCACGATATCACCGGCGGGCGCGTGCTCAACACGATGGATACCAGGTTTGCGGACGCCGCGGACCCGGCGCTGCGGATGCAGGTGCACCGGGCGAGCGACGAGGTGGTTCGCTGGGTAACGGGCACGCCCGGCGTTGCGGCCACGCGCATCGCCTTCGTGACTGGCGGCCGCATCATGCTCATGGATTTCGACGGGGCCGCGATCACGGCACTGACTCCGGCAGGCCAGACCGCCCTGTCGCCGGCATGGTCGCCCACGTCCGATCGCATCGCCTACACCCGGCTGGGCGAGGGCAAGGGTCCGGTGCTGATCCAGCGGCTTGCGGGCGGCGCGCCGCTGGTGGTGCCGGGGTCCGAATCGGCGCTTAACATCACACCGATGTTCTCGCCCGACGGCCAGTTCCTCGCGTACGCGCAGGCCGGGGAGCAGGGCACGAATATCCAGGTCGCCAACGTACGGGACATGTGCTGCGTACAGCGGTTGACCACGGGTCGCTTCGCGGACAACCTTTCACCGACATATGCGCCCGACGGCCAGCGCATCGCGTTCGTGTCCACCCGTGCCGGTCCTCCGCAGATCTATGTCATGGAGGCGAACGGGACCAATGCGGAACTGCTGGTGCCGTTCGACTACGGCGTGACGGGCAGTTCCAACGCTCCCGAATGGTCCCCGGACGGCGTATCGCTCGCGTTTCACCGCGAGGTGTCCGGCGGGCCCCAGATCTTCGTCCTGGACGTTGCGGGACGGCGGCTCAAGCAGCTGTCGTCGTCGGGCCGGAACGAGGACCCGACGTGGGCACCCGATGGCCGCCACATCGCCTTCGTCTCCGATCGCACGGGGCAACGGCAGATCTGGGTCATCGACATCGAGACCGGACGCGTGCGCGCAATCACCACGGGCGGGGCGGCGCGGCTCCCCGCATGGTCGCGGCGCCTCCCGTGACAGTTAACCAACCCTCAGGAGAGTCATCATGACACGTTCCTCGCTGCTCGCCGTCGGTGCCTTTGTGTTCGTCGCCGCCTGCGGGGGCAAGAAGCCCCCCGAGGCGCCGGCACCGGAGTCCAAGCCGGCCGAGACTCCTGCTCCCGCGCCCGCCGCACCGGCCCCGGCGCCCGCACCGACGGACGACGCGGCGGCGGCTGCGCGCATGGCGGCGGAGCGTACCCGCGCACTCACCGCCGACCTGACGGCGATGATCCACTTCGACTTCGACCGCTCGGACATCATGCCGGAGGACCGGGCGAACCTCGACCGCAAGGCGGCGATCCTCGCGGCCAACCCGGCCGCGCGCATACAGATCGCGGGCAACTGCGACGACCGCGGATCCGACGAGTACAACCTCGCCCTTGGCAACCGGCGAGCGGTCGCGGCCAAGCAGTATCTGGTGAGCAAGGGGATCGACGGCGGGCGCATCGAGACGGTGTCCTTCGGTGAAGAACGCCCGGTCGTGCAGGGTGAGACCGAGGCGGCGTGGGCGCAGAACCGGAACGACCAGTTCACGCTCACCGCGGGTGGCTCGAACCTCGTTTCGCCACAGTGAGACGAGCCGTCGCCGCGGCGTGCCTCGCCGGTGTCGCCGCCTGTGCAACACCGGCCCAGGTGCAGCAGGTCGAGACGCAGGTCAACGTGCTGCGCGCCGACACGCGCCGTTCCGACTCGGCGAGTGCGGCGCAACTGCGCCAGATCCTGGTGTTGCAGCAGCAGATGATGGACTCGATCGCGGCCACGCGGCGGTCGCTCAACGAAATGAAGGGTGGCG
>JAGGAG010000160.1 GCA_017889745.1 Gemmatimonadota bacterium | reverse complement strand
CGTTCGGGGGCACCGTCGACGTCAGCGCGGACGTGACGGTGATCTACGCGTTCGTGTTCGTTGGTTCCGGCGGAAGCGCGCCGGTGAGCGGCGTCTCGGTGGGCTCACAGCCGCTCACCAAGGTGAAGAGCGCCACCGGGCCCAGCCTTTCATCGATGGATGTCTATCGGCTGATCGCGCCGGGGGTGGGCAGCGGCAAGGCGATCGTCGTTACACGGGCGGGCACTGGGTATGACCCCGTCCGGGTCACGGTACTCACGGTGATTGGCGCCGGTGTCGTCGACCCCAACGGCCCGATGACGACCGTCGACATCACGCCAGGCACCGCCGTCGCCACCAGGACGACGAGCATCAGTTCGAGTGCCGGGGCACTGACACTCTCCGCCGTGGTCGCGTCGCCGAGCTACGTGAACGCGACCGGGGTGACGGCAACGCCGGGATACCAGACGGTCGCGGCCTCCGGAGAGGATGCGGACGGTGCGTTCGGCGTGATCGGCAGCGCGCCGGGGGCGGCGAGCGTCACGCACTCGTGGAACCTGAGGGCGGATGCGGCCGGCCGTTACGCCTTTCTCGTCTCCTTCAGCGTGAATGCCGGCAGCGCGCCGCCGGCGGTGGTGGTCCCCCCCCCAAGTGCCGGCTCGGCCACCTTCGGGACCGTGGTGACGCTGAGCGACGCCGGATGGCTGTCGCCCTTCAGCGGGACGATCAACGTCGAATCGGATGCCACGGTCGTCTACGCAGTGGTCTTCAACGGCTCCGGCGGCAACGCACCGATCAGCGATGTGTCGGTGGGGGGGCGCTCGCTGACCCGCATCAAGAGTGCGCAGCGAACCGCCAACGCCTCGCTCGACGTGTTCCGGCTGGTTGGTCCCTCGAGCGGACCGCAGGCCATCGCGGTCTCCCGCACGAGACTGGCCTACGACCCGGTGCGGGTGAGCGTATTCACGGTGCGGGGGGCGAACTCGACGACCCCGAATGGCGACGTCACGGAAGTCGACCTCACACCGGCATCGGCCACCGCCACGCGCAGCGTCACGGTACTATCGAGTTCCGATGGGCTGACGATCACCGCCGTGGCCGCGGCGGCCACCTACCTGAACGGCACGGGCGTGGCCGCGACGCCGGGATTCCAGGTAACGCGAGCCAGCGGGGAAGACGCCGACGGGGTATGGGGCGTGCTCGGCAGCGCGCCCGGCGCGGCCAGCGTGACTCATTCCTACGACCTCAAGGCAGATGTCGCGGCCCGCTACGCCTACCTGGTGTCATTCAGCGTGAACGGGGCGAGCGGCGCCCCGGCCGCCCCGGCCCCGCCACCGACACAGGTCCTGCCGCCGGCGCCCAGTGCCGGGTGGACCACGGTGCTCGACTACGACGTGGCACAGGCGCCGCCGCTCGAGCCGGCAAGCTACCTGGGCTGGACCGCCTACCAGCGGACATCGGAACAGATGCTGTTCTCGAACCTGTCCCTGATCCAAGATCCGTCGCAGCCGGGCAGCGGCAGCAGCGGCGCCGAGCGCATCCAGTTCCTCACCAGCCTGCCGGGAGGCTACGCGCCGATCAACCTCGGATGGGGCGGGACCTGGCCGGCCAACGACGGGTCACTCGACCTGACCTTTACCATCAAGCTGTCGGCCAACTGGGACAACAACGGGTCACAGGGCACCAACGACGGGGTGAAGACCTTCTTCTTCGGCAGGACGCGGCAGAACAACCACGTCATCACGCTGGGCAGCCGTCGCTACGACGGCGCGGCGGGCGGCGGCACCGGGGCGCTGGGCGGCGCCTGGGTCACGGTCTCGCTGCAGAATCCCACCGTCAGCTACAAGACGAGCGTCGACCTGACCCGCGACGCGTGGCATACCGTCAGGGTGCAGATCGTCGCCAACACACCGGGTACCGCGAACGGGCAATTGCGGGTGTGGGTGGACGGCGCGACCGCACTCCTCAACACCGGCGCCAATAACGCGCCGGTCTACGACGCGCGGACCAACGTCGTGTTCTACTCGTCGGGACAAACCGCCCGGCAGGACCGGCTCGACCTGGAACCCACGTACACGGGGTACGAGAGCCCGCCGTACACGCAGTGGTTCGACATCGGGCATGTTACGGCGGCGGTGAAGTGAGGGACGAGGGGTAGCGTCGGGTTCAGGGAGTGAAGCCGACGCTCTTCCAGAGGGGCGCGGGATCGAAGTATCGGCCGCCGGCGATCACGAAGCGGACATTCCTCGTGTCGCTGATGCGCTCGAGCGGGTTGCCGTTCACCACCAGGACATCGGCACGCATGCCCGGCTGGAGCGTGCCGCTTTCCTGTTCCAGCCCCATGGCGCGGGCGGGGACGCTGGTCGCCGACTGGATTGCCTCCATGGGGGTGAACCCCGCCTGCACGTAGAGTTCCATTTCCCGGTGGAGGCTGTAGCCCGGCACAGTCAGGTCGGTGCCGGCGACGATGGGGACGCCAGCCCGGTGCAGGGCACCGATGATCTCCAGCAGCGTACGGAACTGCGCCCGGGCCTGCGCCGCCTCGGCGGGTTCGGCGCCGGTATGGGTCAGCGCCTGGCGCAGCTCGGGGGCCACCTTGTCCACGCCGGGCTCGAAGGCGCTCACCGGCTGGTCGGCCGGATGCGCATTGAGCTCGAACAGCGCGGCCGTCGGGTCCACCACGATGTGATGCTCGAGCAGGAAGGAAATGGCCTTCTGCGCCTCGGGCATGTCCATGGTGAGGGGCGTCGAGTCGCCACGGGCGCGCATCATCCGGTATATGAACGTGACATGGTTGATCTGGTCCATCCCCGCCGCGACGCCCTGATAGCCGTCCATGCCGCGGGGCACGTGCCCGGTGACCGTCATGCCGAGGGCATGGGCCTCCGTGGTGATGGCCTGGAGCACCTCGGGAGAGAGGCTGCTGTAGACCTTGATCTGCTCGAGGCCGGCCTCGTGGTAGCGCCGCACCCAGGCCACCCCCTGCTCGGGTGTCGCGGCGCGGGCGAGGCCGATGCCGGTCGGCGCGTCGCCGTCGATGATACCGGCGGCGAGGAGCCGGGGGCCGATGCCGTGCCCGCTGTTGAGCACCTCGCGCGCGCCCAGGAGGAAGTCGAGCTGGTTGCCGACGTCGCGGGCGGTGGTGATGCCTGAGGCGAGGTAGATCGGGCCCCACTCCACCTGGGCGTAGTGGGCGTGCATCTCCCACAGGCCCGGCAGCATGGTGGTGCCGGCGGTATTCACGACTCGCGCGCCGCGCGGAATGTCCACGGCCCCGCGCGCACCGACCGCGACGATCTTCGCGCCGCGGATGACCACCGCGGCGTTGGGCACCGGCGGCGCGCCGGTGCCATCGACAAGAGTGCCGCCCACCAGCGCGATGACCGTGTCGGTGCGGCGCGCCGTGCCGGCGGAGCCGGAGAGTGCGGCGATGGCGTCGGCGGCGGCAAGCTTGACGAAGGTTCCGGCCGCCGACTCGAAGCCCTCCCTTACCGCCTGCACCGGATCGAACTCGGCGTCCACGGTGGCGACCGCGACGAGGTTGCCGCGGGCGTCGAGCCAGAGTGTCTCCCGCCCCCAGATGAGGCCCGCCACGCTGTAGCGCCGCAGGATGATGGAGCGATCGGTCACGGTGATGGTGTCGGTGCCGCGCGCCGTGATGTGGAGGGTGGCGGCGGGCACCAGGCGCAGCGATGCAGGACGCCCGCGCCGGAGCCAGTCGCGCATGACCGCCTGCTGGATGGCCATGGGCGCGTAGCCGCGCGCGGGAAAGGCACCCTTTGCCAGCACGGTGGTGACGGAGCTGTCCTCGCGGATGCGCGCGGAATCGCCGACAAGCGTCACGTCCAGGGCGACGGTGGACATGCGCGAGGTCTGTCCGGTGAGCGTCAAGTGGGCGGGGCGGCCGCCGGCGGCGTAGTCGAGCGTCGCCGTGAGCGTCACGGCGGTGCCGCGGTCGGTGAAGGTGAAGTCGGTGGAGAGGTGCCGCGCGCCCGAAGGCTCACTGGTGATGTGCCAGGTCTCGCGGCCGATCGGGTTGCCGATCTTGTGCAGAATGAATATGCCCTCCTCCCGGGGAGGAGCCCAGTGCGTCCGCTTCCTCACCGCCGGTGCCGCCAGTGCGACCGATGCTCCAGCCGCTCCCGCAACCTCCTGCGCGAGCCCGGTGGCAGGCAGGACCGCGAGCAGCGCGCCGACGGCGAGGCGTGGAAGGCGATGCGCGATCATCAGGCGCGCTGGAAGAGGGCGATGCCGGAGAAGCGCTTGAACTCCTCCTGCTTTTCGCGCGATGCGAACTTGCCGAGGAACACCCAGAACCAGGCGAACGGCATGGTGCGCTTGAGCCGGAGCCCCTCGGCGAACGTGGCGCGAAACTCGATCTCGCGCCATCCGAGTGGCGCGAAGAACCCGGGTGCGTCGGCGGGGCCGAAATGGACGGGGGCGTTGCCGGCGCGCAGCGACGGAGCCCAGCTCTTCTCCATCATCTTCAGCAGCCCGGGGCTCGCGAGATCGGTTAGCCAGAACTGGATGGCGGGAGTGTCGTGGAGGTCGCGCGCGAGATTCGTCACCTGTTCCGGCTGCAGGTAGATGAGGAGGCCCTCGGTGATGACCAGCACCCGTTTCGCGGACGCGCCGACGGCGCGGAAGAGCTCACGCCGGGCGAAGCCATCGGCAAGGTCGACCCGGGTCGGCTCGTAGCGGCACACCGGCCGCTCCGCGCCCATGATCGACGCCTTGTAGTCGAGCATGTCGGGGAGATCGACGTCGATCCAGCGGAGCCCGGGCGGCAACGAGAGACGCCAGGGGCGCGCGTCCAGCCCGGCGGCGAGGTCGAGGACGGTGTCGATGCCATCGACGGCGATGGAGCGCAGAATGATCTCGTCCATCACCGCGGTGCGGGTGACGAGGGGCCACGACAGCTTCCGGCCGCCCGGCAGCTGGTGGAGGATCTGGAATCCGCGTTCACCGGCCAGGCGCCGGGCATATGGATCACGGAAGATGGCGTCGGGTCGCTCGGTCTCGAGTGCGCGGTAGCAGGCGACCCACAGGGCGGTGTCGGAGATGTGGGTGATCCTGCCGGGGTCGCTCATTCGATGCCCTCCAGCAGCCAGATGTCGCCGCCACTCGGCGCGGCACGGTCGAACAGGATCCAGCGCCCATCGGGCGACCAGACCGGATAGTCGATGCGGATATCGGGGTCGGGGAACTCGAACACCTGGTACGGCTCCGCGCCGTCCAGCGGGTGCACCCAGATGGTCTTGTGGTTGCGCACGTCGAGCATCCGCTTCTGGTCCGGGGAAAGCGAGATGTGCGCCCCGCTCGAGATGGGAGGGAGCGAATCCATGCTCCCGGTCTCGACGTCGAGACGCACGATGCGCACGCCGGATGGCGTCCGGGCGCTGAGGAAGAGCGCCTTGCCATCGGATGCCCAGCGCATGAAGTGCCCGCCCGAGCCGCCGGTGGTGAGTTGCCGCGGCGCGGAGCCATCAGTGTTCATGACCCAGGCCTCGATGCGCCCGTCGCGATCGGAGTGGAAGGCCACCTGCCGGCCATCGGGCGAGAAGAAGGGATTGGTCTTGGTGCCTGGGCCACTGGTGAGCTGCCTGAGCGCACCGTCGGCGATGTTGACGGTCCAGATCTCGTTGTTGCCCGAGCGGGACGAGAAGAAGACGAGCGTGCTCCCATCGGGAG
>JAGGAG010000159.1 GCA_017889745.1 Gemmatimonadota bacterium | reverse complement strand
TATGCGGGATAGTCGCGGCGCGGTGCACGACCCACGACCCTCGACCCTGCTGCGAAGGCTGGAACGCGTCATCCGCCAGGTAGCCGGCATGCCCGACTATCGCGCATACCTCGCGCACGCCCGCCGCTGCCATCCTGATCGGCCGCCGCTCGGCGAGCGGGAATACTTCGCCGAATACCTCCGGGCCCGGTACGCCGATGGCCCCAACCGCTGCTGCTGATGCCATCACAATTCTCGCGCACCCTGCTCCGCAGCTTCCTCAACGGCCTCATCGTGCTCGGGCCCGTGGCGCTCACGGTGTACCTGTGCGTGCTCGCCTTCCGCTTCGTGGACGGCTGGCTGCGCATCCCGATTCCGGGCGTCGGCTTCCTCGTGACGGTCGCACTCGTGACGCTGCTGGGCTTCGTCACCTCCACCGTGGTGGCGCGGGGCGCCGTCGGCATGGTGGACCGGGTCTTTGCCCGGCTCCCCTTCGTGCGGCTGCTCTACACCGCCCTGCGCGACGTGTTCGGTGCCTTCGTGGGCGACCAGAAGCGCTTTACCATCCCCGTGATGGTGGAATTGGCCCCCGGCACCGGCGTGAGCGTGATGGGATTCCTGACCCAGCCGGAGCTCAGCGAGTTCGCGCTGCCCGATCACGTCGCCGTCTACTTGCCGCAGTCCTACAACTTCGCGGGACAGACCATCGTGGTGCCGGCGGATCGCGTGACCCGGCTCGACGCCAAGCCGTCCGACGTGCTCGCCTTCATCGTCTCCGGCGGCATCTCGCACGGAACGTGAAAACGGGGGCCGAAGCCCCCGCTCACCACTTGCCACTCACTGCTCACCGCTTACGCTGTCACGGCCACGCCTTCAGCGTCCCGATCCAGTCCGTCAGCCACCTGCCCGTGCGCGAAATGACCGCCGAGCTGTCGTTCTCCAGGAAGGTGTAACCGCCCCGGGAGAGGGTCGCCGCGTCGTAGATCCCCCGCTGCCGCGCGATGTCGCGCGCGGCGGCGAGCGCCTCGAGGCTCTGCTTCGTGCCGATCCACAGCAGCGCATCCGACGCCCGGGTGGCGGCGCGCGGCGGGATGCCGGCGCTGTCGGGTGATTCGTAGATCGCGGCAAGGAACGGAGTGGCAACCGGATCATCGCTGAAGCTGAGCAGCGTCAGGTAGCGCACCTTCAGGTTCTCGTCGGGCGCGGTGCTGAACAGCGTCATCAGGGTGTCCGATGTGCCGCCGCCCAGCCGCCCCAGCGTCCACGCGTCCGCCAGGCCGTACTTCCCGCCCGGCACCGCATCGAGGATCCGCGCGCGCATCGCCGCATCACCCACCTTCGCCCGCTCCACCTGGAGCACCACGGCACGCAGCGGCTCGATGAGGTCACCGGGATCGATGCCGGGTGGTCCCTTCACGCCTCCGTCCATAATGCGCTGCATGAGCTGGTCCGCGCTGTCGGCATAGGCCGGCTTCTGCAGCTCGGCAAGGCGGGTCAGCGCCAGCAACCCGTCGTTCCATGGCACCTTGCCGGCCAGCGCCTGCCCTGACGTCCGCCACAGGGCGGCCGGGTTGGACAGTCCCATGACGCGCGCCACGGTATCGGCCGATGCCGATCCCATCTTGAGGCCATCGTGCAGCTCGGAGTAGGTGGCCCGCACCGAGTCGGCCAGCCGCACCTGCACCTGGGCATGCAGCGGCGCCGCCGCTGCGATCGCCAGCCCCGTCACCAGTGACCCGCGCCATTTCATGATTCCGTCTTCTCCTTGCCGATGACGAGCAGCCACCAACCCACGGCCACAATTGTCAGGATACCAGACGCGATCAGGGCCTTCGACCCGCCGAGGTACTGGTAGGCGAGCCCGAACAGCCCGGCGGCGGGCAGCGCCGCGAGGCCCGTGATCGCGTTGAACGCACCGAACCCGCTTCCCATCCGTCGGGGCGACAGCTTCGCGACGAGCGCGCGCTCGGCGGGCTCGCTGAGCCCCGCGACGCCGCCCAGCATGAGGAACACCAGGGCCGCCCCGGTGGCTCCCAGGCTCCGCGACAGCAGCATCGCCACCGAGGCGAAGAGCAGGCCGCCGGCCGCGACGATCGCACGCGGGCCCAGGTGATCCGACAGCCAGCCCCCCGGATAGGAGCCGGCGCTGCGGACCACGTGCAGTCCGCCCCACAGCAGGGGAATGGTGGCGGCCGCCACGCCGAGATCCTGCACCCGCAGCAGCAGCAGCGCCTCCGGCAACCGCGCGAGCGCCAGCAGCGACAGCGCCAGCACCGCAGGCCAGAATGTAGGGGGTTGCACCGGGGGCGAAGAATCGGCGTGAGCGACCGGGTTCGGGGCGACCCGCCGCGTGGAGCGGAGCACCAGGGTCAGGGTGAGCAGGGCCAGGATGCCCGGCACCACGCTCCAGCCGATGACCTGCCGCACCCCGACGCCGTGCGCGAGCAGCGCCCACGCCAGGAGGGAGCCGACCAGCGCCCCCAGATGATCCAGCGCCCGGTGGAAGCCGAAGGCACGCCCCCGCATGTAGAGCGGCGTGACCTCGGCGATCATCGCGTCTCTCGGCGCGGTGCGCAGGCCCTTGCCGATGCGATCGATGACCCGGAACCCCACCACCTGCCCGGCGGCCGACGCGATGGCGCTGAGCGGCCGCACCAGTACCGCCGTGGCATAGCCGCCGAGAATGAGCGGCCCGCGGAGGCCGGGCCGATCCGCAAGCCGTCCGCTGACCCACTTGACTGCCGCGCCGGTCAGTTCCGCCGCGCCGTCCAGCACGCCGAGCATGGCGGCGCCACCGCCGAGCGTGCGGACGATGAAGTTGGGCAGCAGCGGGTACACCATCTCGCTCGCGACATCGTTCCACAGGGACACGAACGAGAGGCCGACGACGGTGGGAGGGATGGAGTCGGTGCGGGCGGGCGCCGGGGAGGCAGGTGATGTCATGCGTCAGTCGATGCCCATTCCCCAGCGAATGAGGGACACCGGCAGCCCGCCGTACGACAGCACTTCGTCATGGAACCCGCGCATCGAGAAGGCCGCGCCCCGCTGGGCCTGCGCCGCGTCGCGCAGCTCGTTGAGCGCGCGGCGCCCGACCGCGTGGCAGAGCGCCTGCGCCGGGGCCTCGCAATACCCGCGCACCTCCGCCTCTGCCTGGCGGCGCTCGATGGGGACGCGCTTCACCAGTTCGTCGATCGCCTCCTGCGGCGTCATCCCCCGGGTGTGGAGCCCGATGTCGACGTCGACCTGCACCGCATGCTTCAGCAGGCCGACGAGGTGCATGAGGCGGGTTTCCAGGCTCTTGTAGTAGCCCTCCTCGGCCATCAGGTCCTGCGCATACAGCGCCCAGCCGCTCACGGTGAGCGTGGAGGCGAGCTGGCGGCGCACCTCGGAGCCGAGCCGCCGGGCCTGCGCGGCGTGCAGGTGCCGGCCGGGCCACACCTCGTGCGCCACGACGACCGGGATCCGGTGCGTGGCATGCTCCCACCGATCGCCCGACAGCAGCAGCTGCCCTGGCTCGTCGGGCAATGTCACCAGCGCGCGGGACTCGATGAACGCCACCGCGCGTGCCATCTCATCATCGAAGAAGGCCGCGCGCGCCGAGGGGTCGGGTGCCTCGCCGAGCAGGCGCTCGGCCACGTCGCGCCAGGGCCGCGAGGGGTCGAGGCGGCGCGAGAGCGCCGCCAGCTGCGCCTCGAGCTCGTCACGCAGGTGCAAGCCGTAGCGCCAGAGCTCCTGTGCGCTGGCCAGCAGGGCATGCTCGAAGCGGAGCCTCCGCTCGTACTCCTCCTCGCCCGCCGCGAAGGCGTGCGGATCGGGGCTGGGCGCCACCCGCTGGCCGAGCGCTACCCCGAACGACTTGAGCGCCGACAGCGCGGCCACCGTGCCGGCGTCGAGGCTCTCCTTGAGCTCGGGCGCGAGGAGGCTGTATCGCCGCGTCGCTTCCACCAGGACCTCGCCGGTGCCGCCCAGCATCGAGAGCGCCGTGTCGGTGAAGATGCCCGCGGGCCGGTCGAGCGTATTGACCGCCGCGTCGAGGAAGGACGGAATGTCGCGCAGCCGCTCCGCCACCACGCCGGCCGCGGCGGCATCGTCGGGGCGGCCCAGCACCGACAGGAAGGCGTCGCGCAGGTGCCGGAGCCAGAACGCGGGATTGCGCCGGTGCGGCTCCTCGTAGTCGAAGCGGAAGCCGAGCACCCGCATGTCGTCCAGCAGCGCGGTGCGGTCGATCTCCTCCTGGTAGTCCTCCACTTCCAGTTCTTCGGCGGCACCCGCGAGCGAGCGCACCGCCGCCAGGTGCTCCCGCACCGAATCGGCGTCGAAGCGGCCGAGGCGGCCATCCTGCGCCGTGCGGCCGGCGGCACTGGCCGCCGCCGGGTCGAAGTGCCACCGGACGTCGAAGTAGGACCGGCAGAGTTCGTCGACGGCGCTCACCGGTTCAACGCCCGGAGATCTCGGAGTCGTCACCAAGGCTGGCACTCCCCTCGAAGTGGTCCAGGATCACCCGGTTTCCCAGCATCCCGCCGTTGACCCGCACGTCGGACAGGCGCGCGTCCCGTCCGATGATCATGTTGGCCACGGCGCTGTCGGTGATGACCGTGCCCGCCTCGATACTCACGTTCGGGCCGATGACGCTGCGCTCGATGCGCACCCCGTCCTCGATGTACACCGGCTCGATGACGTCCACGCCCGCCGGCACGGTCGGCCGCCGCGCCGCGCCCTTCCGCAGCAGGATCTCGTTGGTCTCGAGCAGGGTGTCCAGCTTGCCGCAGTCGTACCAGCCGCCCACCTCGGCGGCCAGGATCCGCTTGCCCTTCTCGATCATGAACTGGAAGGCGTCGGTGAGGTAGTACTCGCCCTTGTTCGCGGGCGACGCGAGCACGTGGTCGATGCCCTGCCACAGCGTGTCCACCGCCTTGATGTAGTAGAGGCCGATGTTCGCGAGCCTGGAGATCGGCTCCTTCGGCTTCTCGATGATCCGGGTCATGTACCCCTCGGCGTCGGTGACCACGACCCCGAAGCGCTGGTAGTCCTCCACCTCCTTGGCCCAGATGATCCCGTCGGCATCGGTGCGGTTGATGAGCGTGAGGTCGGCCTCGAACACCGTGTCGACGAAGATGATCAGCACCGGCCCGGTGACGTACGGCCGGGCCAGGTTGATCGCGCCCGCCGTGCCGTCCTGCACCTTCTGCTCGATGTAGCGCGCGGGATAGCCGTAGCGGGTGCTGCTGTACGCCTCGACCTGGTCCTTGAGGTGGCCGGTGATGAAGATCAGTTCACTGATCTTGAGCCCCTCGAGCCGGTCCATCACCCAGTCCATCACCGGTCTCCCCGCGACCTTGAGCATCGGCTTCGGCACGAGATGGGTGTGCGGGCGCAGGCGCGTGCCCTTGCCGGCGAGCGGAATGATCACTTGCATGCTGGCGATTCCTCTGGGGAAAGACCGAAAATATCACCCTGCCGCAGGCCGGAACACGAACGACGATGGGGACGTGATGCAGGCCTTCACACAGCTGCCGCACCCGACGCACCCCTCGAGCTTGAGCACGGGATGCCCATCCGCGTCCGTGGCCAGGGCGCGCTCACCGACGGGGCAGGCCTTCACGCACACCTGCGGAGAGGGCCTCGGTCGGGCACACCCTGGCGCAGGGCATGTCCGGGCAGGCGATGCAGGCCTGCACCTGCACGTTGAGGTACGGCGTGCCGGCGGCGAGCCCCGCTTCCGTCGGCGCGCGCACGATGGCCCGCACCGGGCACACGGGAATGCAGTCGCCACACCGCGTGCAGGCCGCGAGAAACCCGAGCTCGGGCAGCGCGCCGGGCGGGCGGAGGTAGCGCTGCGGCACCATGCGCTGCTCGGTCGCCTCCATGACGCGCTGCACCCACTGCTCGAAGACGGACTTCAGTGCATCCCGCCGGTCACCCCGAAACTCCATGCGGCGCAAAGCCTCCTCAGTGACGCCCGGGTCCCCTGGGGCGTGTCGCTCCGCCGGCTAGAACGCCGCCTGCACGCTGAACAGCCAGCGGAAATCGAACGCATCGTCCCGGGCAAAGTCGTTCCGCGAGTATCCCGGCTCGCTCAGGTAGAGCGGGAAGTCGAAGCGGGTCAGGAACGAGGTCTTGCCGATGCGGTGACTGGCGCGCACACCCAGGCCGGCGTCGGCGACGAACCGGAGCGGCTCTCCCGTCGCCAGCTGGTCGGGACCGCCGATGCCCTGCGCCGCATCGCCGAACGCGGCCAGCGACACCCGGCTGAACAGCTTCGCCTTCTGCCGCTGCAGCATCGTGCGCTCGAATTCGACATTCGCCGCGACGAGTGCCGGACCCGAAACCCGGAAGTCGGCCGCCCGCACGCCGGCACCGCCCGGCGCCTGGTACGGCACGTCGTCGAGCACCAGCAATGCGCCCTCGGAACGGAGGAACGGGTTGTACAGCTGCTGGAACGGGTCCGAGCTGCCGAGGTAGATCTGCCGCTGCTTGGCGGCGGTGTGCGCGCCGGCGGCGACGCCACCGTAGAGCCGGCCCGCGAAGGTCAGCTTCTTCGCGATCTCCCGCCGCGCCGTCCCCTCGATCTCGCCACGGAAGTAGAACTGGTCGAGGTCGGGCTGCACCGCCGCGAGCCCGTCACGGTTGAACACCAGGCCGCCCCCGAGCGACAGCTTGCCGCCCAGCTGCCACTTGCCGCTCCGGTTCCGGATGCCCCAGTCCGTCACGAGCTCGGCGATGCCGACATCGATGTACTGCTGGGGGTCGAGGAAGGCGGTGTTGTCGATGTCCACGAGGCGCAGGCTCACGCCGGCGCTGCGAGTGGGGCCGAACGTGAGATGGTCGCGGCGGCTCCGCTCCCACCCGATCAGGCCGCCCCAGCGCCCCTCGGTGCGGAACACCTCGAGCCGCTGCGACTGGTTCGGTGACCGCAGCCACACCGGGTTCTTGAGCCGCACGAAATAGTCGAACTCCTCCACGCTGGCATCGTCGCCCGGGCCGCCGAGGTTGTACGACAGCAGCACCTGGTTCTCCTCGAACATGCCGAGGTAGTTCGTGCGGCCCCGCCCGCCGACCACGAGGCCGCCCGCCGTGTTGTACCACACCGTGGGCATGTACCCGCGCTCCACGCGGTCCCGGCTCACCGGCTCGGAGAACCAGGTGTCGAAGTAGCTGTGCGACGGCGGCGTGCGCTTCCCGAACAGCACGAAGCGGTAGCGGTTGTTCAGCATGTTCCAGTCGTGCGCGACGTTCCAGCCGTAGGTGCGCACGCCGGGGTCGATCAGCACTTCCCTGGGCCTGGAGCGCGTGGGCACCTCGACCCATTCGCTGGCGGCGAGCCCGTCGGTGCGCACCACCGCGGTGTCCTGCCCGGCGATCACCACGACGTCCACCGGAATCATCCCGTCGGCCTTGCGGAGCACCTCGACGTGCGTCACCCAGCCATCGCCAACCTGCTGCCGCCGCACCCGGCCGACCGCGTAGTCGAACCGCGGGGTACCGTGCAGCCCCTGCCCGAAGAGCGTGCTCAGGTCCCTCCCCGACACCTCTTCCGCCACCGCCTGGAAGTCCGCTCCGGTCACGTGCTTGAGCTGCCAGCGCTGGTAGTAGGTCTGGAGGATCTGGTGCATCACCGAATCGCCCACGACATAGCGAAGCTGGTGCAGGAACAGCTCGCCCTTGCTGTAGATCATCTGGTTGTACACGACGAAGTCGCTGTACTTGTCGCTGACGAGGCTCACCGGCTCCGACCACCCGTCGAGGTCGAGCTCCAGCACTCCCCACTCCCATCTCCCAGTCGGAGTAGCCGGCGAGGTACTCGGGATCCTTGCCCACTGCTTCCTCGAACCAGGACGACTGGAAGCTGGTGAAGCCCTCGTCGAGCCACCCCTCGCGCCACTCGTTGTTGGCGAGGATGCCCATGGTGTAGTTGTGCCCCAGCTCGTGCACGATGAGGCCCTGGCTCGCCGAGCCGTCCATGATCATCATGGGGAACTCGGTGCCGCCGCCGTCGATGCGATGGACGTTGGTGAGCTGCGGCCACGCGAACGGGCCGAAGAGCTGTCCCAGCCAGTTGAGCGCGACCTCCGTGCGCTGCACGGCGACGCCCCCGCCCCAGCTCTTCTCGTCGCCCGGCTGATAGAGCACGTGCACCAGCGTCTTCTGGAACCGGCCGCCTTCGTAGCGATAGTCGGGCGCCATCGACAGCGCGAAATGATGCACCGACTCGGCGTACCACAGCACCCGCTTGTAGCCGGGCGACAGCGTGGTGGTGTAGAAATCGGTGAAGGCGCAATCACCATTCTGCCCCGGGCCGGGGCCACGCACCTGGCTCTTCACCGCGGGGTAGGCCTCGACCCCGTACTCCACCGCTCGCGCGCGGTCCTGGTTGGCGCCGGTCCACCCCGGGTCGCCACATACCGGCACGCCCGTCGCGCCGAGCACCTGGTCCTCGGGCACGTCGACCTGGACGCGGAAGGTGCCGAACTCGCCATAGAACTCGCCCGCCGGGACCAGCGCATGCTCTTCCCATCCGTACCGGTCGTACACCACCACCTTGGGATACCACTGGGCGAAGTCGTAATGCCGTCCCTTCCGCCCCTGCCGGCGGGGGACGGTGGAGAGTCGCGCGTCCCAGTCCATCTCGACCACCATCGAGTCGCCGGGTGCGAGCGCCGCCGGCAACGTGAACCGCACGATGGTGCTGTCGGGCGCCAGCGGATAGCTGGCGGTCACGGCGCGGCCCATGATCCGCACGTTGCTCACGTGGTTGTACGCGTAGTCGGGATCCTTGAGGTCGTTGAACCGCCGCCGCCCTTCCACCGAGTCCATGTCGCTCCAGCGCGAGCCTGGCCGGAAGGCATTGAGGTACAGGTGCAGCGAGAAGGACCGCAGCGTATCGGGCGAGTTGTTCACGTACTGGATCCGCTCCGCCCCCCGCAGCACGCCGAGCGGCTCCTCGAGGCGCGCGGTGATGTCGTACGCAACGCGTTGCTGCCAGTAGGGCGCGGGCCCCCCGGGCACGGTATCGGCAGGCGCGGCGGAGAGCAGGATCGCGAGGAGCGTGATCATGGGGGAGAGTGAGAAGGTGAACGGACGACCGACGGAAATCTAAGGCAGGTAACGAGTTGCGAATGTCGACCGAGTCCGGCGCCTCTGTGCGCCTACTTATCGCTCGCAAATTACGGAAATCTGCGACGAATAGTTGACAGAATATCAGCTATACATACATTAAGTCAGTCCATCTGTGGATCCCGGTATGGCTGACGAACTCGACAATATCGCCCTCCGCATCCTCGACCTGCTGGCCGCCGACGGCCGCATGTCCTATCAGGCCATCGCCGATGAAGTCGGCCTCTCCCGGCCCGCCGTCATGGAGCGGGTCAAGCGGCTCGAGGAATCGGGCTACATCACCGGCTATCACGCCCACATCGACCGCGCCCGTATCGGCCGGCCCATCACGGCCTTTGTCGCGGTGCGCTATCCCAGTTCGAATGGCACGGGGCTCGAGCCCGGCATCCAGGCCCTGGCCGACCATCCTGACGTACTCGAGTGCCATCATGTTGCAGGCGAGGACTGCTACATCCTGAAGGTGGCCGCGCCGTCGCTCGACAAGCTGAGCGACGTGCTGCGCTCGCTGCGCGACCAGGGGCAGCCGGTCAGCACCCGCACCACCATCGTCCTCTCCACGGTCTTCGAGAAGCCCGGCGTCCGCCCGGGCGTGGCGGCGACCTGATGGCTGCCCTGCGCGGCCGCGTGCTCGCGGCGTACCTCATCGTCTGCATCGTGTGGGGGTCGACCTACCTCGCCATCCGGGTCGGGGTCATGCACATCCCCCCATTCCTCTTCGCGGGCGTGCGGTTCCTCACCGCGGGCGCGATCCTCGGGGCCTTCGCCCTCTGGCGCGGTGAGCGGCTTCCCCGTTCCGGCCGCGTGTGGGGCGCCCTCACGCTGCTGGGCGCCCTGTTCTTCCTGGGCGGCAACGGCGGCGTGGTCTGGGCCGAGCAGTTCGTGCCGTCCGGCCTTGCGGCCGTCTACGTGGTGACGGTGGCGCTCTGGACCGCCGCGTTCGACGCCCTCGTTCCCGGCGGCCAGGCCAGGCTCAACGGACGCGTCGTTACCGGACTCGTGCTCGGCTTCCTCGGCAGCATGCTGCTCGTGGGAGTCACGCCCGCCGAGCTGCTGCACGCGGAGCTTCGCGGGCCCATCGCGCTGATCCTCGGGAGCGCGTCGTGGGCCCTGGGCACCGTGCTGGGCAAGCGGCTGCGGCTCAAGGTACCGGTGACGCTCGCGTCGGCCGCGCAGATGTTCGCCGGCGGTGCGTTGATGCTGGCTGCCGGCCTCGCGAGCCGGGAGCAGGTGCCGGCGAGCATCCCACCCGACGCGATCGCCGCCTTCGCCTACCTGGTCGTCTTCGGCTCCATCCTGACGTTCACCGCGTACACCTACCTCATGCGCCACGCGTCGCCGACGGTGGTGGGCACGGCGGCCTACATCAACCCCGTCGTGGCCGTGCTGCTCGGCTGGCTCATCCTGAGCGAGCCGATCACCGCGCGGACGCTGCTGGCCATGGGGATCATCCTCTCCTCGGTGCTGCTCATCCAGCTCGGCACGCGGCCGGCCACAAAAGAACAGGCGGCCGACAGTGGAGCCGGCCGCCTGGTGGAGCACGAAGCGTAGGGACGACGCGCTAGCGCGTGAGCAGCTGGCGGCGCAGGCTCGCCATGCGACGGCGGAGTGAGCCGTCGAAGATCCGGTCCCCGACCTTCACGAGCGTGCCGCCGAGCAGCGAGGTGTCCACGAAGAACGTAGGGAACACTTCCTTGCCGAATGCGCGCGAAAGCTCCGCGCGAATCGTTTCCTGGAGCGCCTTGTTCGGTTCCCGCGCCAGCGACACCGTCGCCCGGAGCCGGTTGAACTTCCTGTCCACCAGCGCGCCGTACTCGCGCGCAATGTCCGCGAAGTACAGCTGGCGGCCGCGACGCACCACCGCCTGGATGAACCGGACGAACTCCGCCGGCGCCGCGCGCAGGGCCTGGCCCATCAGCTCGACCTTCTTGGCCTTGGGCACCCGCGGCGACATCAGCACCAGCTCGATCTCGGGCGACGACGCGATGGCCCCGGCCACCGCTTCGATGAGCCCCGCATACTCCTCGGCGCGACCGGTCGACTCCGAGAGCTCGAACAGCGCCTCGGCGTAGTTGCGGCCAATCGCGGGGTTTCTCAATGCTTCTCTCCCAGCGTCGCCAGGTAGCCCGTAACGAGCTTCCGGTCGGCTTCGCTGTCCAGCCGCTCACCCACCAGCTTCGACGCCGCGGCCAGCGACAGGTCCACCGCCTCGCGGCGCAGTTCGCCGATGGCGCGATCCCGCTCGGCGGAAATCTCCCGCCGGGCGCGTGCGAGCAGGTCATCCTGCTCCGCCTTGGTCCGCTCCACCGCCGCCGCCCGCTCCCGCTCCGACTGGGTCTTGGCCTCGGCGAGAAGCGTCTGGGCCTGCCCGCGGGCATCGCCCAGCGCCTTCTGGCTCTGCTCGACCAGCCGCTTCGCCTCGTCCTGCAGGCGCGCCGTCTCGGCGATCTGCTCGGCCAGCCGCTTTTCCCGCGCCTCCACCGCCCCCATGATCTGGGGCCAGGCGAACTTCTTGAGGAGGAACAGGAGCGCCAGGAATACCAGCCACGTCCAGAAGAACAGTCCGAAATTCACCTCGAACGGACTGGTCGGCGCCCCGGCTGGCGTCTCCGAGAGTCGAAGCAGCACCGACACACTCGGCATCATGGTCTTACAGCAGCTTGAAGAGGAGCGCGAACACGAGCGAGATGATCGTGGCGCCCTCGAGCAGCACGGCGATCAGCAGGGCCGCGCCGCGGATCTCACCGGCCGCCTCCGGCTGGCGCGCGATGGCCTCGGCCGCCGAGCCACCGATCCGGCCCAGGCCGATGCCGGCGCCGAGGATGGCGAGGCCGATGCCGATGCCGGCACCGAGCAGCGAGTTGTTGTTCTTGGCAGCTGCCACGATGTCGCCGGCGGCCGCTTCCTGGAGCAAGGCAAGCATGTTCAGCATGTGCGGTACGTCCCTTTGGGCACTGGGAGATGAATTTGCCTGTTTCGCTGCCGGTCCGGACGCCGCGTCTCCCGCGCGTCGCCTCGCCGTAACCGCGAATGCCCGGGGGCTCGCGGAATTCACCGGTCGTTCGACCGGTTACATGCCCGGAGTCAGGTCAGCGCTCATGACCCCGGCCCTGCAACCTCACTGTCGGCTGCCGACGACCGGCTGCCGACTGTCCTAGTGATGCTCCTCCTGCATCAGGCCGATGAACACGGCGCTGAGCAGCGCGAACACGTACGCCTGCAGGAGCGCCACGATCAGCTCCAGCAGCATGATCGCGGTAACCAGGGCGGCGGTCAGCAGGCCGACTCCCCAGTTGAGTCCCTCGAACCGGCCAAAGATGAAGATGATCCCGAACAGCGACAGGATCACGAAGTGCCCTGCCGTCATGTTGCCGAAGAGACGGACGGCGAGCGCAAACGGCTTCACGATCTTGCCGATGACCTCGATCGGTGCCATGCCGATGGCCATCACGGCGGCGCCGGCGGGCGGCAGCCCCTCCACATGCGGGAAGATCGTCCGCAGGTAGGCCTTCGGGCCGATCTTGATCAGCCCGCCGATCTCGATGACGATGAACACCAGGATCGCGAGGGCGGCCGTCACGGCCAGGTTGCCGGTGGGCGATGCGCCGCTCGGGATGAGACCCAGCAGGTTGCAGAAGAGCACGAAGAAGAAGAGCGCCAC
>JAGGAG010000158.1 GCA_017889745.1 Gemmatimonadota bacterium | reverse complement strand
CGGCGCGGCGGAGATGCTGCGGGCCCTGCTCATGGTGCAGGTGGGCGCCGAACCCGAGGGCCTCACCGAATCGACCCGCGCCATGCTCGAGCGGTATCGCTCCCAGCTCGAACCGGGCGACATCCTGCGCATGCTGCGGCTGCTGGCGGACAACGAGACGGCCATTCGCCGCAGCGGCAACGCGCGGCTGGTGGTGGAGACCCTGCTGCTGCGCTGGGCGATGCTCGACCGGGTGGTGGACCTCCAGGCGGTGCTCGATGGTGCGCTGCCGGCGCCCGCCGCACAGGGCACACGCGCGCCGGAAGCCGCGCCCCGGCGCGCCAGCCCCGCTGGAGCTGCCCCGGCGCCGGCGGCGTCATCGGTGCCCGCGGCGCAGCCCGGTCCGGCTCCGGTCCTGGAGCGGGTGGCCTTCACCCGGGACGCGCTTGCCGCGGCCTGGGGCGACATCGTGGCCGCGGCTCGGGCGGAAAGCCCGTTGCTGGGAACGGCCCTGGCCGCCGCCGAGCCGGCTGAGGTGGCTCCACCGCGGGTAACCCTGCGGCTCACCGATCGGAACGCCGGACTGGCCCTGACGCTCGAGCGGCAGCGCGAGCGGCTGGGCACGCTGCTCGCCCGGGTCGTCGGGGCCCCGGTGGAACTCATGGTGGCGGAAGCCGATACGGCGGCGGGCCAGCCGGCGAAGCGCCTGTCAGCTGAGGGGTTGCGGGCCGACCGGCTCAAGGGGCTGAGGGTGCGGGATCCGGCTCTCGATGCAGCCGCCGAGGCGTTAGATTTGGAGATCGTGGAATAGGGCGGAGCTTTTTTCCCCTGGCCGGTGGCAGCGAACATGGCAATGGTTGATCTTCAGCAGATGTGGCAGCTCGGCCAGCAATGGCAGGGTCGCCTTCAGGAACTCCAGACCGAACTCGCCAACCGGACCTTCGAGGTCCAGGCCGGCGGCGGTCTTGTACGCATAACGGCCGATGGTCGCGGCAACATTCGCGACGTGCGCATCGATGCCGACGCCTTTGCCGGGCGTGATGCGGAATTGCTTTCCGACCTGGTGCTCTCCGCGGTCGCGGAAGCGCAGCGGCGCGCGGCGGAGCTGGTGCAGTCCGAGATGAAGAAGTTGCCGACGCCGCCCATCGGCCCGGGGCTCTGAGCCGAGGGTGAGCGTCATCGAGGCACTGGTCACGGAACTCGCGCGCCTGCCCGGCATTGGACGCAAGACGGCGCAGCGGCTCACGTTCCACCTGCTCCAGCAGCCCCCTGACCAGGTCGTCCGCCTTGCCGCCGCCCTCCAGGCGGCCGCGGAGCGCGTGCGCCCCTGCGACGCCTGCGGCAACCTCACCGAAACGGCGCTGTGTGCCATCTGCGCCGACCCCCGTCGCGAGCCGACCCTGCTGTGCGTCGTCGAGGAGCCGTCGGCCGTGTCGGTCGTCGATCGCGCGACCGGCTTCCGCGGGCGGTACCACGTCCTCGGCGGCCGGCTCTCGCCGCTGGAAGGAGTGGGCCCCGAGGCGCTGCGCATGGAGCAACTGGTACGCCGCGTCGAACAGGACGGCGTGCTGGAGGTCATCCTCGCGACGAACCCTTCGATGGAGGGTGAAGTGACGGCCACCTACATTCAGCAGTTGCTGGCCGGCCACGCGGTGCGGGTGACGCGGCTTGCACGCGGGCTCCCGATGGGTGGCGAGCTCGAGTATGTCGACACGGTGACGCTGGCGCACGCGCTGACGGCGCGCCAGGACCTTCGCTGATGCGCAGGCGCACCTGGGCACTGCTGGGCGGCGCCCTGGTCGGCATGGCCATCGCGCGCGAGGTGAGCCGGCGCCGGGCGCGGTCGCATGGAGCCGACCTCTTTCATGACCGGCCTCCCATGCGCCACCAGGCACTGAGCTGGCTGGCGCGGCATCCCAGCCAGGCGTCCCTCGCGCGGCTCCGGGACTACGTGGCGTGGGAGCCGATACCGATGCTGCAGCGCCGCGGGACCACGATCCTCGAGCGGATGACGCGGGTGCTCGGGCAGGGGGACGCCGCGTGAGCGGCGCCTCGAGCTGGGCCTTCCGCGAGGAGGACGCGCGCCGCATCCAGAACATCCTGAGCGTCTTCCTGGCCGACTCGAGCGCCCGGACCGCGCTCATCGTCGACCGCACCGGGCAGCTCGTCGCCACGGTGGGCGAGCCGCCGGTGTTCGACTCGACCGCGTTTGCCACGCTCACGGCAGCCGATTTCAGCGCCAACGACCAGCTCGCCCGCATGCTGGGCGAACCCGAGTTCGGCGCCCTGTTCCATCAGGGCGAGCGGGAGTCGATGTACCTCGCCGACGTGGCGCGGCGGGTCATCCTCGTGGTGCTGTTCGACAATCGCACGACGCTCGGCCTGGTGAAGCTGCGGGTGCGCACCACGGTGCCGGAACTGGTCAGGGTATTCGAGGAGATGTTCAGCAGCCAGGGGAAGGCGAGCCAGCAGATGGAATCAGGGCTGCTCGGCGATGCCGAAGACGAGATCGACAAGTTGTTCGGGGTGTGAGGGAGCGTCGTCCATGTCGATGATCAACTATGCGTCTCGCGAGATCAACTGCAAGCTCGTGTACTACGGGCCCGGTCTCGGCGGCAAGACGACCAATCTCGAGCACGTCTACCAGAAGGTGGCGCCCACCGCGCGGGGAAAGATGATTTCCCTGGCGACGGAGACGGAGCGCACTCTCTTCTTCGACTTCCTCCCGGTGGACCTGGGCACCATCCGCGGGTTCAAGGTCAAGTTCCACCTCTACACCGTGCCGGGGCAGGTCTACTACAACGCCTCGCGCAAGCTGATCCTCAAAGGGGTGGACGGCGTGGTGTTCGTGGCCGACAGCCAGATCGAGCGCACCGAGGCGAACATCGAGGCGATGCAGAACCTGTATGACAACATGGTGCAGCACGGGTACGACCTGACGCGCATCCCCTTCGTCATCCAGTACAACAAGCGCGACCTGCCCAACGCCGCCCCCATTGCCGAGCTGCAGGCCGCGCTCAACCCGGGTTGGCCGGTGGAGGACCCGCAGAAACAGCGGGTCACCCCGGACCCGTTCCGCCCCGGCGAGTATCTCGTGCAGCAGCAGGAGGGGCAGTGGATCGAGCGCTCCCCGTACTTCGAGGCCGTGGCCATGACGGGCGAAGGCGTGTTCGACACCCTCAAGGCAGTGAGCAAGCTCGTCGTCAAGACGCTGGGCTGACATGCCGCCGCCGGAGATGTCCACGAAGGTGTGGACCATCGCGAACATCATCACGGTGGTGCGGATCTGCTTCACGCCCGTCATCGCGCTGCTCCCCTTCATCGACGGATACTGGCCGAAGCTCATCTGCTTCATCGTCTTCGTGCTGGTCGCGTTCACGGACATGCTCGACGGCTACCTCGCCCGAAGTCGCGGCGAGGTCACCGACCTGGGCAAGCTCCTCGATCCCATCGCCGACAAGCTGCTGCTCTTCGCGACGCTGGTCCCGATCTACTGGATCTCGCGCGAGCGCCAGGCCGAGTATGGCATCCCGGTGTGGGGCAGCATTCCGCTCTGGGCCACGCTACTGATGATCGGCCGGGAGCTGGCCATGACGATCTTCCGCCACTGGGCCAAGGCCAAGGGAGTCGTGATCGCCGCCGGGGGCGCGGGCAAGCTCAAGGCCGTGTTCCAGAACATCTTCGTCGGTGCCGTGATCCTGTGGTTCGCCTTTCGCGACGCCCGCAAGCCGCTCGGCTGGGAACACAACCGCTACGCCTACTTCTGGAACCAGTTCCACGGCAGCTTCGTCGCGGTGGCGCTGGTGATCGCGGTGGTGCTGACGGTGTATTCCTTCGGGGTCTACCTGTACAAGAACAGGGCGTTGTTCAGCAGCAGCAAGTAGTCCATCTCCCCGCCATGCGACTCGAGCTTCTCACCGTCGGCACCGAGCTCCTGCTCGGCCTCACCATCGACACCAACAGTGCCGAGATCGCGCGCGTTCTGGCCTCGATCGGGGTCGAGATCACGCGGCGGACGTCCGTGGGTGACGACCGCGACGCGATCCAGGACGCCGTGGGCGCGGCGCTCGACCGCGCCGGCACCGTGCTCGTGACCGGCGGGCTCGGCCCCACCCGGGATGACATCACCAAGCACGCAGTGGCCGAGCTGCTTCACATGCCGCTCGAGTTCCAGGAGGAGATCTGGCATCACCTCGTCGAGCGCTTCCGCCGGCTGGGCCGGGAGCCGGCAGTGACGAATCGCTCGCAGGCGGAAGTGCCGCGCGGGGCCACCGCGCTGCCGAACCGCTGGGGCACGGCGCCCGGCCTCTGGCTCGAGACACCGCGTGGCCTGGTCATCATGCTTCCCGGGGTACCCATCGAGATGCGAAACCTCCTCACGCATGAGGTGGTGCCGCGCCTCGCACCACGGGCAGGGAGCCTGGTCGTGCGGTCACGGACCGTGCGCACCAGCGCGATCCCCGAGAGCACCCTGGCCGAACGGCTCGGCGACATCGAGGCGGCGGTGCGTCCCCTCGGGCTTGCGTACCTCCCCGGGCTCGAGGGTGTGGACCTGCGGCTCACGTCCTGGGGTGCGGAGGCCGCCGAAAGCGATGCACGGCTCGACGCCGGTGCGGCGGAACTCCGGCGCCGCGCCGGCGCGCACGTGTATGGCGAGGGTGAGGAAACGCTGGCGGACATCGTGGTCGGCTTGCTGCGGGCACGGGGCCTGACCATCGGCGTGGCTGAGTCCTGCACGGGTGGCCTGCTGGGCGGAAGGCTCACCGACGTGCCGGGGAGCTCCGAGGTGTTCCGCGGCGGGATCATCGCCTACGACAACAGCGTGAAGGTCGGCGAGCTGGAGGTGCCGGCAGAGCTCCTGCGCCTCAAGGGGGCGGTGAGCGAGCCGGTCGCGCTGGCAATGGCGGAGGGCGTGCGGCGCCGGCTTTCCGTGGACGTTGGCGTCGGGATCACGGGGATCGCTGGGCCGGGCGGGGGAACCGCCGACAAGCCCACGGGCACCGTCTGCCTCGCCGTTGCTGGCCTCGGGGACAGCCACGTACGGCAAACGATTTTCCCCGGCAGCCGTCCGGAGGTCAGGGCGCGCGCCGTCCAGACTGCGCTCTTCCTGGTGCGCCAGCGGCTGCTCGCGACCCAAAGCCCCTGAGACCCTGCTCCGGGAGGGTCCTGACCGGGCCGCGCCTGCCATTCCGGCACCTCCTGTCGGCATCTCCGTTGCTGCTATCTTCCCCCCTATGACCACATTCCCCGATTTTGCGGGCCCCGGCCCTATTGACGGCCCGGGTACCGAAGCGGCTGATGCCACCGGCCTTCCGGTGGAGCCCGAGAATTCCGCGATCAAGCGCCTTGAGGAGGAGTTGGCGGAGGTTCAGGACCGCTACGTGCGCCTCGCTGCCGAGTATGACAACTATCGCAAGCGCTCCCTCCGGGAAAGGAATGAGCTTGGCGATCGGGCCCAGGCGGGCCTCGTGGCGAAGCTGGTCGATGCCCTCGACGACCTGCATCGCGCCGTGAGCAGTGATCCATCCACCACCCCAGTGGATGCCCTGCGCATCGCGATCAATGCCGTGGACCAGAAGGTCTGGAAGGAACTTCAGTCGTCGGGGCTCGAGCGTATCGACCCGGTGGGCACCCCCTTCGATCCCACGACACAGGAGGCGGTGGGCATCGTGCCGACACCGTCGCCCGAACTGGAGCAGACGGTGGCCGCCACGTTCCAGG
>JAGGAG010000157.1 GCA_017889745.1 Gemmatimonadota bacterium | reverse complement strand
TCCCCATTCGACGCGCCCTGACGAGTTCGACTGAAGCGCGATGAGCGGGGTGCCCCTCCGAAAAGGTCTGGCTGCCGGGTGGACCGGAACGGTACGTCCATGTGCCCGGCCCCGAGGACCTTTGAGGAGGGGCATCCCGCTCGAGTGTTCCCGCGACCGTGCTGTCGCGCGTCTCTGGGGCGGCTCCTTCGGCTCTCGTGCCGGCGCGGCGAGGTCCAGATCGCTGCAGCTCGAAGATCGGGGGTGTTGCTGAAGGAGAGTTCGATTGCGCCGCCGCCGGGCAACAGAGCCTCCGGAGCCATCCCCATTCGACGAGCTCCAGCGCTGGCGCGTCTCTGGGGCGACTCCTTCGGCTGTCGTGGCGCTAGAGTTTCCTGATCCGGATGCTCCGGTAGCTCACCGCATTCCCGTGGTCCTGCAGCGCGATGCGCCCCTTCTTCGACATCCCGTAGCCGGGCCACTGCTTGAACTTTGACGACGCCACCCGGCCCCTCCAGTCGGGGCTCCAAAGCTCGTACTCCACCACCTTCACCCCGTTGAGCCAGTGCTCGACATGCGCCCCGTCGGCGATGATGCGGACCTCGTTCCACTCCCCCGCGGGTTTCACGATGCCCGCTGGCGCGGGATAGAGCCCAAAGCAACTGCCCGCCGCGGTGAGGCGCGACTTGCCGTCGGCGTGACCGGCGTCGTCGAGCACCTGCATCTCCGGCCCGCTCTCGTACGGCGCCTCGTATTCCTCGGAGACGCGATACATGATGCCGCTGTTGCCGTCCTTCGCGATGCGCCACTCGAGGCGGAGCTCGAAGTTGGAATACTCGGCCCTGGTGACGATGTCGCCGCTGCTGGGCTCGCCGCTGCCGCTGGTGAGCGCAAGGGCACCATCGACGACGGTCCAGCCGCCGGGCAGCGTCTTCTGCTGGTAGCCGCGCCAGTCAGTGGCCGCCTTGCCATCGAACAGCAGCTTGAACCCCGCCGCCTTTTCCTCTGCGGTCAGGGTATTGGGAGCCTGGGCCGCCGCCGTCGAGGCGGCGAGGACGAAGAGACCGAGGATGGCGATCAGGTTCTTGCGCATGGCGGGAGCTTAGGGGCGCCACCGCGTGCGCGGAAGGGACGGGACAAGGTGTCCAGTGCTTGACGGCCCGGAGCGACTGCCATACCGTAGCGCTGTCGGAGGCTGTGAACCCTGACGCGTCAAGTTGGTCGCGTGCATCAGGAGGAGCCAATCGCGAACCCGGCCGAGCAACTGCTTGGCCGGGTTCTTGTTTGTACCAACGTTTCACAAGCCGGCATCGGCCGGAGGAGGGCAGCGCACATGTCCGCACGCACGGTGGTTACGGCGAGCCTCGTTACGCTTGCCGTGGTTCCCGCGCTCTCGGCGCAGCAGAAGGGCCAGGTGACGAAGAGCAAGGACACCCTCATCCGCGAGGCGATGGCGGCGGCGCCGAAGGAGATCGCCATGAATGCCACCATCATGTCAGCCGGGGCCGACGGGAAGCTGGTGCAGCTGCGCCCGGGTACGAACGGCTGGACCTGCCTGCCGGACGCGCCCGACACACCGGGCCAGGACGCGATGTGTGCCGACAAGCAGGCAATGATGTGGGTGGGTTCCTGGCTCAAGCACGAGGCGAAGCCCGCCAACACCGAGCCCGGCGTGATGTACATGCTCACCGGCGGCAGCGACATCAGCGCCACGGACCCGTGGGCCAAGCCCGGCCCGGGCACCAAGTGGGTCCAGTCGCCACCGCACTACATGATCATCTGGCCGTTCCAGCCGGGCACGAGCGGATTGTCGGCAACGCCGAAGAAGACGGGAACCTGGATCATGTGGGCGGGGACACCGTACGCCCACCTGATGATCAACCAGAAGCCGTGACGGGCGTCAGCCTCCGAGCGCGATGGTCATGGCCACGAGAGCGGCCCCGAAGACGACCATGGCAACGCCGATCAGAACCGGCCTTCTTCCAGTGATGCGGCCGAAGGCGTAGCCCATGACGTACAGCAGCACCACCGCGATGGCGTTGGAGAAGCGCAACGCGCGCGTCACGTCGTGCATGAACGTGAACGGAATGACCACCGGAAACGTGGACAGGAACACGAGGAGGCACACACCGGCAGCACCCTTCCAATCGTCCAGGGTGAGGCGGACGTACTTCTTCGGCTCGGGGACCTGCTTCAGGCGCAGGCGGAGCGCTTCCAGCTCCGCCGGCTGCATGAGGGACGCAATCATCGGCGGCAGTGCGCCGGCGATGATGCCCTGCGCCCTCACCGGGTCGTTCTCGCTGCGCGCGGCCCGGAAGGCCGTGAGGTTGTGGCCCCTCTGTGCCAAGGCGGCCATCAGGTAGAACACGGCGTCGATGACTCCCCAGGCGAGGTTGCACCCGAGCGCGCCGATCAGCATGGTCCGCACCTCGCCCTGCCCCCCCTCCGCAACGCTGAGCGTCAGGGTGAAGGTGAGGACCATGATCAGGCCGAACAGCACCTCGGAGATGCGTTCGATCGGGTCCAGGGTGCGCCTGGGGGACGTGAAGAGGTCGGGGAGGCTCACAGGACCCGTGGCGGCAGCAGGTAGAGGGCCATGGCGAACACCAGGTAGACCATGAGCAACAGCGCCCCGACGAACCACGCCGAGCGGCCGCCACGGGTGACCAGCGCCGTGGTCAGGGTCGCGATGAACACCATCATCACCGACCCGGGCCAGAACTGGAGGCTCATCGGGTGCGGGCCGACCACGTAGCTGAGCAGCACCAGTACCGGCGCCACGAAGAGCGCGATCTGGGTGGCGCTTCCCAGCGCGATGCCCACGCTCAGGTCGAGCCGGTCCTTGCGCGCGGCCGAGAACGCCGCGGTCATCTCCGCAGCGGCGCCCACCAGCGCCACCACGATGAAGCCCACGAACGCGGAGGTCATGCCGAACGATACCGCGGCGACCTGTACCGACTCGACGAAGACCTCGGAGACGAGTGCGATCAGCACCGTGACGCCGGCCAGCGTGGCGAGTGCTGTCGCGATCGGCAGGGCTGCCTCGTGCTCCTCCCCGGAGTCGGTGCTGCCGAACACGTCGCGGTGTGTCCCGAGGGTGAAGAGCAGGCCCAGTGCGTAGCCGATGATGAGCAGCACCGAGAGTCCCAGGCTCATGTTCTGGACGAACGCCGCGCCCGCCAGGGATTCCGGATCGACAGTGGCCGAGGGTATCAGCAGCGCCACCGTGGCCAGGAAGAGCAGGCTCGATTGCAGCACGGCGCTGGAATGATTGAACTCCTGGACGTGATGCTTCAGCCCCCCGAGCAGGAACGACCCGCCCAGCATGAACAGGGTGTTGGTGACGATCGCCCCGGCGATGGACGCCTTGACCAGGGTGTATTCGCCGGCGCGCAACGCCGCCAGCGCGATGACCAGCTCGGTCAGGTTGCCCAGCGTGGCATTGAGCAGGCCGCCGACCGCGTCGCCCGTCCTGGCCGCGACCGATTCGGTGGAAAGACTGAGCAGGACGGCGAGCGGGACGATGGCCAGGACGGACAGCACGAACAGCAGCGTGTGCGACTCGGGCCTGAGCCGCGCGGTCGCGAGGACCACCGGCACGAAGGCCAGCAGCCAGAGCATCCGATTATGCCGGATCTCCTTGAGCAGCGGACTCATGGGAGGTGGGGCGAGGGCATCGGGTCACAACATACGGTCCCTCGCCCCCACTGACTACCTGTGTATCGCCACGGGCGCCGTGCCGACTCCCGCGAGGTAGTGCTCGAACCAGTTGCACGCCAAGTCGCCCACCAGCTCGAGGGCCCCGCGCTCCTCGAAGAGGTGCGTGGCACCGGGCACCAACTGCAGCAGGGTCACCGGTGAATGGGTCATCTCGTGCCGGGCGAGCTGGTTGAGGGAAACCACCTCGGTGTCGCGGCTTCCGACGATCAAGAGGGTTGGCGCCGTGACGCGGCCGAGCGATGCCCCGGCCAGGTCGGGGCGCCCGCCGCGCGACACGACCGCGCGGATGAGGTGCGGACGCGTCGCGGCGGCCACCAGTGCAGCCGCGGCGCCCGTGCTCGCGCCGAAGTAGCCGATATGGAGCTCCTTGGCGTCGGGGTGCACGGCGATCCAGTCGGTCACCGCGGCCAGCCGTACCGCCAGCAACTCGATGTCGAACCGGTGCTCGCGGGTGACGGCGTCTACTTCCTCTTCCGCCGGCGTGAGCAGGTCGAAGAGCAGGGTTCCGAGACCGGCGTGGTGCAGCCATTCGGCCACGCGGCGGTTGCGCGGACTCAGGCGGCTGCTGCCGCTGCCATGGGCGAAGATCACCAGCCCGCGCGCGTTGACCGGAATCGTCAAGTCGCCTGTCAGGATGACGCCGGCCGCCGGAATCCTGAGATTCGCATGGACAAACGGCGGGTTGAGCGTGGTGGGTGTCATGGCTTCAGGCCTCACAGGGCGGAAGGGTAGGTCTCGGGAAGTTCAGCCTCGCCCTGTTCCCAGGCCGCGGTGCGGTCCAGCGGCTCGACAGCGCGAGTGTGGTCGTAGTGGAACACGGCATCGAACTGCCGGGGCAGGTGAGCGTGGAAATAGTGGCTCATCCGCTCCGTTTCGGGCCGGTAGATGACGCCGATGGCGCGCTCGAGGCGCGGGGCATCGAGTGCGGCCACGAGGGGCGCCGGTCCGCCGAGATCGAGATAGAAATTGCGTCCGCTCTCGTGGAACAGGGCCTCGTAGCTGTCGGGCAGCGCAGGCCGGACGACCTTCCGCTCCACCGGGGCGTCCCAGTCGGATGCCGCGGTGACCGTGCCGGTATAGGTGGTGAAGCCCACGAGCACCGCCTCGTGGCCGAACTGCTGGCGCACGAGCTGGCCCACGTTGTGTTCACCCCCCGCGCCCATCTCGGTGGCCCGCGCGTCGCCAAGGTGCGAATTGTGCGCCCAGACCACCACCTTGGACCGCGTGCCCTGCTTCTCCAGGAAGCCGAGCAGCGCGTTCAGCGTGTCGGCCATGTGCTGGTCGCGCAGGTTCCACGACCCGACCCGGCTGCGGAACATGGCGCGGTAATACTCCTCGGCGCTGCGCACGACCTTCGCGTTCTGCTCGGCGAAGAAGAGGTCGTCCGGCTCGAGCCGCCCATTGCGCCGGGCGTACTCGGCCGCCGAGGACCGAAGCTCGACCAGCTGGTTCAGCACCTCACGCTCGCACGACGGCGCCATGCCGAAGGCAGTGGCGTAGCCGTACTCCTGCGGGTCGCCGCCGAAATGATCGAAACAGCCATACCGCCGGGCCGCGCGGCGGGCCGCCTCGGGGTCGACCTTCTCGAGGTACTCGAGCACCGCCTGCATGGACGCGTGCAGGCTGTAGAGGTCGAGGCCGTAGAACCCGACGTGGTCGAGAGTATCCTCGTTGTGGGTGCGCAGCCAGCCGATGAAGTCGAGCACGTCGGCGTTGCGCCACATCCAGGTGGGGAAGCGCAGGAACCCGCCCAGCGCCGCGATGGCGTCGGGATCATTGCCGCGACCGCGGACATAGCGGTTGACCCGGTAGGCGTCCGGCCAGTCGGCCTCGACCGCCACCGCCACGAAGCCCTTCTCCCGGATGAGCCGCTTGGTGATCTCGGCCCGGATATGATAGAACTCGTGGGTTCCGTGCGACGCCTCTCCCAGGAGGACGACGCGGGCATTGTCCACCCGCTCGAGCAGCGGGTCGAAGTCGGCACTGGTGCCCTTGAGCGGGTGGAACGACCCGCTCACGTCCTGCATGGGCGTGATCTCAAGTGTTGAGGGCATGGGTTCCCTC
>JAGGAG010000156.1 GCA_017889745.1 Gemmatimonadota bacterium | reverse complement strand
GCCGCCGCCGCGGTATTCGTCGCGGGCATGTTCTGGCTCGGGGGCAAGTCGATCGGGCCGGGAGACAACGAGGTGATCATCCAGTTCCCCGACGCCGGCCAGCTGAAGCCCGCGTCGCAGGTTCGGGTGTCGGGCGTGCCATCGGGCAAGGTGGAGCACATCGTGCTGGTGGCGCCGGGCAAGGTCCACGTCACCATCTCGCTCAACAACGACGCCATTGTCCCGAAGATCGACGCCAAGGCGGTGATCATGTCGGTGGGCCTGGCGGGCGACGTGACCCTGATGTTCATCCCGGGTGACTCGCCGACAGTGCTGCCCAAGGGCCAGGTGGTGATGGGCATCTCGCCGCCGGGATTGATGGAGATCGCAGGCGGGCTTTCCGACCGCGCCGACAGCGTGCTGATCAACGCGCAGGGGTTCGTGGGCCCGGCGATGCAGGACCGGGCGACGAAGACGCTGGAAGAGGCGACCAAGGCGCTGCAGTCATCGCAGCGGCTCATGGCGACGCTCAATGACCCGAAGCACGGCCCGTCGGCCGAGCTGGCGCTCACCCTGCAGGCGATGCGGGGCACGCTGGCGCGGCTCGACTCGACGCTGAGTGCGCCGGCCGTGGTGCGGGCCCGCGACAAGGCGGACACGCTGGTGGACAACCTGAACGCGATGTCGTCGCAGTTCACCGCGACCGGCGCCCGGCTGGACTCGGTGCTGGCACTGGTGCAAACAGGCAAGGGGACGCTGGGGAAGTTCGCCACGGACTCGGCGCTCTACGACCAGATGGTGCGGCTTACGGCGTCACTGGATTCGCTGGTAGACGACCTGCGGGCGCATCCGGGGAAGATTGGCGTGACGGTCAAGATGTTCTAGGTCGGCTGAATTGGGAGCGCCGTGACCGGGGACCCCGCCTCAAAGGTCCTCGGGGCCGGGCACATGGACGTCACGCTCAGGTCCACCCGGCAGCCAGCCCCTTTCGGAGGGACACCCCGGCCTCGCTCCTTGCCTCACCCCTCACCCCTCACTCCTCACGTTTCTTTCCCAGCCCGGCCCCCAGCAGGAAGTGCACCGCATAGTTCGGAACGTCGGCGTTGCCGTTGGCGACATCGACGCGGGCCCACCCGATCGATCCCCGCACATCAGCCGACAGGAAGAAGAGTCCGGCGACGCGGAAGCGGCGGTTGACGCCGAGCTGCACCTGGGCGCCATCGACGTAGTAACCGGTGTCGAGGATGCCGCCATCGTGGGGCTTGTAGTCGCCGCGCACGATGGACGTCGGGTTGGTGATTACCGGACCGGCGCCGGCGAGGAAGCTCCAGTGGCCCACACGGTAGCCGGCGCCGAGTGAGAAGAGGTTGTAGCCGTAGGTGACCTCGAAGGTCTCCACCTCGGGCGGGTTGTTGGTGAGGTAGAGCTTGTGGTGCAGGTCGTCGAAGAAGCCGCCCCAGCGGCCCCACCAGTGCGACACCCGGAAGCCGTAGTACGGGGCACTCGAGCTCTTGAACGGATTGGTGGCGTAGTGGGCGGTGAAGCGGATGTCGGGTTCGCCGGCCTGGCGGATGGTGAGGGTGCTGGGCGCGTTCGCGGCGCTGCCCAGGAAGGCCTCGACGGCCCACTGCGCGCGCGCCGGAGCGGGCACGAGTGCCAGGAGCACGGCGCCAAGCAGTATCCCCGTTCGCGCGCCTGCCATCGTATCTTCCCGCCCATGCTGTCGGTCACTTTTCTCGGGACGGGCGCCGCCTGTCCCACCGTCGATCGTAACGTCACCAGTCTCGCCGTCCAGCGGGAAGGGGAGATGTTCCTGTTCGACTGCGGCGAGGGCACCCAGCGCCAGATGATGCGCTACGGGGTGGGCTTCTCGTTCCGCGACATCTTCTTCTCGCATTATCACAGCGACCACATCCTCGGCGTCACGGGGCTCATACGCACAATGGGGTTGCTGGACCGCACGGCGCCAGTGGTGCTGTACGGCCCGCGGGGGGCGCAGCGGATCCTGGGCGGCATGCTCGCGGTGGGCATCGAGAAGTCGCGCTTTCCGGTGGAGATCATCGAGGTGAAGCCGGGTGACTGGCTGGCGCGCGACGGCTATGACCTGCAGGTCTTCGCGACCGAGCACCGGGCCGACACGGTGGGCTACGCGCTGCGGGAGCATGTCCGGCTGGGCCGCTTCAACCCCGACCGGGCCCGCGAGCTGGGGGTGCCGGAAGGACCGCTCTGGGGGCGGCTCCACAAGGGTGAAACGATAGCCCTTCCCGACGGACGCCGGGTCGGGCCGGAAGATCTCGTCGGCCAGGCGCGGTCGGGGCGGACGCTGGTCTTTTCGGGGGACACGCGACCCACCACCTCATTGATGGAGGCGGCGCGCGGCGCCGACCTGCTGATCCACGAGGCGACGTTCAGCCACGACGAGGGGGAGCGGGCGGCGGAGACCGGCCACTCGACTGCGGTGGAAGCGGCGACCATCGCGCGCGAGGCCGGGGTGCGGCAGCTGGTGATGACGCACATCAGCGCACGGTACAACCGGGATGCGCCGGAATTGCTGGCGGAGGCGAAGACCATCTTTCCCGATACGATCGTGGCAAAGGATGGGCTGACGGTGGAGGTGCCGTTCCTCGAGGAGCGTGAGCAGACGGCGTGAGCGGGAAGAGGGCCGGAACAGCGTGAGCGGTAAGCGGTGAACGATGAACGGTGATCGGGAGAAATCGCCTGATGCTGTCACGGGTGTTGCTGCTCCTCGTCGTGGCCGTGCTCGCCTGGTCCGGCGTTCACCCCACCGACCGGTTCACCTGGTGGCTGGAGGTGGCGCCGGTGTTGATCGGGCTGCCGATCGTGATCTTCACGGCGCGGCGCTTTCCACTCACGCCGCTGCTGCAGGTGCTGCTGGCGATCCACGCGATCATCCTGATGGTGGGTGGGCGGTACACCTACGCCGAAGTGCCGCTCGGGTTCTGGGTACGGGACGCGCTGGGGCTGGCGCGGAACCACTATGACCGGCTGGGGCATTTTGCGCAGGGGTTCGTGCCGGCGATCCTGGCGCGGGAGATCCTGTGGCGCACGTCGCCGCTCAAGGGAAGCCGGTGGCTGCCGTTCGTCGTGGTATCGATCTGCCTGGCGTTCAGTGCCACCTACGAGCTGATCGAGTGGATGACAGCGGTGATCAGCGGGAGCGGAGCCACGGCGTTCCTGGGGACGCAGGGAGACGTGTGGGACACGCAATGGGACATGTTCCTGGCGCTCGTCGGGGCGATCACGTCGCTGGTGCTGTTGAGTGGAGTGCATGCCCGAGAGTTGAAGCGGCTCGGAGTATGAGGGCGATCGTCGCCTGGCACTCGAACGGGGGTGCCCCTCCTCAAAGGTCACAGTGCTCGGGCGGAGTGCCCCGCCTCAAGGGTCCTCAGGGGCGGGCACATGGACGTCACGCTCAGGTCCACCCGCCAGCCAGACCTTTTCGGCGGGGCACTCCACCCTCGCTAGTCCAGCCGGGGCATCGCGTTCACAGCGCTTCTTCGGTTCTCAGCTCATTGCCGCGATGTAGCGCGGCACATCGAACTTCTCCCGCGCGGCCTTGAGTGACTGGTAGCGCACCGTGCCGTAGATCGGCCGGCGGTAGAACGGCCGGTCGAACTTCCCGAACGTCCACATGATCCCGCCATAACTGTTCGGGTCCCGCCCGTCGAGCGAGTACTTGTTGTTCAGGTGCTCGAGCACCCGCAGGCATTCGGCGGCGTTCGGGGTCCACTGCAGTACCGCCTTGCCCCAGAGCATTCGCATGTAGTTGTGCATCCAGCCGTCGCGCAGGTAGGAGCGCTGGGCGGCGTTCCAGAGCTCGTCTCCGGTACGCGCGAACTCCAGGTCCTCGTCGCTGTAGAGCACCGGCCGCGGGTCGGTCTCGTGCTCCCGGAGCTGTTCGCGCGCCCAGGCCGGCATGCCCTCGGGCGTGCGGTGCTTCGGGTTGAAGTAGCAGAAGTTGTGTGACACCTCGCGCCAGGTGAGTGCCTCGTCCAGGAACCTGGCATACTGCTCGCCTGGGCCGGCGGCCCGGGCGGCGAGCAGGATCTCGTGAATGGAGAGGTTGCCGAAGTGGAGATAGGGTGAAAGGCGGCTCACCGCATCCGGCTCGTTGGGATCGTTGCGCAGGTCGGCATAGTGGCGGAGCCCGGTGGTGAGGAAGTCGTGCAGCCGAGCCCGGCCGGCGGCGGTGCCGCCGCGAAACATGGGCGACGGCGCCACGGCGTGGTCGATGTCGCAACGGGCCACGAGGGAGGGGATGCTCTCGGCCGTGGGCCGGACCGGGTCGAAGGGAAGCTCGACGGGCCGCTGCACGCGCGGCGACGGGTTGTCCGCGGGCCAGAGGTAGTGCGGCAACGCCTCCATGAGCACGGGGCGTATGCCGCGCGCGTTGCCGTGTTCCTTCTTGTGATACGCCATCGGGACGAGCGTGGCCGAATCGACGGCGATGACCGGCGTGGCTACGTCGCCGCGGAGTGAGCGGACCTGCCGCGGCACGATGAACGTGGGGAAGAAGTCGGTGACGACGAGGGCGGCCCGGTCCGCGAGCTGTGCGAGCAGGCTGCGGTGAACGGTTAACGGTGAACGGTGAACGGGAGCTGCGGCGGCGTCCCGCCCGCCCGCTGGCCATTGGGTATAGCTCTCAGTTCCCTCGTCCAGCCAGAAGGCGTAGTTGATCCCGCGGGCGGCGAAGCCGGCGTAGAGGTCGATCACGCCCTCGAGGATCCAGGTGTGAATGCGGTCGCTGGCCCAGGGGTAGTCATGGCGCAGGCCGTGGTACACCTGCAGCGGCAGGCCCAGGGTGTCAGCCTGTTCGATGGCGAAGTTGAGCGCGAAGTTGTCGTGTGCCCGCTGGGTGGTCTGCATCCAGTAGAGCACGAACTCGCCGCCGGGCCGGGGCCGTGACTCCGCGGGGGCGTGGACGCGGTAGTCCATCAAGTGAGCGGGATTGTTCTTCACAGCGCGTGATACCCGGCAACCGGCTGGAGGTCCACGCCGGTGCCGGGCGGCCCATCGGGAATCAGTCAATGGCGCCGACCACCGTCCACCCGCCACTGCCGGGTGCCGTGAGGGTGAGTACACCGCCGGAGATCTCACCGGTGCCGAAGATGTCGTCGAAGTCGTTGGTGCCCCCATCATACGTCTCCGTGCCGGAGAAGTTGATGGTGGTGGCACTCACCTGGGTGCCCGTCCCTTCGAACGCGCCGACCAGGATGTCGGTCTGGCTCGCGGAGTAGAACGACTCGGCGGCGATGACGAGGGTGTTATCGGTAGTGTTCGAGGTGACGACGAAGTCGACCACGGCACCCACGTCACCGATCTCGGAGCCCATGCTGCAGTTGGCCACTGCCTCTAACCGCGACACATTTGCCGGATCGGTGTCCAGCGTGACATCGGTAACCTCGAACACATCACAGGACCCGGCGAATTGGAAGGGGCCATTGATTTTGTCGTTGGAGCAGCTGGCCAGCAGGACGGCGGACGCGAGCACGAGCAGTGCAGCCCGGTTCATTGACAGGCTCCGAATCCGGTTGTGAGAGGGTTTCCGCAGCTGACTATCGGAAAGATGCCGGGGCGGGGTTTTGCGAGGAAGGGCGAAGGACCGGGTGATTTGACGGGGCAGGCAGGCCCCCATATCTTGCGGCCCGTCACGGGGCTGTAGCTCAGCTGGGAGAGCGCTGCATTCGCATTGCAGAGGTCACGGGTTCGATCCCCGTCAGCTCCATTGTCCCCACGTCATTGACCCGCCCGGTTCTTACGGAAGCACTTCGGGCGCGGTACATTGTCTCCCTCCAAAA
>JAGGAG010000053.1 GCA_017889745.1 Gemmatimonadota bacterium | reverse complement strand
GCGGCTTGCCCTTCACGAGCGTCGCGGCCCGCGCCGAGGCACCCGCCTCCACGGCACCGCCGCGGCGCCACTTCCCGCCCGCCGCCGCGAGCACCATCGTGCCCGTGAGCGTGCGCACGCTCCAGCCACCCTTCACCGCCGAGAGCGCCAGCACGTACTCGTCATCGAGCAGCACGACGGCGCTGTCGGCAGGACCACGCGCCGGCGGGCCCGTGCCATCGATGAGGGCGGTCCAGTGCTCGCCATTGTCAGTCGTCACCTGGATGCCGTCGGCGGTGCCGATCACCGTCGTATCCCCCTTGGTGCTGATCCCCTCCGGCGTCACATACTGCCACTCGGGTCCGAGCTGCTTGATGGTCCAGTTGCGCCAGCTCCTGCCACCGTCCGTCGAGACTCCCCAGCCATTCCCGACGGTGCCGTACCAGACCTCACCTCGCGGGCCGAACGCGATCGCGTTGACGAAGTCCATGGAAATGGAGGTGTCCGTCGTGTCAGTGCGGATGCGATCCCATGCCCTGGCACCTCTCCGCAGGACGAAGATCCCCTCAGCATAGGTGCCGACCCAGCGCGCCCCGCCGGGGGCAGTGACGTCGGTGAGCACCTGCACGCCCCATCCGGCTGAGTCGGGGAGCATGGGCACGGACTGCTGCGCAAGCGCCGGTGGGGCAAGGATCGACAGGAGCACGGCCACGCGCGGGAGCAAATGCATCAGTGACCTATCCTAGGCCGGCCCGAGCCGCAGCCAGTCCACGTGAACGGTTGCCGGCCGCGTCGCGACGAACAGCACCGCGTCCGCGACATCCGCGGGCCGGAGCATGTTCGCGCGATCAGGGAGGTGCGGCTGGCGATCGGGATCGATCGGGCTCCACACGTCGGTATCCGTGGGGCCGGGAGAGACGAGGCAGAGCCGCACGCCGCTTCCCCGGTATTCGGCGGCCAGTACCTCGTGCAGCCCGCGCAGGCCGTACTTGGAGGCCGAATAGGCCGCGTTGTCGGGATAGGCCGAGTGATCGGCGACGCTCCCGATGTGGATGAACGTCCCACGGCCCGCGGTACGCATCGCCGGCAGCAGCGCCCGGGCCACGGCGAACGGCGCGCGCAGGTTGATGTCCACCTGCGCGTCGAATTCGTCCTGGGTGGTGTCGTGGAGCGGCTTCATGAGGAAAGCACCGGCATTGCTGACCACGATGGAAGGCGGCCCGATCCCGGAGAGGATGCGATCCGCGGTTGCGCGCCAGGCGGTACCATCGGTCAGGTCGCACGGAAGGTCGATGAAACCCGTCTTCGGCTGCGCGGGTAGCGACCGCGCGACACGCACCACCCGGGCACCCGCACGCGCGAGCAGCGCAGCCGTCGCGGCGCCGATGCCGCGCGAGGCGCCGGTGACGACGGCAACCTGCCCCGCGAGGACGCCGCTCACCCCCGTGGCGCGTGCGCCAGGCGCAGGAACTCGTCGCGAGTGCGCTGGTCGTTGCGGAAGATGCCGCGCAAGGCGCTCGTTACCGTGCGGGAGTTCTGCTTCTCGACTCCCCGCATCATCATGCAGAAATGCGACGCCTCGATGACGACTCCCACTCCGCGCGGCTGCAGTACGTCCATGATCGCGTCCGCGATCTGGTCGGTGAGCCGCTCCTGCACCTGCAACCGCCGCGAGAACATGTCCACGATACGTGCCGCCTTCGAGAGGCCCATGATGCGGCCGTGCGGGATGTACGCCACGTGCGCGTGGCCGTAGAACGGGAGTATGTGGTGCTCGCACAGCGAGTACATCTCGATGTCCCGCACGAGGATCATGTTCTCGTGCGACTCCTCGAAGAGCGCGTCGCCGATGACCTCCTCCACGGTTTGCGCGTACCCCCGGGTCAGGAACCGGAGCGACTTGTCCACCCGTTCCGGTGTCCTGGACAGCCCCGCCCGGTCGGGGTCCTGGCCCAGCTCGGCGAGGATGGCCCGCACGTGCGGGGCGATGGTGAACTCAGGCGCCGGAGTAGTCGACATAGTTCCTCGGGGTCTCCCAGAGACGAACGCTCAGGGCCAGCTCATCGGGCACGGCACCGCGCAGTTCGCGCCAGATCACGATGGCGAGATTCTCGGACGTGGGGTTGAGGGACGCAAACCAGGTCACATCGAGGTTGAGGTTCTTGTGGTCAAGGTGCCGCAGGACCCGCTCCTCCGCCACCCGCTTCAGCGTGTTCAGGTCGAACACATAGCCCGAGTCGGGGTTTACCTCTCCCTCGACGCTGATGTCCAGCTCGTAGTTGTGGCCGTGGAAGTGAGGATTGTTACACGCGCCGAACGTCGCCACGTTCCAGGCGTCCGTTCGGGCGGGATTGTGCAGGCGGTGAGCGGCATTGAAGTGCACACGACGCGTCACGCGGCATCTCGGCATGGAGCAGCCCCGGCGTTAAGTATGCATTAAGGCACCCCGCGGTGCCCCTCGAGTTCCCCGGAAAGCAAACGCCGACCCCGCTTGGAGCCGGCGCTTTACCTGAAGAAACGGCGACGGAGAGGGTTACTGAAGCCCAACCGGAATGCTCGGCACCCTCGTCATGGCTTTTGTCTTCCCCCGAGGGGCATGGCAGCAGCCACAATATCTGGGCCCTGGGCCTGACTTATCGGCTCGATAACGTAGATCCCCGCCGCCGACCACAACTAAGTTAGGACACGGCACTCAGACCGTCAACACGGGAAGCCAATACTCATGACGCCAACGCTGTCGCTTGTCGCTGCCATCATTGCACTCATCGCGTGGGGGTTCCTCATCTTCCTGCGGCAGGTGCCGAGCGGCTTGCCGAACGGCCTCTACGGCATCGCGGTGCTGCTGCTGGTGCGATGGCTGGTACTTCGGAAGGGACGGGAGGACTCGAGGGCGTAACGGCGTACTTCCAGCCCCTCAGATCTCCCAGTTGGACATCAGCACCCCGTTCGCCTCCGCTTCGGGCGCGTCGGGCAGTGTCATGCGCAGGTCGGTCCAGTGCACGCGAAACCCGCGCCCCGTGAGGTGCACGTATGCCGCGCCAACGGCCGTCTGGCAGCGGATGGCCACGCGGCGCAGCCGGGACGCGATCGCATCCGCCTGAAGTCCATCGATCAATCGTTCAAACGCGGCGGCGTCGGCCGCCACGAGCTTCAGTACGCGCTGCTCATCGCGGGGGCGGCCGGCCGCGAGCGCCGTGGACTGCCACAGCGCGAAGGCCACGAGCCGGCTGCCCCGCCGCACCATCGTCGTGTCGCCCAGTCCCAGCTCGTGAGTGAGCAGCAGTTCACGGCTGAAGTCGATGCCCGGCGCCACGCGCGACGTGAGTTCGGCGCACTCGGCCACGCCAGCCGCGATGTCGCCGGTGGAGAGCCGTGACGCGTCGCGCGCGACGGCGCGCACCGCATCGCGCACCAGGGTGATGGTGAGGTGCCGCGGCACGAAGCCCAGGGTGCCGTAGAACCCGATGTTGTCGGTGGTGCGGGGCATGGTCTCGAGCCCGATGGTGGCGGCCCCGCGCCCGCGGAGCAGGTCGATCCCGGCCTGCACGATGGCACGCCCCACCCCGGCGCCCTGGCGGTCGGGACGCACGGCGATCGGGCCCATCCATCCCTCCGTGCCCGACTGGTGCACCATGTTGAAGGCGGCGAGCTGGCCGTCCGAGTCGCGCCAGAGCAACGCGCCTTCGGCGGCGTCCTCGATGGCGTAGCGCCACACAGCGGGGGTCAGCGGCGGCACGCGAACGCCCGAGAGGCCGTCGCGCGCGTAGCGATCGGTGAAGGCCTCGGTGAAGAGCCGGTTCAAGGGCTCCACGTCCGCAACGGTGGCGCGGTCGGGGCCGTGCACGCTGCGATCAGGCCGCCACATCGTGCCCCCCCAGCGGTTCGTCAGCGACCACCGCGGACCCGCGACGGGGGTCGTAGGTGACCCGGACGATGCGGTCGAACCCGTCCCGCACCGAGTCGATGTGGGTGATGAGGATCACCTGCGGGAACCGGTCGGCGAGGCTGCGAAGCAGGTCCACCACCGCGGCCCGGTGGTCGTCATCGAGCGAGCCGAAGATCTCGTCCAGGATGAGGAGCGACAGCGGCTGCCCGGCGCGCTCCGCGATCATCTGGCTGATGGCGAGCCGCAGCGCCAGGTTGGCGACGTCTTCCTCGCCACCCGAAATGACCCCCTTGGGCTCGCCTTCGTCCAGCAGCGTCGTCACGTAGTCCTCGTCGAGCTCCAGTTCGGTATACCGGCCGTTGGTCAGATCGCGCAGGAACACCGACGCGAGCTCCGACAGGTCCGGGCGCAGGGTGGCGTTCAGCTCGTTCCGCAGGTCGCCCAGCGCGTGATCCAGTTCCTGATTGGTGCGCAGGGCCAGCGCCACGGCGTCGGCCTCGCGGGCGCGACGCGCCCGGTCCTCGATCCGCCGCGCGGCCTGGACGGTGGCCTCCTTCGCCGCGGTCGCCTCGCCCTCGTCGCGCACCAGGCTGAGCGCGGCGGCCTGCCTGGCCGTCTCCAGCTCGCGCCACGCCCGCTCCACGGTGCGGAACCCCTCCTCGCTGAAGCCGAGCGCGGCGAGCGCGGCGCGAATGCCCCGGTCACGCGCTTCGGCGTCGAGCCGCTTCGCGTCCGCGCCTGACTTCTGTTCCTGCAGCAGCGGCACGCGATCGGCGCCGACGCGCTGGCGCTCGAGTTCGAGCGCGAGCGGATCGAGGCGCTTCAGCTCGGCCTGCACCAGCTCATGGCGTGCCTGATCGTATACCGCGCCGGGGAGCGCCGCGAGATCCGCCTCGATCCCGGCGAGCCGCGCATCCAGATTCTGCACCTCGTCGCGCCAGCGCGCCGCCTCCGCCAGCGACGCCGCGAGCCTCGCATGAGCGGCGTTCGCCTCCTCCAGCTGACGCTTGAGCCCCTGCATCTGCTCCTCGAGCTGCGTCACCTCGGGAGGCACGTCCTTCAGCTGCTCGATACGCTGCTTGTAGAAGCTGCCGTTGAAGGTGACCTCCTCGATCTGCCGGTCGAGCACGCCGAGCACCGACTCGAACTCCTTGCCGAGCGGCCGGGCGCAGGTGGGACACGCACCCTCCTGCCCTGCCTCCATGATCCGCTCGCGCTGCTCGACAAGCTCCCGGTACTGGTCGGCCAGGCCTTCGCGCTTGGTGGCCGCGGCCTGGGCATCCTGCACCCAGAGGGTGCGGCGCCCTTCCAGCGCCTCGAGGCTGAAGTCGAGCGCCTGCCGCACCGTGGCCACGGTGGCCCGGGCGCGCTCGAGGGCGTCGGCCGCCGGCGACTTGCCGATCTGCTTCGCCAGGTCGGCCCGGCGCTGCGCCAGTTCCTTCCGCTGGGCGCCGAGCGCCGCGCGACGCGCGTTCCCCTCGGCGTCGCGCGTGAGCGCGCCCGCTTCCTCCCGCAGTGCCGATCGCGGCGCCAGCGCCGCGTCCAGCTCCTGCATGCGCTTCGCGGCGGCCTCTGCGGCCGCCAGCTCGGCCGTCACCCGGGTCGCGGTCTGCCGGGCCGTCTCCATCACCTGCTGCGCCAGGCGGAGGTCGCTCTCGAGCGCGGCTGCCGCGACCTTCTGCTGCTGTGCCGTCTCCCACCGCGGTCCCAGTTCCGCCACCCGTGCCTCGGCGCTCTTCACCTGCTGCCGGGCCAGCTGCAGCCGCGCATCGGCCGCCGTCAGCCGGTCGGACGCGGCCTTCGCCGCCTCCTCGAGCACCTCGGGATCCGGCAGCCCCGAGCGGAGCGTGTCGAGTTGCGCGCGCAGGCTGGCGCGCTCGACCTTGAGGCGATCCTGTGCCACCCGGAGGCGCTCGTAGCCAAGCACCCGGGAAAGGAAGGTGGCGCGCTCGGAGGCGGTCATGGCCGCCATGACCGCGAGCTCCTTCTGCCCGGTGAAGTAGGTGTTGAAGAACTCGTCGCGACTCATGCCCATGAGCCGGGTAACGCGCTCGGTGACGCTGCCGATGCTGTTGGCGATCGGCGCCGCCTCATTGTCCTGGTACAGTTCGGCCCCACCGAGGGTGCGCAGGATCCGGTAGTGGTGCGGCCCGAGGGAGAAGTCGAGCTCCACTTCGACACGCGAGCGCGGAGCTGCGCCGCGGCGGCGGATCGTCTCGCGGTTGCCGCGGGCGGCCGGCATGCCGTACATGGCCCAGGCGATGGCCTCGAGCAGGGTGGTCTTCCCAGCCCCGTTGGGCCCGACAATGCCGGTCAGGCCGCTGCCGAACACGAGCTCGGTTGACTCGTGCTGCCGGAAGTTGACGAGGCGCAGCCGGTTGATGATCACGGGCCGTCACCGTCGGAATCGACCTGCTCGATCAGTTCCACACCCCGCGCCACGAAACGCTCGCGGTCGATCTCGGACGGCAGCACACGATGCTCGAGCCAGTCGTGCACCACCTCGGGGAGGGTCTGCCGCCTGCCGGGCGCACCCGAACCGGTGAGCCGCAGGCGGACGGGCCGCCGCATGTCGAGATGAAAGTGCAGCGCCGATGCCTTCCAGGCGCGGATCCGGGCATGGTCCACCTCGCGCGCGACAGGGCGAGGCACGTCGTGCACCACGAGCCGCACGATCTGCTGGGCAAGGCCGCCGGGCACGGACGCCACGCGATCGGCGATGGCCGCATCGAGCTGCGACGCGTCCAGCCCGTCGGCGTAGATCGGGGGAAGGTCGACCACCTGCCGCGCGTGCTTCACGAGGTGCGGAGTCACCATCCCGCTTGCGACATCGACCATGAGCCAGCCCTTGCCGGGAATGCCGTTCGCCTCTTCCTCGGCGCGCTCCGCCCAGATGTTGTTGCTGGTGTATTCCAGCGAGCCCGGGTACCACCCCTTCGGGCCCACCTGGTGGCGCACATGATAGTGGCCCCAGGCGATGTAGCTCCACGCACCGGAGCCAACCTGGTCGGGCGTGACCACGACACCGCCGTACTCGAGCGACGGCCGGTCGGCCGGCAGGAGCCCCTGCACTTCGGCGTGGATCACGAGCACCTGGTGCCGCGCCGGGCCGTCAGGCCTGATCTGGAGTTCCTCGGGATCGACCAGGGCCTGGTGCGGCACCGCCAGCACGCTCAGGTCGAGTTCGGGGAACTCGAACCGCCGCGCCACGTCGGCCGCCACCGAGAGACCCAGTTCCTCGAACAGCTTGAGGATGCTGCCGGTCTCGGAGGAGCGCGGCGTATCGTGGTTGCCGGCCACGACGATGACGGGCGCCTTCGGCAGCGCCTCGCGCAGGCGCTGGAACTGGCGGAACGCGAACACGATGGCGGCATTGGTCGGTCGCACCGAGTGGAACAGGTCGCCCGCGATCACCACCACGTCGGCCCGCTGGGCGATGACGTCGTCGATGACGCCCCGGAAGGCATTGGCGACGTCGGCTTCCCGCTGGTTGATGCCCGTGGGGGTCTGGCGATGGTACTGGCGGATCCCCAGGTGAGAATCCGCGATGTGGGCGAGTTTCACGAGTAGAGAATGGAGCAGCGGGTTCGGCGTTGCAAGCGGCGCACCGGAGCCGTGCTACTGATAGGGATCGACCCCGCTCGGCACCGGGCGGATCGTGCTCCGGGCCGTCACGACCTCCCCACCCACGCGCCGGCCGAGCTTCGCCGTGAAGAAGGCCAGGACATCGTCCGGGCGCGTACGCCGGGTGAGGGCCAGGGCACGGCGGACATCGAGTTCCTGGCGGCCCTCGACCAGGGCCCGCACGGCGTCGGTCGCGACCCGGCGGTCCAGCTGCTTGAGCTGGCGGGCCACCGCATCGGCGAAGGGAAGTTCGGCGCCCGGGGGGAAGCGCTCCACCCCCTCCCTCCCGCTCAGCATGGCCGGCCGCGGGAAGCGGGCAAAGATCGGCTGGGTGAAGTGCGGATGCCGGAGCATCAGCTCGCCCTTGGGCAGCGTGGCCAGCTTGATCTTGATCGCGGGGGAGAGCGTCGCGTAGGCCGGCGTCGCCAGTTCGTCCATGTCCATGCGCCCGAACACCGACGTACCGGCATTGCCGACGATGCGCCGCTGCACCTGTGAGCGGAACTGCTGGGCCGAGAAAAGCACGAGGCCCAGGTACCGGCCGCGCTCGGCCAGATCGAGCAGCATCTTGCGGACGTAGGTGTCGGGCCCGTCGGCAGGCGCGTACTTGTTGAGCTCATCGACGAACACCACCACGTGATCGACGCCCAGGTCACGCCGCTCGAGATGCTCCCGCAGTTTCGAGACGCAGCGGGCGAAGACGAGGTCCTGCGCCAGTGGATCCACGCCGGCCACGTCCACCACGTAGACGGTGCGGTCGTCGAACCTGCCCCACGGCAGGTCGTTGGGCGCGCCGTCATCAATGACGAGCCCCTTGGCGCGGGTGCTGATGTTGCCGAGGCGGTTCCGCACCTTGCGGATGGTGGCGATGTGATGGGTGCGCCACACCTCGCCACCGCGGCCCATCGCTTCCATGAAATCGAAGATCGCCCTGAAGAACTCCTCGAGGTCGGCGAAGCTCTCCACCCGGAAGGGCTTGCCGCGGAGCAGTTCATCGGTGAACTCCCGCCCCACGACGCGTTCCGCGAGGAAGTCGATGAAGGCATCGGCCTTGGCATCGATGTCGTCGCGGTTCATCACCACCTCGGCGTAGTCCAGCACCTCACGGAGCCCCCAGACAAGCGGCTCGGTGTTGTGCTGCAGCGCCTCGTGGGTGCGCAGCGTGTTGAGGTTCACGCCATCGGCCTTGAAGGGCGCGAAGTAGCGGGCGCTCGTCAGCGGCTCGGCGGCCAGGCCCAGCTTGTCGTACAGGGCGTGGTCACGCTCGGAGATCTCGCCCGGCTGGTCGAGGAAGCAGAGATCGGGACCCTTCACGTTGAAGCAGACCGCGGCGATGGAGCCGCGATGCGAGGGAAAAGTCTGGAAGATGCTGGACAGGAGGAACTCGACCGCGCTCGTCTTGGTGGCGAGGCCCGACACTCCAGTGATGTTCAGGTGCGCCGCTTCCGGCCCGAGCAGGAAGTCGGCATCCAGCAGCACGGGCGACTCATGCCCGCCCAGCGCGTAGACACCGACGGGGATTCCCGTCGGGCGCTCCGACCGGGTGTACGCGTCCATGCGGAGCGCGAGCTCCACGTCCGCATCGCTCGCCAGGTGCACCGCGCCAAGCGGCACCGGCTGCAGCGGCTCCTCGGGGATCTGTCGAAGGACGGCGGCCAGGAAGAGTCGCACCTCGGTGCGCGAAGTGGGCTCGTGTGCCGCCGCGGCCGGATCTCCCTCGGCCCCGATGACGGCGTGCAGGGGCGAGGCCAGGTCGGCGTAGGCCATGCCGTCGGTGACGACGCCATAGACCGTGCGTCCCGGATGATCGACCCGCACGATCGCGCCGATCCCTACTGCGGACTCCGTGGCCGTCCAGAAGTAGAACTGGTGCGGCGTGCTGGGCTTGAGCTCGGTGGCGACAACGCGGCCGATCGGAGGAGCGGACATGGCTGGAAACTAACGGGAGCACGAACTGCGTGAACAGTGAACGGTAAACGGTGAATGGGAACGGGAACGGAGACGCAGGTCCCCCTTACCGTTCACCGTTCACGCTGTTGCCCTCAGGAACTCCTCCACGCTCCGGATTCCGTACAGCATCCGGTCCCACCTCGGATCGGGGGCGCTGATCGGCGCCCGCTCGGCCATCAGCCAGCGCGAGATCCGGTCGGCCGTCTCCGGTGTGCCGCTGGCCGGCGCCACCTCGACCCGGATGAGTCCGTGCAGGAGGTCCTTCCCTTCCCACGGCCAGAGGCGCACGGCCCAGGCGCGTACCGGCGCGAGACGGCGGGATGCGGGCGCGAAGATGGGAGAGCGATACCCGACGGGAAGCCTGAGGTAGGACTCGAGGTCAGCCCCGTCGAAGGGAAGCGAGGAATGGCTCTTGGCCACGCCCACCATCCGGGGATCCCTGGCCCACACCGGACTCTCCGCCAGCGAGCCGTCTACCACGAGCCAGGCAGAACTCCCGCCCCGGTAGGCGACACCGACGGCCACTTCGAGCGCGCCCCGCGCGTCGTCGAGTGCCGCACCGGCCTGCGCGAGCTCGCGAATCGGGTGCGGCGGGTCGGCATCGGACAGCTCCACGCGCTCAAGGGCGTCGAGCGCTGGTCCGGCCGCATCCAGCGCGGCTCGCCGACCGATCGCCAGATCGCGCCGCCGCATGACCCGCGTCGCGAGCACGCGGTCCGTGCGCTCCCGCACGGCCGCCGCCGCCGACGCCACCACGATCGGAGACGAGCCGGCGTACCCGACCACCTCGGAGTGCTGCACTCCGTCGAGGAACGCGACCGGTCCAGGCCAGCTCACAGGGTCCCCAATGGGCAGGGCCTCGACCCGGTCGCCCTCCACCAGTTGTGCGAGGTGGATCTCGGCTTCTTCGCGCCGGTCTGCACTCGCCGCCGGGACGACACTGGCTGGGGTGATTCCCGCGGCAGCGAGGGCGCGACGAAGCGACGTGAGGTCGCTAATCATCCAGGCTCGGGAACGGCGGCACGCCCAGGAGCCAGCAGCCGGCCAGGCCATCCTCGGCGTCGAGCTCGACGATCAACTGATCGGCCACGCGGATGGCGCGCGCCGCCGGCAGCCCGCCGACCTTGAGGTGGTAGATGCTCTCGCCGGGGTTGGTGCGGATGGTCAGTGCCGCCTCGATCTCGACCGAGGTCGTACGGTCCGCCCGCGGGCCGCGCATCACGACACGGCCGGCCTCCGCGCCCGATGGAAGTGCCAGCCCGCGCGTGGAGGTCACCTCGGGCCAGACCACGACGTCGAGACCGGCGACGGCGCCATCGGCCACGTCCAGCACCGCGATCGCGCCCTCCGCGTCGGTCAGCTCGATGGTGCCGTCGAGGCGCGAACTCCCCGAACCCCGGAAGGTGCCGGAGAGAATGTCGGTTTCGGGATCCCACCGCCAGGAGATGGACGGGAATGCGCCCGTGACCCGCTCAACGGTGAACCGCGGTCCCGGGGATGCCTCAGGCGGCACGGGCAGCCCCCAGCGTCCGGATGACGCGGATGATGCGGTCCACTGCGGCGTCGAGCTCCTTGTCGGATACCGCGTAACTCATCCGCACCCAGCGGTCATCACCGAAGGCCGCGCCGGGCACCAGCGCGACCCCCTCGCGCTGCATGAGCTCTTCACAGAACGTCGAGCCGGTCACGCCGTCACGAATGCCGTCGACCCGGAAGAAGAAGTAGAAAGCACCGTGCGGCTCCACGAACTCCACCCCCGGCACCTCGGTACGGAAACGGCTCACCAGCAGGTCGCGACGGCGCCGGAAGGCGGCAACCATCTTCGTGACGTCCTGGTCGACCCGCTCGTCGCTGAACGCGGTGACCGCCGCCCACTGTGCCGGATGATTGGCGCCCGTCGTGGTGTGCGACTGCAGCGCCGCCATCGCCCTGGCGATGTGGGGGGGCGCCAGGGCAGAGCCGATGCGCCAGCCGGTCATGGCGTAGGCCTTCGATGCGCCGTAGATGAGGACAGTGCGCTCCAGCAGTTCGTCGGGCAGGTCGAGCATCGACGCGGCCGGCCCCGGGCCGTAGTTGATGCGGCGATAGATCTCGTCCGAGATGATCCAGACCTGGTGCTTGTGGGCCCATTCGGCAATGGCCTTCAACTCCGCGAGCGTGTACACCGCCCCCGTCGGGTTGCAGGGTGAGCAGAGGATCAGCCCCTTCACTGACTTGCTGTAGGCCGAGTCCAGGTCGCGCACGCTCACCTTGAGGCCCCACTCGATGTCGCCGGGCACGAGAATCGGCTCGGCGCGCGACAGGTGCACGATCTGCGGGTAGGACACCCACGCGGGGCCCGGGATGAGCACCCGCTGGCCGGGACCGAACAGTGTGAAGCAAGCGTTAAAGAGGGACTGCTTCGACCCCGAACTCACCACCATGTGGTCGGGATTGACGGCGCGTCCGCCCGACATGAGCGACAGCGTTCGAGCGATGGCCGTCCGCAGTTCCGACAACCCGATATTGGGCGGATAGCGCGTCATGCCCTTCTGGATGGCATCGATGGCGGCCTGCCGGATCGGCGCCGGCGTGTCGAAATCGGGCTCGCCCACGCTCAGGTCGTACACATCCTCGCCGGCCGCCTTGCGCCGCTTGGTCTCGTTGCTGATCGCGACAGTTTCGGAGGCCTTGAGATGCGCCAGGTTGATCGAGAGCGGGTCGGGCATGGACAGGTCCGCAGTGAAGGCGATTGCAGGGACGTGGACCGGGAAGGTTCGTTGCGCGGCATGCTCCCTGTCAACGCCATTTGGCCTTGGCCGGTGGCCCGGGCCGGGCTAGCTTCGTTTCCCGCGACAGTCGCGACGCTATTTGAGAATCGAGGAGCCCGTGTCGGAGCTTGAGCTGCACCTGAGCGCGCCCGTGGCGCGCACGCTGGAGTCGTGGGATTGGCAGGCGTCGGATCCCCTCTTGAAGGACGCGGTGCCCACCGTGGCCCGTGGCCACAACCTGGTGGCGGTCCTGCCGCCTTCGCCCGCGGCCGCTGCCCCGCTCATCGGGGCCGTGCTGGGCCGCCTGGGGGGTGGTGTACGGGGACTCATGGTGGTGCCGCCGGGAATGCTGGCCGAGTGGACCGGCGTCGTCTTCGGAGTGGCGGCCGGGACGGGCCTCAGGGTGGGTGCGGCGCTCGCTTCGGCGCGCGCGCTTCGCGAACTCCGCGCCGGCTCCCTCGACCTGCTCGTGGCGTCCCCCTCGGTCATCCAGGAACTCATGACCAGCTCGGCCCTCAAGGCCGAAGGGCTCGGCGTCATCGTGCTTGCGCAGCCCGAGGCCTGGTCCGGTCATAGCGCCCTAGCTCCCCTCATGCAGGACCTGCCCCTCGAAGCGCAGCGTGTCATCCTCACTGCCGATCCAGCGGCCGCCGCCGACCTGGTCGAGCGGTACGCCCGGAAGGCCCTGGTGCTTGGCATGCCGCCGGCCGAAGCGGCTCCGGCTCAGCCGGTCGGACCGGTGCGCACCGTCAGCGTTGCCTGGTCGCGGCGCGCCGCCGGGCTCAGCGAACTCCTCCAGCTCCTCGATCCCGTCACCGTCACCATCTGGGCCCACGACCGGAGCGCTGCGGCCGAGATCGCGCGCGCGGTCCCGATCGACGGCGAGTCCATCCGCCTGGTCACCGGCGACGCGCCCAGGTCCAGCCTCATCATCGCGTTCGACCTCCCGTCACGCGCGCGGCTGGCCCAGCTGGTCCAGGCGGGCGATACCGTACTGCTCGTGCCACCAGGCACCGAGTCGTACGTGGCCAGCATCGCCCGGCCCACGCGGGCGCTTCGGCTGCCGGGATTGCTCGAGGAGCACGCCGCCATCTCGGCCTCGGATCGCGCGCGGATCCGGGCGGAACTCGAATCGGGCGACGGTTCCGCGGCCTTGCTCGCACTGGCACCCCTGTTCGAGCGGCAAGACCCGACGCGCGTCGCCGCCGCGCTCTATGCGCTGTGGAAGGGACAGGAACACAAGGCGGCTGGAAGTCAGGCAACAGCAGGACCGGCGACGGGCCGGGAAGAACCGCAGAGCCCAGCCGTCCCGGCGATAGCCAAGGTGTGGGTCAGCATCGGCAAGAAGGACGGAGTGACGCCCGCGGACCTCGTCGGCGCGCTGACGAAGGAATTGCGGGTCGACCGGACGGCCATTGGACGCGTGGAACTGCGGGAAGGCTTCTGCCTGATCGACCTGCCGGCCGCAGACGCCGACCGGATCGCTCAGGCGCTGAGCGGCAAGATGATCCGCAAGGTGCGGGTGACCGCGCGACTCGACCGGACTCCGGGCGGCGCCGAGCGCCGGCCTAGGAGCGGCGCCGGACGACCGCGTCCTTGAGCCGCTTGCCGGCCTTGAACGCCGGCATGACCGATGCGGGCAACGTGATGGTCTTGCCGGTGCGCGGATTCCGCATCGAGCGGCCCGCCCGGCGGCGCACCTCGAAGTTGCCGAAGCCCGTGATCTGCACGCGGCCACTCTTGCGCAGCTCGGTCGCGATCAGGCCGTCGCTGGCAAAGAGTACGTCCACGATTTCCGATGCACGCACCTTGGAGACTTCCAGGCGCTGCGCGAGCGCCACAATCAGTTGTTGCTTGGTCACGGGGCGACGATACCTGCGATTGTCCCCGTCACGCAAGCACCGCTGGCGGTGACGCGTCCCCCGCCCGTACATTTGTCGGCCCACCGCTGGTCGGTGCTCCGTTCCTGCAGGCTGTTGCTGGAGACTCGCCGATGTATCAGGGGTCGCGCACCGGATGGCTCGAAGTCGTCGCGGGTGTCATGTTCAGCGGCAAGAGCGAGGAGCTCATTCGCCGCGTCCGCCGAGCCATCATTGCCCGCCGCACGGTCCAGGTCTTCAAGTCCCATCTCGACAGCCGTTACGCCGGCGTCTACAACGTCACCAGCCACGATGGCACCGAGATCGAGGCCATCCCGGTCGATTCATCGGACGAAATCCTGCGCCAGGTGCGGCCGGCCACCGAGATCGTCGCCATCGACGAGGCCCAGTTTCTCGACCGCGACATCGTGGCGGTCACGACAGTCCTGGCGCAGCGGGGCGTGCGGGTGATTCTGGCGGGCACCGACACCGACTTCCGGGGCGAGCCCTTCGGCGCGATGGGCGACCTGATGGCGGTGGCGGAGATGGTGGACAAGCTGCGTGCCATCTGCATGGTGTGCGGCGGCGAGGCGTGCCGGAACCAGCGGCTCGTGGATGGGCGTCCGGCACGCTGGGATTCGCCCACGATCATGGTAGGGGGGCGCGAGTCATACGAGGCGCGCTGCCGGCATTGTCACCGGGTGCCGAGGGCGGACGAAGACCAGACGGCGTTGCTCTAGATGCTGAATGTTGCACTGACCGGAAACGTCGCGTCGGGCAAGT
>JAGGAG010000155.1 GCA_017889745.1 Gemmatimonadota bacterium | reverse complement strand
CAGCGACTTCCCCATGACGCTGCAGGGCAAGATGTCGCCGCGCAGCATGCGGGGCACGATCGGCAACGGCGGGCCCCGGCTCGAGCTCTCGACGGTGAACGGACCGATCGAACTGCGAAAGGCCAACTAGCCGAACAGGACCCTTGCCAGAAGACGAAAGCGGCCAGCAAGTGCTGGCCGCTTCTGTTTTTCCATCGGGACGGCGGGATTTGAACCCGCGACCCCTGCAACCCCATTGCAGTGCGCTACCGGACTGCGCTACGTCCCGTACGAGGGCCTAGTTTACCCGGTAGGTTCGCTTTTCGACAGCCCCGAGGTGGTCCCCGGCACCTCAGCGCCGGCGGCTGCCAGCGCCCGGTGCTCGACCATCATGCACCGGTCCATGACCACCTCCAGACCGGCCGCGGCAGCCCGCCGGGCGCCCTCCCCCGCCGGGATATTGAGCTGGAACCAGATCCTTGGCACCCCTGCCGCGATCGCCTGCTCGGCCACCTTCAGGCACGCCGGTCCGGGGCGAAAGACCAGCGCCAGGTCCACCCGGCCCGGCACACTTGCCAGGTCAGGATACGCCTGCTCGCCCAGCACGGTACAATCGTGCGGGTTTACGGGGATGATCCGGTAGCCAGCCCGCTGCAGGTATGCCGGTACGTAGTGGCCCGGTTTCGCCGGGTCGCGCGACAACCCCACTACCGCGATCGTCTTCACCTCGCCGAACATGCGGCGCATGGTCACGGGGTCCTGGAAGCCCCGGCGCTCCTCGGGCGAGAGCGCTGCATGCGGCGAATACTCGCAGGCAGTGCCTTCGGGTTCAGTGGTCATCCAGTCAATCTACGCACCCCGGGTGCGTGAGGGCGGAGGACCGCTGGAGCTGGAAAAACGAACCGGGCGACGGCCTGAAGCCATCACCCGGTTTGCGTTCTTGCGGCTGTTCGAAGGGCGCCGCTGCGAGCTGGAGAGCCACTGGTCGGATTTGAACCGACGACCGCTCGATTACGAATCGAGAGCTCTACCCCTGAGCTACAGTGGCGCCTGCAATTGTGCTGAGGGATGCCCTGGCGCGGACTCGAACCGCGATGCCTTTCGGCACTACCCCCTCAAGATAGCGTGTCTACCAGTTTCACCACCAGGGCGGCGAGGGACGAACATACCGACCCTTCCCCGGGGCGGTCAACCCTGACGCAAGTCGTTCACCCGCCCTGTAATCCGATGCTCACGCTGAAGTTGATGATGCGCTCCGTGTATCCCGGATAGGTCCCACCGCCGTACCATTGCTGGTACCAGTCTACCCCTGGCGTGATGAAGAACTTGGAGCTCACCGGGAACTCCCAGCCGACGCCAAGCAGTGTGCCGAACCCATTGTCGCCGGTCGTGTAGCCGTAGTAGTAGTTGTCGCTGACGCTGCTCCAGGCGTAGCCCACGCCGCCCCGGAAATTGAGCCCCGCCGTCTTGACCGGGTACACCTGCAGGATCGGCATCAGCGTGACCAGCGTTTCGGTGAAGCCGCCCTGATAGTTGGTCCACACGAACACCTCGCCACCCAGCCGCAGCGTCTGCTTCACCGTGCCGCCGAGCCGGAAGTCAAACGTCGGGCGCCAGAAGGCGTCACTGTATCCGAGGGCGTCGCCGTCGAGGTCGACATTTTCCATACCGGCGCCGAACCCGATGCTGCCCCAAACACCGCCCCGCCGTGACGGCTGCACCTCCGCGATGCCCTTGCGGGGCACCTGCGCCTCGAGCTGGGACGACATCATGATCGCGAGCGCGGCTACTGCGAGTCGGCGGAACATGGGAGATCGCCTCACAAACAGGTCCGGGTGAATTGATAATCACCGTCAGGCAAGGCAAGGGTCGGACCACGCCGCCTCCGGCGATATCTTTGTCACCCCCCGGGGCTCCAGCCCGGGACAGCGCCGCAATGTCCTCTCGCCCAGACAGCCATGTCACCTCGTGCGCGCATCCTGTTCGTGGCCCTGATGCTCCTGGTGGCCGCCGTGTGCGTCCGGCTGGGGCTCTGGCAGCGTGCGAGACTCATTGCCCGCCGCGCGGGGAATGCCGCCGCGCAGCACGCCCGGCAGATGCCGCCGCTCGACCTCGAGCGCGCGGGCATCGAGAGCCTGGCGGACCGCCGGGTGACGGCGCGCGGCAGCTTCGATTTCGCGCACGACATGCTGCTCCGCGGCCAGGTGCTGCTGGGCGCGCCGGGGGTGGTGGTCGTGACGCCGCTGCGGGGCGCGCGGGGCGACTCAGCCGTCCTCGTGGTCCGCGGATTCGTGCCGTCGCCGGACGGGATCTCGGTGCCGCAACTGGACTCGCTCGGCGAGCCGGGAGCGCAGTCGATCAGCGGCATCGCCCGGGCGATACCCGCCCGGACCGGTCGGGGCCGGCCGCTGCTGCGAGATGGCCGGGTGACGTGGAAGGAACTGGAACTCGACGCGCTGCGGGGTGAACTGCCCTACCCGGTGATGAACGTCCTGCTCTTCGCGACGCCGGCGGCAGGCCAGCCGGCCTGGCCCCGCCGCCTCGAGCCGCCGCCACTCGACGACGGCCCGCACAGGAGCTACATGCTGCAGTGGTTCGGGTTCGCCACGGTCGCCGTGATCATGGCGTTGATTGCGCTGCGGCGCCGTCAAGCTGCTGGATGGTCTGAACCGACGGCCGCTTCGACTGCTGCAACCGGGCCGCCACCTGCTCGTTTGCCCTGAGCACGCGCAGGATGTTGTAGCGCGCCAGCTTCTTCAGGTCCTCGTCGCTCCAGCCGCGCCGGATCAGCTCCGCAAACAGCGCCGGGAACGTGGAGACATCCTGGAGCCCGGTGGGCGTGGTATCGATGCCGTCGAAGTCGCTGCCGATGCCCACATGGTCCGCCCCCGCCAGCTTCTTCACGTAATCGATGTGGTCCGCCACCTGGCTCAGGGTGGCCTGCGGACGCGGGTTGGCCTTGAGCCACTCCTCCCGCTGCTGCTTCACCGCGGCGGTGTCCGTCTCGGCCAGGCCCACCGGCTTCCAGTCGCGCGCCTTCGCCTCCCACTGCATCACCTCGGTCGAGACGAACGCGGGTACGAAGGTCACCATCACCACGCCGCCGTTCTTCGGCATCCGGGCCAGGATCGAGTCGGGCACGTTCCGCGGGAAGTCCACCAGCGCCCGGGCCGACGAGTGCGAGAAGATCACCGGTGACTGGCTCACGTCGAGGGCATTGCTCATCACCCCCGGCGACACGTGCGAGAGGTCCACCATCATGCCCAGCCGGTTCATCTCCGCGATGACCTCGCGCCCGAAGGCGGTGAGCCCGCCGTGCACCGGCTTGTCCAGCGCCGCATCGGCCCAGTCGAGCGTCACGTTGTGGGTGAGGGTCATGTAGCGCGCGCCCAGGTCGTAGTACACGCGGAGCGCACCCAGCGAGTTCTCGATCGCGTGGCCGCCCTCCATGCCGAGCAGGCTCGCGATCTTCCCCGCCTTGTTGGCCTGCTCGATGTCGGCGGCGGTGAGGGCCAGCGTGAACTTGTCCGGGTACTTCGCGATGAAGCGCCGCGCGATGTCGAACTCCTCGAGCTGGATCCTGGCGTAGCCGCTGTCCTTCACCTCACCGGGCACGTAGATCGACCAGAACTGCCCCCCGACCCCGCCCGCCGCGAGCCGCCGGAAATCGGTGTGGCCTGGCGTCGTCTGCCGGAGGTCATACGCATCGACGTCGAACGGCGCGGTCTTGCTGGTGCGGATCTCCCACGCCAGGTCGTTGTGGCCGTCGATGATCGGTGCCGCCTTGATGACGGCCCGGGCGCGGTCAAGGTTCTTGTCGGAAGTCTGGGCCATGGCCATGTGAGGCATGAGGAGAAGCAGCGTCAACAGTGAACGGTGAACCGGGAACCGGGAACGGCACGTCATTAGGGAAGATCCTCCTGTATTCAGTTTGCTGTTCACTGCCCAGCGTTTACGCGGTTCCGCGTCAGCTGCACCAATTCCGGCCTCCACAGAAACTCCGGGCAGATCGTCTGGTCGAACTCGTAGGGCCCGCCGGTCTCGGCGTCGGTCCAGGGGAACCCGCGGCACACCGCGGGATAATACGGTTCCGCGTGTATGCTGCACGCGCCGCTTTTCAGGAACACGCAGCGGCGGTTCTTCACCCGCGTACGCCACTCGCCCCAGCGCGTCCGGTACACCTTGCCCTCGCCCTGCGCGTGGATGATCGCCTCCGCCTCCTTTTCGCTCACGGTGGCCCCATAGGCGCAGCATGCCGAGTCGTGCGGGCACGGATAGCAGGGGAGCGCGGGAAAGTCGCTCATGGCCGGCGTGGCGCGATCTCGGTCAGTACGCGACCCGTGACGGGTTCGGTGGGCCGCACGCCCGCCAGCGCGGCCAGGGTGGGACCGATGTCCTCGCTGGTCACCCGGCGGGATATCCGCCGTGCCTTCATTCCTGCCCCATAGAAAATGATGGGGACACCCGTGTCGAGCGGATGGGTCGAACCGTGTGTCGTCGATCCCGGCGTATCCGCCCAGAGCCATCCCGGCCCCGCCGACGCTGCCACGAGCCAGCCCTGCGCGGGCGGAATCGTGCGCCGCCAGAGCCGCGCCTGCTCGTCGGTCACGGGGGCGCGGGCCAGGCTGCTCGGCGTGAACACCTGCGCGATCCCCGGGTGCCTCCCCGTCTCCCGCGCGAGCGCATCAGCGAGGCTGTCCACGTCGAGTCCCCGCGCACGCAACGCCTTGACGTCGGCGGTGAGCAGGCCGGAGTCGAAGTCGAAGTTCAGAGGCACGTGGAAGCGCTGCTCCAGCGCGCGCCCGGTGGTGCGCGCGAGCGATGCGAGGCCTAGCCGCCCACCCACCCCCGTGCGCTCAGGAAATGGCTGGACGCCGTGGTCGGAGGTCAGCACGAAAACCGTCGCTCCAGGCGGCACGAGCACGGAGAGGGAGTCAATGAACCACCCCAGCCAGTGATCAAGCCGTAACACCTGGTCGTGCAGTTCCCGCGAATCCGGTCCAAAGGCATGTCCTATGGCGTCCGTGGCGGAAAGGGACAGCACGAGGAGGTCGATGCCATTCCGCCCGCCCAGCCCGACCTGTCGCACCCCTTCGAGCGCCAGGTCCATCGTGAGCGAGTCAATCCAAGGGGTGCTCACGACCTGCTTGATCGCCAGACCCGAGTCCACTGGAATGCGGTGCGGAAAGGCGACGTCGACGCCGTTGTTCTCGTAGGACATTGCATCGGCTTCCGCATACGCCGCGGTATCCAGCAAGGTGTCCCAGGACTTCCCCGCAAGTCGCGCCGGCCCGCGGCGCGCATTCCATGCGCCGACCCATTCAGGCAATTCCGCCCCGTAGAAGGTGCTGGTCGTGAACCTTCCGTCCCAGTACCAGAACACGTTTCCCCACGCACGGCCCAGAGGCAGAATGGCGCCCCGGTCCTTGCGCGACACCGACAACACCCTGGTTCCGGGGTCATGCGCGAGGAGCCAGTCGTACAGCGTGCTGCCCTGGAATCGGCGGGGGGACGCGCCGGGTACATGCCCGCTGGCCAGCAACGATGTCGTCGAGTCAAGAACCCCAAGCGCATTCGTCACGATGCCGGTGCTGGCCGGGGCACGCCCGGACAGCATCGTGGAATGCGACGGCGCCGTCTCGCTCACGGCGTGATCCTGTCGCGCGTTGGTGAAGAAGGTTCCACCGACTGCCAGCCGGCCGAGGCCGCCCTTCAACGACTGGACAGGGCCGCGGGCGAGAGGCGAAACATGGGGCGGAAGCCTAACCGGGGGCGCTGCACTTTGCAGCGCCCCCGGCGGGCTGGAACACCGAGTGTGTGGGTCGTTACTGCGGCGTGACCTGCTCCTGCCGGCTCCGCACGCCGTCGGAGAAGGTGATATCGAGCTCGCGCCCGCCCGCCCCGATCGTGGCATCACCGCTCCGGGCGAAGGACAGGATGTCACCGGTAGCCGCGTCACGGACCAGCGCCATCGGGTAGGCCGCGGCGTTCCACTGCAGCCGCACCATCCGGCCACCCACGGTTCGTGCCTGGCGATCCGGCAGCGGCTGCTGATGGCGGAGGGCCGCAACCCCTCTGCCCCGCACCGCCATCGCCGCCGCACTCGAACGCTCGGCGGTGCGGCTGCCGCCCTGCACGCGCAGGCGTGCCAGCCGGTCCGTGCTCGTACCGGCAAGCGGGATCACGAACGCGAACTGGCGCTGTTCGACATCCTGGTCGGCCACCAGCTCGCCCTCGAACGGATAGCTGAAGAGGATGGTGCCGCCGTCGTCCAGGCCCTCGAGCACGTAGGGTCCGCGGCGCGCGGGCACGCTCGCGGGCGCCGAGATCTCGAAGGCGGGCTCGAGCGTCACGGCGCCGTTCACGATGCGGCCCCACACGAGCAGGCCCGACTGTGCCCCGGCAATCACCGTCCCGGTGGTGTTCTGCCGGTAGTTGAGCGCCTTCTGGTAGTGGTAGTCGCTGATCCACTGGGTGCCGTTACAGTAGCCCATGAGGTCGAAGCTGGAGGGCGACTTCAGCGTAAGCGAACCGACGTCAAGTCCCCACACCCCAATGGTGCCGCCGCTGTAAGGGAAGAGCGGATCGGTACCCCCGGGATTGTTGCACGGAGCATGGCTGAGGCTGAAGTTGTGCCCGATCTCATGCGCCAGTACTCCGTCACCGCTCGGCAGACGATCCCAGCCGACCGCGGCCTTGCCAGGCACGTACCCGATGCCGGCGACCCCGGAGCCATAGCTGGTGTTCACCACGCCGTAGAAGTACTTGCCGGTGCCCTCGGCCTGCTGGAGCGCGAACAACTCACTCAGGACGGTTCCCCAGGCACCGTTGCTGTTGTCGTACTTCAGGGTGTCGGCCGACGAGCTGTACGGCGTCGCGCGCAGCGTGACATTCACCGCGCTCGGCTGCAGCGGCATCACCTTGCTCAGCGTCACCACGAACTGGTTCATGTTGCCCGGCGTGACGTTGCCCGTGCGGCCCTTCACGATCACCGGCACCAGGTTGATGTTGAACGCCGCCACGGCCCGCACGTCGAGCGCCTCCTGCAGCCCCGACGACGGGTAGCTGTTGTCGGCCTCGTTGCTCTCCGGCACGCCGTTGCCCGGGTCCACATCCGCGAGGATCCGAAGCCCGGCTGTCATCTGCGCCGCGGGAATCAGCTGGTTCCATGAGCTGCCGAGCGTGCCCTGGTCCACCGTCATCGGCACACTCGCGCCCGGCGCCGGCAGCGTGTAGGTCGCAACCGGTGTCGGATTCGCCCCCTGATAGAGCCTCACGCGCACCGCCGGTGCCACCGTGTTGGCCTGGTCGGCACGCACGAACACGCGGAGATAGGCGTCGCGGTTCGCCACGAGCGGCACGGTGTCGTCATACGTCTGCACCGACTGGGTGATGGTGAGCCCGTCGATCACCAGGTTCACCGTGCCGGGCACCGACATCGCGTAGGAGACGGTGGCACTGGTCGACTGCCCGGCGGTGACCTGCACCTGCTGGCTGGCCGGGCTGGGGGCGTAGGTGTTCGCCCCGGACGTCACGCTCGACGCCGCGATGGTGTAGATCCCCGGCACCAGCCCGGTGAGCGTGGTGGTGGCCGTGACGGCCTGCGAGAAACCCGATCCATTCGTCACCAGCACGCTGCCGTTCGTGCCGCCCGGCAGGCCCGACAGCGTCAGCACGATCTGGCTGTTCAGCTGTGCGTACGCGACCGTGACCTGCACTCGCGAAGTCGATGCCGGGACGTCGACCGTCTGCGACGCGGTCGCCGGCGCGTAGGTGTTGCCCCCAGCTGATACGCTCGCCGCGGTCAGCGTGTAGCTGCCGGGCGTGAGTCCATCCACCGTGCCCGATGCGGTGAGCGCCCGGCTGAAGCCACCCGGCCCCGTCATCGCGATGCTGGCCGCGGTGCCGCCCGGCAGGCCGCTGACCGTGAGCGCGACTCCCCCGGTCGTCGGGGGCGACAGTGGGTCGCCGCCGCCGCTGCAAGCGGCGAGCGCAACCGGGAAGGCGAAGGCCAGGAACCGCGCGGCGCGGCGGAAGGAGCGTGTCATTGGCATCTGCCCGATGAGGATAGCGGCAACGCCAATTCCGCGGCGGCCGGTCGTGTCAGGTCCGATTTCGGCCAGACTGAAGTGCAACCCCGATGCCGCAAATCCTCCCCGGCACCATGATACTAAGTAACTGTTTCTTATGGAGTTAAGCGGAGGCGCATGGGCGCGCAGCTTGCGCCGGTGCCCGGCTCAGTGGTGGGGTGCGAGGAAAGGTGGTGATCGGCTGCCTACTGCCGCATCGCCTCCAGCGCGATCTCGATCTCCACGTCGTCGCCCAGCATGGCGCCCGACTCGACCGCCTGGTTCCACGCGAGGTTGAACTCCTTGCGGTCGATCCGCGTCGATCCCTCGAAGGCCAGGCGCTCCTTGCCGCCTGGATCCGTCGCGAGCCCGCGGTATTCACCCTTCAGCACCACCGGGTGCGTCTTGCCCTTGATCGTAAGCAAGCCGCCCATTTCGAAGCTGTTATCCGCCGCCACGATTCCGGTGCTCTCGAAAATGATGAGCGGGAAGCTGTCCGCCGCGAAGAACCGTGGCGAGCGCAGGTCGTCGTCGCGCGTCGGGTTGTTGGTGTCGATGCTCTTGGTCTGGATGTAGACGTTCACCGTGCCCGTGCGCCAGTCGTCGGTGCTGGTTACGAGGGTGGCATTGAAGCGGGTGAACGAACCGCGCACCCGCCCCACCAGGTGCCTGATGCGGAAGGTGACCTCGGAGTGGTCGGGATCGACGACCCAGTGGACCCCACCCGCGGCTGGCTTGGTGAAAGTCCTGGTTGGGGTCGACACCTGCGCGATGACGGCTCCCGGAACGAGCAGGGCCGCCAGCAGGGTGCTCCGGAACACATCGCTCGACATTGCTTCCTCCCCGGATTGGCGCAGGCGCACGCCAGGCACCTGCGCACAACCTTACGGGAGCGCCTGCAAGCAATCGTGGGTCAACCGTGAAGC
>JAGGAG010000052.1 GCA_017889745.1 Gemmatimonadota bacterium | reverse complement strand
CGCCGTCGATGTCCTGTCGCGCGATCTCCTCCCGGAACTCGCGCCGCAGCGCCACTTCCGCCGCTCCCGCCAGTGCCTCGGGCACGCTGAACGTCAACGACGCCTCCGAGGAGCCCTGCGTCACCAGGGACACGGGGAATCCCGCGCGCTGAAGCGTCTCGAAAGTGCGCGCCGCGACGCCGGGCACGCCGAGCATGCCATTGCCGGCGACCGTGATCAGCGCTTGTGAACCGATCCCCGACACTGCGCGCACCGGTGAGGGCGTGCGCCGGCGATGCTGCGACACCTCGGTGCCCTGGGATGCCGGGTTCGCGAATGGACGGACGTAGACCGGGATCGGACGGCGGCTGAGCGGGATGAGTGCGCGCGGGTGGAGCACTTTCGCGCCGTAGTAGGCGAGTTCCGCGGCCTCCCGCACATGCAGCTCGGGAATGACGCGTGCATCGGCCACCACGCGCGGGTCGCCGGTGAGGAATCCCGGCACGTCCTTCCACAGCGACACCGAGGACGCGCGCAGCGCCCGCGCCAGCAGCGTCGCGGTGAGGTCGGAGCCGCCCCGGCCGAGCGTTACGAGATCGCCGCCCGGACCCGCGCCGATGAAGCCCGGCACCACCGGGATGATCCCGCGCCGAAGCAGCGGGCCAACCAGCTGCCGCACCCGGCGATCGGTGGCCGCGAAGTCGGGCGCGGCCGCGCCGAAATGTCCGTCGGTGACGATCAGTTCCACCGCGTCGACCAGGCGCACCCGCCGGCGGGTGTCGGCCAGGGCCGCCGCGAGGAGCATCGCGCTCAGCCGCTCGCCACGGGCCGCGATGTAATCGCTCGTGCGCGGTGTCAGCTCCCGGACCACGCGGAGCGCGTCGAGGAGCGCCCGCAGTTCATTGAGGGATGACTCGATGGCGGCCAGCACCACCCGCCGCGTCCCGGCAGTGCGGACGATCTGGCGCGCGGCGTCCACGTGCTGGCGCCGCAGTGCGACCAGAATCGCGCTGTCGGCCGGCTTGCCCCCGGCCGCACTCGCGGCCAGCCCCAGCAGCCGGTCCGTCACCCCCGCCATGGCGGAGGAGACGATCACGGCGGGACCTGGGGGCAGCTCCTGGACGATGGCCACGGCGTGGTGCATCGCCGCGGCATCGGCCAGCGAGGCGCCGCCGAACTTGTGAACGGTGGGTGGACGTCGGGTCGGAGTCATAGCCCGCGACGATACCTACCGTCCCGGTGATTGTCCATGTGACGCGCTCGCAACCGGGCGAGTGATGACGTCTTGGTGGAACGCAGCAAAGCAGCTTGCCGATGCGCAGCCGTCGCCACGGTGCATTGAGGGGCAGCCACGTGCGCTCTGGCGCGGACGCGGCCGTCATCGTGGGCGCCAGCGAATCGCACGCCCGGCAGACCGATCAGCGGGACGGATCCACCTGAATCTCCCCAGCGTGCACGTGGCGCCTTCCCACACGTCTCCTGCCGTCAACCTTCTCGGCGCTCACGGGGTAGATGAGGAGTACGCTCGCCGAGTCGATAGCCTGCAGATTTGGCAGGTCCGGGGCAGTCTCGGCGACCTCGCTGACGGTGACCCGCCCAAGTGACAGCACGGCATCGGGTTAGCTAAAGTATTGATTTTTCTCAGTTTAGCCGTTATTTTGACCGCTGCCGAGAAACGGCGCCGGAAATGCCCTAACGCGGCTCCAGTGTCTGCAGGAACCACCCTAGTCCAGGGAGGCTGGTCCGAGTGAAAGAAAAGCTGCCGCCAAAGAAGAAGCGTAGGGCTGTTCGGCCGGCGCAGATCGCGCGCGCGGTCGATGAGGGGCGTGAGAGCCTCGACCTGTATCTCGACGAGATCAGTCGCGTCCCCCTGCTCAACCGCGAGGAGGAAATGGAACTCGCGCGTAAGGCGTTCAAGGGGAGCATCGTGGCGCAGGAGCGCCTGGCCCGCCACAACGTCCGCTTCGTCGTGTCGGTCGCCAAGAAGTTCCAGAATCGCGGCGTACCGCTCGTCGACCTGATCGGCGAGGGCAATCTGGGCTTGATGACGGCCGCCCGGAAGTTCGATCCGGATCGTGGCGTGAAGTTCATTTCGTACGCGGTGTGGTGGATCCGTCAGGCGGTGCAGGCGGCCATCGCGCGCCACGGGCGTCCGGTGCGGGTTCCACTCAACCGTACCGCCGACCTGAGCCGCCTGGGTCGCACCACCACGCTCCTCAAGGATCGGCTTGGTCGCATGCCGACCACCGAGGAGCTGGCGCGCGCTACCGGCCTCACGGTGGAAGCGGTGCGCAGCCTGTCCGCCCTCAATACCGAGGCGGTGCGGCTCGACCACCCCACGCGCGATGGTGACGGCAACGAGCGCATGGAGCGGTTTGCCTCGGCCGACGCCGAGGGCACGGATACGGCGGCGATGCAGAACAGCCAGACGCACGACATCGAACTGGCGCTGGCCACCCTGCCTCCGCGCGATGCGAAGGTGCTGCGGCTCTACTTCGGCCTCGATGACGGCAACAGTCGCACCCTGGAAGAGATCGGCCGCATGATGGGCGTTACCCGCGAGCGGATCCGTCAGTTGCGCGACCGCGCACTGCTCCGGCTGCGCGAAGGCGAAACCGGCGACCGATTGAAGGACCTGGTCGCCTAGCTGGCTGCAGGGAATGACCGGAGCGGGGGCATCGAACGATGCCCCCGCTTTCGTGTTCAGGCGGGTTCGTCGGGGCGAAGTGCGAGCGACCGGGGCGGCCTCACGAGCAGCCGCCCGATCGCCGCGCCCACCCGTCGGGCGGCCGTGCGACGGGGCCACGCGTGCCACCGGTACCGCCGGAGCATCCGCCGCGCGCTCGGCAGCACCCGCTGCAGGTCTGCCTCGGTCAGCGGCTGGAACGGCTTGAAGTCGAACGGGTGTGCCGCCACCGCGGCACGGAAGGCGGTGATCGCAGCCCATTCGGCCGAGAGGTCGGGCACCAGTTCCAGCGTGGCGCGCAGGAGTTCCTGGTGCGAGAGCTCCTCGCCGAAGCTGTAGGCCAGGTAGCGCTCCTGCACCAGCCGCCAGAAGGTTTCCGTGGCCTGGCTGATGTCCACGGCGTCGTACTCCAGCGCCGTGCAGATCAGTCCCCACAGCACGTGCTTGGCACGCCCGTCCATGTTGCGCGTGGGCGAGTTCGGCGCCTTCTCCCAGTGGCGGAGGAACCCGCCCGTCATCACGTGACCCGTCGGGCAGCCCGAGCGCCACATCCGCAGGTTGAGCTCCGTCCACTCGCCCCAGAACCGGCGCCTCGGGTTGAAGCCCCCCACGTCGCGCAGCAGGTTCGTGTAACTCGCCACCAGCATGCCTTGCACCGGCTGGTAGCGGAATTCCGGCGTGATCACGTGCGGCGTGCTGTCCCTCGGCTTGAAGAGCTCCTCCGAGTCCTCGCGGTAGGAGCGCAGCCCCACCAGCCCCGCTGGCACCCGCTGCAGCGCTTCCTCGATCGTCAGGAATGCGTCGCCATGCACCGTGATGTCATCGTCCACGAAGCAGACGAGCGGACTCTTCACCAGGTTGAGCTGATAGTTGCGCCCCCCACTGATCGTGGGGTCGCCGTTGTTGAAATGGACCTCGATGTCCAGGTCGGACGCCCAGGAGCGGATCGTGCGTTCCACGTCGGCGAGATCGTCACGAATCGCGCGGTTGTACACGACGACCATTCTCGCGCCGCCGGGAATGACGGTCGCCTCGAGCGACTGGATGAGCTGGTGCAGGTAGCTTTCGCGTCCCGGTATGGTCAGGGCCGTAATCGTCCATCGTGGTTCGGACATGGACACCTCCATGGAAAAATCAGCGCGGATGCAGCGCGCCGATCATCTCCTTCCAGCCCAAGGGGCCGGATGACTGCAACAGGGTCGCGCCTGGCACGGCCGCGAGGCGGGGGTGATGGCCATCATGGTTCCGGATCACGAATGATTTCGCCACGCTGCGGAACAACGACTCGTCATTCTCGTCGTTGCCGACGGCGATCGCGCCGTCGGCCTGAAGCCGGGTCATCAGGATGCTGGCCGCCCGGCCCTTGCTGGCCCCGCCCGTCAGTGTAGCCCATCTTCCCCCCGGCGAACACCGAAGACCGGCCGACAGGATACGGGCCCGGAATTCCACAAAATCCGGGTCTTCGGCCACGAGTCGGGGCAGGAGCACGCTCGCCCTCCGGATGCCCGTGGTGACCGGCAGCAGTTCGGCGACCTCGGCCCAGGCGCCCGAGTCCCGCGCGCGCGCTTCGATGACCTCTCGCTCCAAGCCCAGCACTTCCTCATCTCCCGCCGGCGACACGATCACGGCGCCATCCTCCGCGATCGCCCAGTCCTGCCAGCCCACACGCGACTGTAAAGCCCGCAGGTCGGCACTCGTTCGGCTCGAGGCGAAGATGACTCGCCACTTGCTCGCGACTTCCACGAGCCACTGCAGCTGAAACGGGACGGCACCTGCCTCATCGAGGAAGGTGCCGTCGACATCCGAGAAGATGACTCCCCGGCTCATGGCGTCATGTGGCCTTCCCGGCGAACTGTCGCAGGACCCGCTGCAGGATGCCGCCGTGACGGAGATAGTCGACCTCCACCGGCGAATTGAGACGGACCACCGCCGGGAATTTCGTTTCCTTGCCCGACTCATCACGTGCGGTGACCGACACCCGGCCGCCGGCGGTGAGGCCCGATGCGATGCCGGTGATGCTGAACGTCTCGCGGCCCGTGAGCCCGAGCGACTGGCGCGTGACGCCCGGCTCGTACCCCAGCGGCAGCACGCCCATGCCCACCAGGTTGCCGCGATGGATCCGCTCATAGCTCTCGGCGATCACCGCCTTCACCCCAAGGAGCGCGGTGCCCTTCGCCGCCCAGTCCCGGCTCGAGCCCGTACCGTATTCCTTGCCCACGAGCAGGACCAGTGGCGTGTTGCCCGAGATGTACTGCATGGCGGCGTCGTAGATGGACATCACCTCGCCGCTCCCGAAGTGCTCGGTCCAGTTGCCTTCGCGTTCGGGCACGAGCGCGTTCTTGATGCGCACGTTGCCGAAGGTGCCCCGCATCATCACCTCGTGATTACCCCGCCGGGAGCCGAAGGTGTTCCAGTCCTCCTGCGCCACGCCGTGCTCCACGAGGTAGCGCGCGGCCGGTCCGTTCTTGGGGATCGCGCCCGCCGGCGAGATGTGATCGGTGGTCACCGAATCGCCCAGGACGGCGAGCACGCGCGCCCCGCTGATGTCGGCCAGCGGCTTCGGCTCCGGGCTCAGGTTCTGGAAGAACGGAGGCTCCTGCACGTACGTGGAGTCCTTGTCCCACGCATAACGGCTCCCGGCCGGTACCGGCAGCGCCTGCCACGCCTCGTCGCCGTCGAACACCTTGCCGTAGCGGCTGGTGAACAGTTCGGGCCTGAGCGCGGCCGCCATCGTGTCCTTGATCTCCTGCGCGCTGGGCCAGATGTCGCGCAGGAACACCGGGGAGCCGTCCTTGCCCGTGCCAAGCGGCTCCCGCTCGACATCGAGGTCGATGCGTCCGGCCAGCGCAAACGCCACCACCAGCAGCGGCGAGGCGAGGTAGTTGGCCCGGACCGACGGATGCACCCGCGCCTCGAAGTTCCGGTTGCCGCTCAATACCGCCGCGGCGACGAGCCCGTGGTCCTCGATGGCCCTCCCGATGGCCTCGGGCAGCGGGCCGCTGTTGCCGATGCACGTGGTGCAACCGTAGCCCACCGTCTGGAATCCGAGTGCATCGAGATGCGGCTGGAGCCCCGAGCCCTCGAGATATCCCGTCACCACCCGCGATCCCGGCGCCAGGCTCGTCTTGACCCACGGCTTGGTACGAAGCCCCTTCGCCATCGCCTTCTTCGCCAGCAGTCCCGCGCCGATCATCACCGACGGGTTGGAGGTGTTGGTGCAACTGGTGATGGCCGCGATGACCACCGACCCGTCCTGCAGGTGGAATCGTTCGCCGTTGTGCTCGCATTCCACGTGCGGCGGCAGGTCCTCCACTGCCGTTTCCGGGTGGCCGATCATCACGTTGCCGCCACCCTCGCCCATCCACCGGGAGTACGCCGCTTCCGCCATCTCGCGCCGCGCCGCCGGTGTCTTGGGGCTCATGAGCGACGGGAGGTTGACGTAGAAGTTCCGCTTGAGGGCGTCGAGTGGCACCAGGTCCTGCGGCCGCTTGGGGCCCGCCATGCTCGACTTCACCGTGGAGAGGTCGAGCTCGAGCGTCGCGGTGAACTCCGGGTCGGGCGTAGCGTCGGTGCGGAACAGCCCCTGCGCCTTGTAGTACGCCTCTGCCATCTTCACCGTGTGCGCGTCGCGACCGGTGCGCTCCAGGTAGCGGATCGTCTCGGCATCCACCGGGAAGAAGCCCATCGTGGCCCCGTACTCGGGTGCCATGTTGGCGATGGTGGCCCGGTCGGCGAGGCCGAGGCTCGAGAGGCCGGGGCCGTAGAACTCGACGAACTTGTCCACCACGCCCTTCTTCCGGAGCATCTGCGTCGCCGTGAGCACAAGGTCGGTCGCCGTGGTGCCGAGCGGCAGCTCGCCCGTCAGCCTCATGCCGATCACGTCCGGTATGAGCATGAAGTACGGCTGCCCCAGCATCACCGCTTCCGCCTCGATGCCGCCCACGCCCCAGCCGAGCACGCCCAGGCCGTTGATCATCGTGGTATGCGAGTCGGTGCCGACGCAGCTGTCGGGATACGCGGTCAGCTCGCCATGCTGCTGGCGCACCTGCACCAGCGGCGCCAGGTACTCCAGGTTCACCTGGTGCACGATGCCGGTGCCCGGCGGCACGGCGCGGAAGTTCTCGAAGGCGCGCTGCGCGAACTTGAGCAGCTGGTACCGCTCCCGGTTCCGGTCGTACTCCAGCGCCACGTTGAGCGCGAGCGCCCGCTCGCTCCCGAAGTAGTCCACCTGCACCGAGTGATCGATGACCAGGTCGCAGGGCACCAGCGGGTTGATGCGGTTCGGGTCGCCCTTCATCCGGACCATGGCATCGCGCATCGCGGCCAGGTCCACCACGCAGGGCACGCCGGTGAAGTCCTGCAGCACCACCCGGGCGGGCATGAGCGGGATCTCGCTGCGCGACTGGTCCACCGCCTTCCACGCCAGGATGTCCCGGACATGCTGCTCCGTTACGATTCCGTGTCCGGCGAACCGGAGGGCATTTTCGAGCAGGACGCGGATCGAGTACGGCAGGCGGCCGAGCCGGCCCAGGCCCTGCCGTTCGAGTTCCGGCAGGCGGTACATGACGGCCTCCTGCCCATCCACCGAGAGGGTGCCGCGGGAACCCAGGGGATCTGGAGTGGAGCTCATCGGGAAGCCTGCGCCAGGCGTGGGAGTCTTGTAGCTGTGTGAGTCACCGAAGATAACACCCGCGGGGACGCCCTCCCGGGACAGGAGAACGGTCCGTGAAGCAGCCCCTCATGCCCTATCGCATCACCCGCCGGGACGACGGTCTCCTGCTCGAGTGGAACCAGGCCGGCCACGCCGCCCTGTACCCGGCACGGTGGCTTCGGCTCTCCTGTCCGTGCGCCGAATGCGTCGAGGAGATGAGTGGTCGCCCTCTCCTCCAGCCCGCAACGGTCCCTCCGGACATCCGTCCCGTATCCATTGGCTTGGTAGGGAGTTACGGGCTCAAGGTCAGCTGGAGCGATGGCCATGGAACGGGGATCTACACCTTCGAGAAGTTGCTCGCTTGGTGCCCGTGTGAAGCCTGCCGGAAGGTCAGGGGGGAGGGCTAGGGCTGGTGCAATTTCCTGCACTCTTTTAACATGCTCCTGTTCCATCCCCGTAACAACCCTATCTCAGTTTCGGGAGCAGGCCCATGGACGCTTCCGTGGCCGCTGTTGGTCAGACCCAGATTCTCGGTCTGCGCTTCTGGATATTCGCGTGGTACGTCATCCTGCTGGTGGGTGCCCTTGGGCTGCTCGGTGCCTGGGCCTGGGGTCGCCGGACCGGCTGGCGCAATCGCGACGAAATCGTGCGCGGCTTTGGAACGATCTTCCTTTCGGTGGGCATGCTCTTGCTGTTGTACGGCACGGCGCTGCGGCTCGGCGCTGCGCTGGTGGGACTCGCCACGGGCACCTTCGTAGTTGCCTTCCTGCAGGGCAGCAAGCTCAAGCGACCGTCGTTGCGGCTGGTGCGTGGCGAGGGCGTCGCCCGGCCTCGCTTCTCTTGACTCGTCAATCGGGAGAGGTATTGTAGGAGAAGGCTGGACGAGGAGGGCTGGTGGCCGCACCGATTGACCAGCGGGAGCCGGTGGGTGAGGAAGGGACCTGGATCGGTCTCATCGGTGCCGGCGTGGTCGCCCTCTGGTTCCTGGCTCGAGACATCGCCGCAGGCCATCCCCTTCGCACGCCGAGCGTCCTGGGCCAGGTGCTCCTCATGGGCAAGTCGGCGCCCGACGTTGACCGACTCGATTTCACCGGGATCATCCTCTACACCGCCGCCCACGTATTCGTGTTCCTCCTTCTGGGGATGGGCCTGGCGCACCTCGTCCGCTGGTCCGTCAAGAATCACTTCGTCCGCTACGCGCTCCTGCAGGTGTTCCTCGCGTTCGAGCTCTTCTTCTGCGTGGTACTGCTGGTATTCCGTGAGGAGACGCGATCCTTGTTTCCGCTCTCCAGCGTACTCATCGCCAACACGCTGGCCGCGATCGCCATCGGATTCTACCTCTGGCGTCATCATCCCGAACTGCGGGAGTCGATGCGGCATACGCCGCTCGGCGCCGCACCGGTCGCCTGAAGCCTCTACGCCCTTCGTCCGTTCCCGTTAGCTTCCCGGCGCTCCGCCTCGTGCGAGGATGTTTGCGCCACCTGGTCCGCTGCCTCATCGGTGTCGTACTGTGCACTGCGCCGGTCGTGCTGGAGGCCCAGTTGGGGCCCCCGTCGAGCGGCGGCGCGGTTGCGCGCGATCAGGCGCTCCGGTTCCTCGGCCATTACAAGCGTGTGCTCGTGATCGGGGCGCACCCGGACGATGAAGACACCGAGCTGCTCACCATCCTTACCCGCAGCGAAGGCGCCGAGGCAGCCTACCTCTCCCTCAACCGGGGAGAGGGCGGGCAGAACCTGGTCGGCTCCGAACTGGGCGAGGCACTGGGACTGCTCCGCACCGAGGAGCTCCTTGCCGCGCGGCGGCTCGATGGCGCGGGGCAGTATTTCACCCGCGCGTACGATTTCGGGTTTTCCAAGAATCTCGACGATACCTGGGCCCACTGGCCCCGCGACACGATCCTGAAGGACGTCGTGCGCATCGTGCGCCGGTTCCGGCCGCAGATCATCGTCTCGATCTTCAGCGGCACGCCCAGGGATGGCCATGGCCAGCACCAGGCAGCGGGATGGGCGGCCTTGGAAGCATTCAAGGCGGCCGGCAATGCGGACGCCTTTCCTGAACTGCTGACCGAAGAGGGGCTGTCCGCCTGGGTGGCGGTCAAGCTGTATCGCAGCACCCGGTTCGATACTGCAGCCACCACGCTCACGCTCGATGGCGCACGAATCGATACGGCGGTGGGAAAGACCCTCCACCAGATCGCGATGGCCAGCCGGAGCCTCCATCGCTCGCAGGACATGGGACAGTTGCAGACCATCGGGACGAGCGTCGTGCGGCTGGCCCTCGTCAGCGATCGGACCGGGAGGGGGGCATTCGGGCTGTGGGCTGGCGTGGATACCACGATGAGCGGGATTTCCGTTCCCGGCGGTCTGCGTCCGCAGCTCTACACGGCGCTGATCGACACGATTCGCCGCGGGTTGATCGACACGCTGCGCCGGGGACCGTCTCCGGACTCCCTGACGCCTGCCCGGCTGCTGCGCGCTGCAGGCATCCTCACGCCGCTGGCGGGTACGCCCTGGTCACCGGGTCGCGGCGTGGTCGAGGTGACGGACCAGCTTCGTCACCTCGCTGAGGCGTGGCAGGCCGCGACGGGGACACTCCTCGACGTTCGCTCAAGTGTCGCGCGCGCCGCGCCGGGCGATTCCATGGAGCTTGTGGTCGAGGCCGTGGGTGTGCCGCTCGGCCAGTTACCGCCCGTCTTTCTGTCGGCACCGCTCGACCCGTCGCGGATCAGACCCCAGGTGCGGCGCCTCCCGGCAGGAACCCGGACCGGGCTGGAGTGGCGCTACGCCGGGCGCGTCGCTCCCGGCCAGCCGCTCACGCAGCCCTATTTCATCCGCGCATCGCCGCCCGGCAACCTGTATGACTGGTCGGCCGCGACCCCCCAGGACAGGGGGCTTCCTTTCGAGGCGCCGGGGGTCATCGCCGGACTCGTCACCGCCCCGCTGCCCGCGGCGTGGATGTGGCGCGAAGGCAGCTATCGGTGGAATGACCAGGCGCGCGGCGAGGTCCGCGAGCCGTTCGACGTCGTACCGCGCGTGGACGTGAAACTCACGCCGGGGGAACTGCCTTGGCGCCTGAGCGACGCTACTCCGCGGACCTTTACCGTCAGCTTGCAGCACGGCGCGAACGACACGACGAGCGGCACCGTGCGCCTTCAGTTGCCCCCGGGGTGGCCCGCTGCTGCACCCCAGCGGTTCATGTTGACGCGCCCGGGCCAGCAGCTCGACGTGCGCTTCAGCGTGCGTGCGCCGGGGCGGTTGCCCGCCGGGACGTACGCCGTGAGCGCCGTGGCCGAGGATGCGCAGGCCAACCGGTACGAGCAGGGCCGGGTCACCATCAGCTATCCCTACATCAGGCCGCGCAGCTATCTCACGCCCGCGAGGACGCGGGTCACGGCCCTCGATCTGGCATTGCCGGCAGTGAAGCGGATAGGGTATATCCGCGGCGCGGCCGACCTGGTGCCGGAAGCGCTGGTGGCGGCCGGTCTGCCGCTCGAGGTTATCGATGGGCTCCTGCCCGGCAGCGCCGACCTGTCGCGCTTTGACGCAATCGTCGTGGGGCCGCGCGCGTACGAGACCGATTCGGCCCTCGCAAGCCAGAATGGCCGCCTGCTGGAGTACGCGCGCGGTGGCGGGCTCGTGATCGTGCAGTACCAGCAATACGGCTTCTTCTTCGGCAACTATGCGCCGTACCCGCTCTTCGTCGCGAGCCGTCCGCCGGGCTCGGCCGATCGCGCGGTGACCACCGCGCAGCCTGCCACCGGAGCGCCGGTGCCGGCCCTGCTCGGCGGCCATGACCGCGTCACCGACGAGAACGCCGTGGTCACGGTCATCGACACCAGTGCGCGGGTCCTCCGCGCACCCAACCGGCTGGGCCCCGCCGACTGGGATGGCTGGGTGCAGGAACGGGGTCTCTATTTCGCGCGGGCCTGGGCGCCGGAGTATCACACGGTGCTCGAGATGCACGATGCCGGTGAGGCCTCGCTCGAGGGCGGCCTCCTGATCGCAAAGGTGGGGAAAGGAACGTGGGTGTACACCGGGCTGAGTTTCTTCCGGCAGTTGCCGGCGGGTGTGCCGGGGGCGTATCGGCTGTTTGCGAACCTGCTGGCCCTGAACAGCGTGAGCGGTAGGCAGTGAGCGGTGAACGGGGAGGACTGGTCGAACGGCTGTTGCCGTTCACTGTTCACCGTTCACCGTTCACGCTGTTGCTGCTTCTGGCACTCTTCGCTTGCCGCAAAGACTCCCGCACGCCCGTCCTGGTGTACTCGCCCCACGGCCGGGACCAGCTGCTGCTGCTCGAGCGCGCGTTCGAGCGCGAGCGGCCCGACATCGACATCCGCTGGCTCGACCTCGGCAGCCAGGAGATCCTCGACCGGCTCCGCTTTGAGCGGGTCAATCCGCAGGCCGATGTCTGGTTCGGCGGCCCCACGACGATCTTCGATCGCGGCGTGCAGGACTCGCTGCTCCAGCCCTATCGTCCGGAATGGGCCGACCACATCGACCGGCGCGCGTGGGGTCCCGAGGACCTCTACTTCGGCGTGTACCGGACCCCGGCGGTGATCGCCTACAACAGCAACGCGGTGACGACGGACGAGGCACCGAAGGACTGGGACGACGTGCTGGACCCGCGCTGGCACGATGAGGTCCTGATCCGCGACCCCATGGCGAGCGGCACCATGCGCGCCATCTGGGGCCTCGTCATCGAGCGGAGCATCAATGCCACCGGCGACACGACGCAGGGCATGATGTGGCTGCGACGGCTCGACGCCCAGACCCGCGCCTATGCGCTCAATCCTGCGATTCTCGATGCGAAGCTGGCGCGACGGGAAGGGCTGGTGACCCTCTGGGACCTCCCCGACATCCTCATCAGCCGCTCGAAGGGGATGCCCTTCGGCTACGTCTTCCCCTCGAGCGGTACCGTGGTCATCGAGGATGCGATCGGATTGGTGCGCGGCAGCCGGCATCCCGATGCGGCAAGGGCGTTCATCGATTTCGTCGGCGGCACGGAGGCGCAGGTGCTGGCGGCGAACATGGTCTTCCGCATTCCTGCGCGCATGGACCTGGAGCGCGACGAGATTCCGGCCTGGCTCGACACCGTGATGCGTGACATGAAGGTGGCACCGGTGGACTGGGCGCTGCTCGCGCGCGACGGCAGCGCGTGGATGGCCTACTGGGACCAGCATGTGCGGGGCACCGGGCGGCGGATGGAGGCGCGGCGCCGGTGACGTCCGACACCTTCCTGGTGCTCGACCGGCTCACCCGGCGCTTCGGCGCTCTCCTCGCCGTGGATGAACTCTGCCTGTCGCTCGAGCGGGGCGAGGTACTGGCCCTGCTCGGTCCCAGCGGCAGCGGCAAGACCACGGCGCTCCGGCTGCTGGCCGGGTTCGAGCGGCCCGACTCGGGCCGCGTACTCGTCGAGAGCGTCGACGTGACGGCGCTTCCGGCCGCGCGGCGGCGCTTCGGCATGGTGTTTCAGCACTACGCCCTCTTCCCGCACCTCGACGTGGGGCAGAATGTCGCGTTCGGGCTCGAGGCTATCGGCGCCCCGGCGCGAGACATCACACGCCGGGTGAGTGAGGCCCTCGAGCAGGTGGACCTGACCGGGCTCGAGCGCCGTCGCATTGGCGAGTTGTCCGGCGGCCAGCAGCAGCGAGTGGCGCTGGCGAGGGCCCTCGCTCCCGAGCCGCGCGTGCTCCTGCTCGATGAGCCGCTTTCCAACCTCGATCCGACCCTGCGCGAGAGGACCCGCCGGGAGCTGCGCGAGGTGATCCGGCGCATCGGGATCACGACGGTCCTGGTGACGCACGAGCAGGACGAGGCGTTTGAACTGGGCGACCGCGTGGCGCTGCTGCGGGCCGGCCGGCTGGAGCAGCTGGGCACGCCGGCGGAGCTTTACGGCCGGCCGGCAACGCCGTTCGTGGCCACGTTCATCGGGCGCGCGAGCCCGGTGCCGGTCATCGTCGAGCGGGGCGTCACCGGGGTTCTCCGCCTCCGGCTGCCAGGGGGCGGGCTCTGGACCCTCACGCCGGAGCAGGAGACCGGGCGCGAGGGGCAGGGTCCCGCCACGCTCTATGCCCGCCCGGAGGCGCTGCGGTTCGCGACCGGCACCGATGGCGCGGCGCAGGGCGTGATCACCTCCCTGCGCTTTGCCGGTGCCTCGTCCCTCTTTGGCGTGCGCCTGGCCCTGGGCCACGAGGTCGAGGTGGCCGCGCCGCTGGGTTCGGCGCACGTCGGCGAGTCGGTCGGCGTGTTGCCAAGCCGGCGCGGGCAGGGCGGGATGCACCTCTTCGCGCCGGAAGCCCGTTGAATCGCCGCGGGCGGGGCGCCGTACTGTCCGGGGTGCTGCTCGCACTACTGCTCACCTGGCTGGTCGTGTACCCCATCGGCATCGTGGCCGTCGATGCCGTTCGTGGCGTCCGGGGATTCACCCTGGACGGGTTCCGCGATTTCCTGGCGCGTCACAACGAGTGGCAGGCCCTCTGGGGCAGCGTCTGGATCTCCCTCGCGACGGTGGTGCTCGCGGCCGGCATTGGCGTGCCGCTCGCGGTCCTCTTCACGCGCTATGAGTTTCCCGGACGCCGCGTGCTGGCCCAGCTCGTCGCTCTTCCTGCCGTGCTGCCGCCCCTCGTTGGGGTGCTGTCCTTCCTGTTCCTCTGGGGCGAGACCGGGTTCGCCGCGCGCCTCGTGCAGCAGGTTACCGGAAGCATCGATCCGCCGTGGCGCCTGCAGGGGGCCGGCGCGATCCTCTTCGTTCATGCGTACTCGATGTACGTGTATTTCTACCTCTTCGTCCGTGCGGGCCTGCGAGGCATCGACGCCTCCGCGTACGAGGCGGCAGAGAGCCTCGGCGCCACCCGCTGGCGCACGTTTACCCGCGTGGTGCTGCCGCTGCTCCGCCCCGCGCTCGCGGGAGCGGCGTTGCTCGTCTTTCTCTCGTCACTCGCCTCGTTCAGCGCGCCCTACCTGTTCGGCGGCGGTTTCCGGGTCATGACGACCCAGATCGTCAGCACCCGGCTCAACGGTGATGATCGCCTCGCCATGGTGGAGACGCTGGCGCTCACCGCGATCGCGGTGGTGGGCCTCGTGCTGGTGCGCTGGGTCGACGCCGAAGGGCTCATCGGCGGTTCCAAGGGAGCACCGCCCGCCGCGCGCCCCATCGCCTCGCGGCGCGCGCGCGGCGCGCTCTCGGCCATGGCGTGGCTGCTCGCGGCCTTCCTGCTGCTGCCTCACGGCACGCTGCTGCTGGTGTCGCTCGTGCCGCTCGGTACCTGGACCAACGAGGCGCTGCCACCCGCGTACACACTCGCCAACTATGCGGTACTCGTGAGTGACCCGGTGCGGGCGGGTCCGCTGCTGACGAGTCTCTGGATGGCGGTCGTCGCGACGGCGGGCGCCGTGGTGATCGGGCTCGCGGTCGGTGCCCTCGTCGTGCGGCGGCGGGTGCCCACCGCGCGGCTTCTCGAATGGCTCGTGGCGCTTCCCTGGGCGGTACCGGGAACCGTCTTCGCGATCGCCCTTGCCACCGCCTTCTCGGTGCACGCGCCCGCCACCCTGCGGTTCATCCTGGTCGGCACGCCCGTCATCCTCCCGCTCGCCTATCTCGTGCG
>JAGGAG010000051.1 GCA_017889745.1 Gemmatimonadota bacterium | reverse complement strand
TGCTCAAGACCGTGTGGATCGACAGCATCGTAAAGGCACCGACGACACCGGCGGTCCAGGCGGCGGCACCCGCGCCCAAGCCTGCGCCCGCGACGGTCACTCCGTCCACTCCTGCTCCGTCCGTCGCCGCGCCGTCCGTTGCTGCTCCGCCCGTTGTTGCTCCGCCCGCTGTTGCAGTGTCCGCTCCTGCACCGTCCGCTCCACTCCCACCCAATCCGGTCGTCACCGCACCGGTGGTGGACGGCCTCGAGCCCCCGCCTGCTGCGGCCGCGGCCACCCAGCCCGCCAAGGCGAACAAGAGCACCGCGGAGAAGAAGCCCGCGAAATTCTCGCACTGGTATGTGGGTGGCGGCGGGTCGGCGCCCACCGGCGACATGGGCACGGTCACTGACATCGGCTACAGCGGCATGCTGGCATATGCCGCCGGCGTCGGCAACATGACGCAGATGCGCCTGGGCGGTGCGGGGAACTACTGGTCGGCGAGCAGCAGCGACGCGAATTTCTACGACGTCACCGGTACCCTCGACATGCTGGTCGGGAAGCGCATTCCGGGCTTCATCGCCCCGTACGGCCTCATCGGGGGCGTCGGGGGCGTGCGCAACACCTCACCGCCTCCCGGATTCACCGGCTATGCGCGCGACCCGCTCTATGGCGCCCGCATTGGCGGCGGCCTCAATTCCCGGCGCATCTTCGTCGAGGTGACCTACCAGCAGGTGTGGGTCGCCGGCGAGTCGTCGGGCTACGTGCCGTTCGTGTTCGGCTTCCGCTTCTAGCGCGAGCGAGGGAAGGGGCGACCGGTGACGTAGCCGGTCCCCCTCACCCCTCACGCAGTCTCGGTTCCCACTCACCGCTCGCCGCTCACCCCCTTGTAGACCGTTCCCCCTTTCATCACGAACCCGACCCTCTCCAGTTCCGTGATGTCGGAAAGTGGGTCCCCCCTCACGGCCACGATGTCCGCGAGCTTCCCCGGCATGATTCGGCCCAGCCGCGGCTGATCGAGCAGCCGCGCCCCGGTCGCCGTCGCCGACGTGATCGCCTGCATCGGCGTCATCCCGTAGCGCACCATATAGGCGAACTCCTTCGCCTGGTTCTCGCTCCAGGCGTAGCCGCCGGCATCGGTGCCATAAGCGATGAATGGCAGCAGTCCGCGCTTCACCGCCTCGCCGAAGTTGGCCTTCTCGATTTCCACCATGCGCGGCCAGATCCCCCCGCGGCCCTCGGCCACGTACGCACCCACATAGATCGTCGGGCACCAGTACACCTGCTGTGACTTCATCCGGTCCACCAGGTCGGGCGTGAGGCCGTCCCCATGCTCGATGCTGTTGACACCCGCGCGCAGCGCCGCGTCAATGCCGTCCCACCCGATCGCGTGCGCTGCCACCTTCTTCCCCAGCCGGTGCGCCTCCTGCACGATCGCCTGCATTTCCGCGTCGGTGTAGTTGACCCAGCTGCGCAGCCGGCCGTCGGGCGCGATGAAGTAGCGCCGGTCGGCGTAGAACTTGATCCAGTCCGCCCCGTTCCCCACCTGCTCCCGTACTGCCTTCCGCAGGTCTTCCGGACCATCGGTGATCTGCACGCCCTGCGGCATCCGCAGCTCCCACGAATAGCCCAGCAGCGGATACATCCCGGTGGGCGCGAGCGCGCGCGTGGACACGAACATCCGCGGCCCCGGGATCACGCCCCGGTTGATGGCCCGCTTCACGTCCACGTCGGCGTACATCGCGCCCTCGGTCTCGAGGTCACGCAGCGCCGTGAAGCCGTTCTCGAGCGCTGTGCGCACGGCCATCGTCGCCCGGATGGTGCGGTAAGGAATGGACTCCTTGAGCAGCTGGTCGTCGTAGTCCTGCGCCGTGATGTCGCCCTGGAGCAGGATGTGGGTGTGGTTGTCGATGAGCCCCGGCAGCACCGTCATCGTGCCGAGGTCGATCCGCTCGGCGCCGCCCGCGCGCGACTCGACCTCGGCGCGCGGGCCCACCGCCACGATGCTATCGCCCTCGATCAGGATGGCCTGGTTGTCCCGCGCCTTGTCGCTGGTGCCGTCGATGAGGTGCCCGGCGAGAATGAGGACTCGCTTCGGTGCCGCCGCAGGGGCCTGGGCCGGGACGGGAGCCGCCGCCACGAGCGTGGCGGCGGCCATGAGGAAGGTGCGACGCATGCCGTATCCAGGAGAAGGGTTACCCCAAAGATACGTCCCGTTCCGCGCTACCTGTTCCCGCCTACCGTTTACCGTTCACTGTTCACCGCATCGCCCTCACGACTTGTTCAGCGCCGCGATCGCGGTCTCGATCCTCCGCTTCTGTCCCGGATCGCCCACCATCGCCAGTGCCTTCTGGTAGTTCGCGATCGCCAGCTTCTTGTTCCCCATTACGCCATAGCACTCGGCCAGGCTGTCCCAGGTGTTCCATGACTGCGGATAGGTCTTGGTGTTCTTGATGAACACCGCCAGCGCCTCATCCTTCTTGCCCTGCTGGAGCAGCTGGTAGCCGTAGGCATTCATGTCGGCCTCGGTGGCGACCGCCAGCGCGCGTGTCCGAAGTGAATCGGCTCCCGCCTGGTTCCCTTCCCTCGCCAGGATCCGTGACTTGAGCATCAGGGTCTGATACGTGGCCCCCAGCCCGATGGCGGTGTCCGCCCACGCGCTCGCCGTGGCCAGCTGGTCGTGCTGCATCGCCCACATGGCAGCCTGGCCCCAGGCGGCAGGGAAGAACTTGGGCAGGCCACGCAGTTGCTGCTGCAGGCTGTCCATCACCACCTGCGTGCTGTTCAACGACACGACGAACGGCACCGCGAGCTTCTCCCAGCGCAGCGTCACCGTCACCGCGTCGGCCTTCGGGTCATCGAAGGTGTATTCCAGCCACTCGGTCATCTCACCCGCCACCGGAGTGACCGTAAACCGGAGCACGTCCTCCGCCTCGTTGTAGCTGAAGTGCCCCCACGCGTTCGCTTCCCGGCTCAGGATCACCGTCCATTGCTGCGGCGTCGGGATCATGAACACACCGTACCGCCCCGCGGGCAGTTGCTTCCCGCCGATGGTGACGGGCGATGTGAACGCGAGCACCGTGTTGACGTTGGCCCCTGCCCGCCACACCGAGTCGTAGGGCACCAGCCCGCCCCAGATCTTCCGGCCGGCGACGCCCGGCCGGCCGTAATTCATCGAGATGTCTGTCAGGCCGATCGTCTGTGTCACTGACGCGCGCTGGCTCGCGACCGGGACCGTCAGGAAGAACGCTTGCGCGGCGAGCGGAGTGGACTGGGCAACGAGGGCAAGAAGGATGGACAGGCTGGCAGACAGGACGGCGGTACGGGCGCTGCGCATCGGGCCTCCGGGTTGGACTGATGGGATGTCAGCCCTACGGGCGGTCGCTGCGGAAGGTTCCGCGCCTCTTGACGGGCACTTGACCGCCCTGTGGCATCATGCGCCCATCCTCAACGGAGCCATGCCATGTCCAGTCACCTCACCCATCGCCGCACCGCCGCCTTGCTGCTCCTGGCCTACCTGCCCGCTGCCACCGGTTGCACCAGCTGGAAGACCCAGCAACAGGGCGCGGAAGCCGTGCTGGCCGCCCATCCCGAACTCCAGCGTCCTGATACGACCTGGGTCTCCCAGCCCAATGGATCGGCGGTACCGTCGTCCGTATCCGGGCGCAGCATCCGCATTGCAACGACTTCCCACCCGGGGATGTTGCAGGTGACTGCGCCGCGTGTGTCGGGCGATACCCTCTTCGGGATCACGGATGACGCCAGGAAGGAGCTCGGCATTCCACTGAGCGAGGTCAAAGCGGTTCAGGTCCGGGGTACCAGTGCCGGCAAGACCGTGGCGCTGAGTGTAGTCATCGCCGCTGTCGGCCTCGCCGTCGTCGGGGCCGCGACCATGGAAGCGGGTGGCCTCAATTTCGGGAACGAGTTCTGATGGGTGTACTACGGCACCACCACCGTACCCATCTTCACCACCTCGAAGTCGCTGCCGTGCACGTTGCGGAAGGCGTCGAAGATCGCCGGGTCCCAGCGGGTGTCCGACACGCCGCTTACGTACCAGTTGGAGCCGTTGTCGGCCACGATCATGCCGTAGGTCTTCATCGCCTGCAGCACCACCTGCGCATGCGCCGGGAGGCCGCTGAGATCGAAGCCCTCTTTGAGCCGCACCCGCATCCCCATCGGTGGCAGATCGGCGCTCGTGTTGCTGCTGGCCCAGTGCCGGGCCGGGTACACGTAGGCTCGGCGGCTGTTCCGGACCGTGAAGCGCAGCGCATGCCGGATCTGGCCCGCCGCCACCTCGTCGTATCGCACCAGCCCGGGGAAGATCGGCAGCCCCGCCGCGTCCGCTGAGGTCCACCCTTCGGGTCGCAACGCATTCGAGTTGAGGTCGTAGATCGCCCCCGACCCCGCCGTCCACGGCTGGCCCGCCGATGCCGGCGGATACGCTGCGTAGAGCTCGTACAGGATCCAGTTGTCCCGGTCGATCATCAGGATGTGCCGGTCACCGCTGCTTCCGGCCCCACCCTCGATCGGCGGGCTCGCCGGGATCGGGTACGGGCCCGCGTCGCTCTCGTCGGCGTAGTCGAAGGTGACGCTGACCTTGGGCGTGTTCCCCGCCACCACCACGTACGGGATCCCGTAATCCACCTCCGTCGTGCCCCAGTCGGGGTGCAGGCTGGTCGTGAGCCCGATGCTCGCGATCAGCGCGTCCGAATTGGGATCCACCTGCGCCGTGTCGATCCGCACGTTCCAGGCGTTGTCCGCCGGGAACGGGGTCTTCCCGTTGAGGCTCGCGTTGGTACCCAGGTCAGGCGTGCCCGGCGGGTTGGCCGGGGGTAGCGTCGGGGGCGGGTTGCCGCCTGGAGGCGGTTCGTTGCCCGCCGCCTCCGACCCGCGGCACCCGGCGAGCGCGGTCAGGCATAGCGCCACGGCGAGGGCACGGCTGGCGTGGCGCATCGCGGGGTCCCGGCGTGAGATGGCAGTCATGCCGCCGATTCGCTGCCGGATCCGTGCCGCGCGGCTGTGCAGCAATCGGCACGCTGCCCGATTGCGAGACCCGCCGCGATGCGCCAGCGCAAGCGCGCAGCCCCATGCACCGGGCACCCGCGCAATCGTCGCGACGAAGCGCCCCATCTCCCGCCCGCATCACATCTTGTCCCCTGCTGTAAAGAAGGTCGCCGCTGTCGTCATCGGGGCATTGCATAAGGCACGTGCATTGCGACGAGTGCGGTCATATCCGCCGTTTGATCCGCCGCTGCGCCGGGCGTCACGCCGAAGGAGCTTCCCCCGATGACCTTCCTCAAGGGCCTCAAGCGCCAGGAGCCCGGGCCCACCCCCGGCGAGATCCGTACGGTGCTCACTGCCATCCAGCGTGAGCGCAGCAGCCTCGAGACGCTCGTGGCCCGCGCCGAATCGGCCGCCGGCGAGCTGCAGGCCGCCCAGTCCGGGGACAGCGCCGCCATGGCCGCCGTGCTCGGCGAGCGGGTGGCCACCCTGGAGCAGCAGCTCCGCGCCATCGACGCCCTGTCGCCCACCCTCGAACGTGCCATGCTGCGGCTCAATGGCTTCGACGAGGCCTGGACCAGCGCCGACGCGAAGCTCGCCGCCGTCGAGGAGCGCACCGGCGAGGCCACCGGCATCGTGAGCGCCCTCCGGGAGCAGAGCGAGCGCGTCCCCGAGGTGCAGCACCAGATCGGCGTGCTCCGCGCTCTCGCCGAGCAGACCACGCAGAAGCTCGCGGCCCTGGAGCAGCAGCGTGACCTGATCGACCGGACCAGCGGCCAGGTCGCTCACCTCTTCGGCATGCTCCCCCAGCTCGAGGCCGGGTTCCGTCGCCAGGACGAGCTGCTCCGGCTCCTGCGCGAGCTCGAGGTACGGGTCAACGGCGCCGACGAGACCCAGCGCCGCGTCTCCAGCGAAACCGAGTCGCTCAGCGCGCGCCACGCGGGCCTCGGCGCCGAGGAGGCCGTCCTGCGCGAGGCGCTCAACGTGCTCCGTGGCGACATGGATCGCAGCGTGTCGCTGGTGGAGCAGGAGCGCCGCGGCATGGACTCCCTCGCGGAGCGCATCGCCGAGATCCGCGCCGAGGTTCGCGAATACGAGTCGAAGCTCCAGGTGCTCAACGAGTCGGGCCGGCACATCGTCGGCCTGCACGGGCAGACCCAGCACCTCTATGCCCAGGTCTCTGGGCTCACCGCCGAGTTCAAGCTGCTGGGCGAGAAGGCGGAGCGTGCCCGCCTGCTGCAGGCCGAGGCGGCCCGGCTCGAGCAGTTGCTCGCCGGGCTGGGCCTGCGGGTGCAGAAGCTCGAGGACGCGCGGCCCGCGGTCGAGACCGCCATGCGCGACCTGGGCGTGCTCCGCGGCTCGGAAGAGGCCGTACGCGACGCCCTCGAGGAAGTGGGCCGCGCCCAGCAGGAACTGGCCCGCCTCCGCGAGTCGCAGGGCGATACCGAGAAGTGGCTCTCGCGCAGCGACGAGTCCACCCGCGCGCTCAAGGGCCAGGTCACCGAGCTGCTGGCGCTCGAGCCGCTGGTCGAACGGGTGCGGAAAGACGTCGATCGCGTCACCTCGTCGCTCGACATGGCCGACGCGCGGGTGTCCCAGCTCGACGACCTGAGCCAGCGCGTGGCCAACCTGCACGCGCTCGGATTCGAGCTCAACGAGCGCACCGCGGCGCTCGCGGCGCGCATGGACGGCGCCGAGCAGCGCTTCAACACCGTGGCCGGCCGGGCCGACGACGCCGATCGCGTCGCCGACCGCATCGCCGAGGTCGCCAACTGGGTCGGTGACGCCGACCGGCGCATGGCGACCCTCGCCGAGGCCTTTGACGGGCTGGGCGGAAAGGCGCGGGTGGCCGACGAGTTGAAGGAGCGCCTCCGGCAGCTGGAAGACGAGCTCTCGCGTCGCGAGGGCGGGCTGGAGCGCGCCATGGAGCAGCTGGCGCGCGCCGCGGAGCTCCGCCGCGAGGGCGCCGACAGCGCCGAGCGGCTGGAGGAAGTGGTGCGGGTGCTCACGGCGTCGCTCGCCAGCGCCGAGGAACGCGTCCGCGAGCTGGAGCGCTCCAGCGCCGACCTGGGCGAGCGCGGCATCGCGCTCAACCTGGTGCAGGACCAATTGCGGCAGTTCGAGGAGCATCTCACGCGCTGGCAGGTGGCGGAACGGGAGATGACCCGTGCCACCGAGGCGGTGCTGAGCCGGCAGGAGGCGGTGGACACCCTCCAGCGCGAGGTGCGCCAGGTCCACGCCGAGGCGGCCCAGACCCTCGCCGCCGCGCGCTCCATCGCCGATGCCCGCCGCGAGGTGGAAGAGACCGCCCGCGTCGTGATCGACACCCAGGCCCAGCTGCGCCAGGCCACCGGCGCGGTGGAAGCCCTGGAGCAGCGGCGCCAGCAGGTGGAGCGCGCGGAACAGCGCCTGTCACGCGCTGAGGCGATGACCCTCGACCTGCGCGCCAGCCTGGAGACGCTGCACTCGCAGCGGGCCGTGCTCGATCAGGCGCTGGAAAAGGCCGGCAGCCTCTCGCTTCACATGAAGCAGGCCGAGGCCGTCATCGATCAGTTGCGGGAAGAGCGCACCCTCGCCGACCGCGTCCGCGCGGCGGTGGTGGCGCTAAGGCAGGAGGATGAGTAGAGAAGCGTAGGCTGGGGTGGGCCCCCGAGACCACCATCTACGGCGGCACGGATGTAGAGGCTTGGCATTGCGGACGTATTCCAGGCCGCAGCGGGTGGTCGAGAGCGGGACCACCGGTCACCCGCGCCCACCCAACCGCGCTATGACAGCCGGGAGATTGCCTTCACGATGTCCGGTGCCTGCGTCAGCACCGGCAGCATCGGGTCCGCCTTCAGCTTCTTGAGCCGCGCCCCCATGTTCGCGATGGTGTACTTCTGCGGGTCGAGCCTCGGCGTTACCTCCCTCCACTCGAGGGGCGCCGACACCGGCGCCCCCGGCAGCGGGCGCACGCTGTAGGGCGTCACGATGGTCTTGCCCCGCCCGTTCTGCAGGTAGTCCACGTACACCTTCCCCTCACGACGCTCCACCTGCCGCGTGATCGTCGCGATCGCCGGCAGCTCCGCCACGATGAGCCGCGCCAGCAGCTCGCCGAACGACCGGCACTGGTCGTAGGTCAGCTGCTGCCCCAGCGGGATCATCACGTGCAGCCCGCTCGAGCCCGTGGTCTTGATGTAGTGCGGCAGCTCGATGCCGTCGCACCGCGCGTGGATCGCGTGCGCCACCTTCACCACGTCGGTGAACGGCGCGCCCTTCGGGTCCAGGTCGAGGATGCACCAGTCCGGGCGCTCCAGCGCCGCCACCCGGCTTCCCCACATGTGCAGCGGGATCGACCCCAGGTTGATCACGTACAGCAGCGACTCCACGTCGTCGCACACGATGTAGTCGATCTCCCGCTCCGGGTCCTCGCTCCACTGCCGTACCGTCCGCACCCACTCCGGGATGAAGTCGGGCGCGTCCTTCTGGAAGAACGACTTCCCCTCGATGCCGTCCGGGTAGCGGGTGAGGACCAGTGGTCGATCGCGAAGGTACGGAAGAAGGGCGGGGGCGACCATTCTGTAATACTCGATAAGATGGCCTTTGGTGTACTTCTCCTTCGGCCAGAAGACTTTCTTCAGGTTGGAGAACGGCACTTCCCTCGGCACGTCCTCCTCCCCGCCCTTTGCGCCCTTCGCGTCCTTTGCGCTCATGTCCTCCTCCGCGCCTCTTGCGCTCTCCTGCCTCGTGCACTCCTCCGGCTTCTTGTCGTCCCGGAACCGGAGGAATACCGGGTGCCGCAGCAGCCCCTCGTTGGTCCACTCGGTGAACCGCACCTCGGCAACCAGCACCGGCTCCACCCACGTGGTCGCCTCGAAATCGGTGACCGTCATGGCGAAGTCCTGGGCCCGGACCTTTCCCTGCCGCGGCGCGTCGGCCGGCCCGTCCAGCGTGCGCGGATCACGCGGCGGCAGGCACGGCGGCGTCTTCCGCGCCATGCCCTCGAGCTGCTGCCTCACGTCGCCCAGTTGCTGGTCGTCGAACCCGCTGCCGGCGCGGCCGGCGTACACCAGCTCCCGGCCCATGTACTGCGCCAGGTGCAGCGCCCCGAATCCGGCGCGGCTCCCCTTGGGTGCCGTGAAACCCACCACCACGAAATCGTCGCTGCGTGCCGCCTTGATCTTGACCCACGCCGGCGTGCGCCCGCCCTTGTACAGGCTCTCGGCCTTCTTCGCGATGATCCCTTCCAGGCCCATACGCTCCACCTGCGCGAAGAACGCCTCGCCCTGCGTGTCGATGTGATCGAGGTACCGGAGCGGACCCGCCGGTGGCACCACCCGCGCCAGCAGCGCCTTCCGCTCCACCAGCGGCAGTGTGCGCAGGTCGTACCCGTCGAGCGCGGGCAGGTCGAAGGCGTACAGGGTCGCCGGAGACTCGACCGCGGCGCGGCGGATGTCGATCGGCCGGCGCAGCCGCGCGCGTTGCTGCAACCGCTGGAAGTTGGGATGGCCCTTGTCGTCCAGTGTCACCACCTCGCCGTCGATGAGCGCGTTCGTCATCGGCAGCGCGCGCAGCGACCGTAGCACCTCGGGAAAGGAGGCCGAGAGGTCGTTCCCGTTGCGCGACAGCAGTCGTGCATCCGTGCCGCGCCGCTCCGCGAGCACACGCCATCCGTCGAGCTTGAGTTCGAACAGCCAGCCGGGCTTGGTGAACGCGTCATCGCGCGGCTCGCACAGCATGAGCTTCACGTCCTCCGCGCGAAGGTCCGCCTTGCGCACCTTCCGCCGCTCCAGCTCGCCCGCCACCGCCGCAACCACCTCGGCGCTGTCGCGGAGCCGCTCCACCGACAACCCCGACAGCACCGACTCTGGCGGGAAGGTGCCGCCCTTCTCCACATACCCGTCGCGCTCCTTGATGAGGAGCCACTCCTTCTCGCCCTTCTTGAGCTTCACCAGCGTCCACATCCCCTTGAGCTTGTAGCCCCTGAGCTCGAAGAGGAGCTTGCCCTTTTCCAGGCCCGCCCGCGGGTCACCGTGCGGGACCCACTTTCCCTTGTCCCACACGATCATCGACCCCGCCCCGTAGTTCCCCGCCGGGATCACGCCCTCGAAATCGGCATACTCGATCGGGTGATCCTCGGTCTGGACCGCGAGGCGCTTGTCGGCGGGGTCGGGTGACGGGCCCTTGGGCACCGCAAACGAGAGCAGCACCCCGTCCAGCTCCAGGCGCAGGTCCCAGTGGAGGTTGCGGGCGGCATGCTGGTGCACCACGAAGAGCCCGCCCAGCTCCGGCGAGACGACCCCCGCCGGCTCCGGCGTGGCGTCGGCGGTGCGTTTGGCCCGGTACTTCTCCAGGTCACGCGGCATGCAACGATCCCCTCCCCCGCCTTGACGCACTGCGGCAAGGACGCCTACTTCTCATCATGCCTGCACGCTCAATTGGCTCCGCCACGATCTCGTTCGGACTGGTCTCGGTTCCAGTCAGCCTGTTCTCCACCGCCGAGTCGTCCGCCGCCATCTCGTTCAACATGCTGGACAAGAAGACCGGCACCCGCCTCAAGCAGCAATATGTGGTGCCGGCCGACAACAACCGTATCGTCGAGAAGGACGAGATCGCCAAGGGCTACGAGTTCTCCAAGGGACAGTACGTCGTGTTCTCGCCGGAGGAACTCAAGGCGCTCGACGAGAAGGCCACCAACTCCATTGATATCGCCGAGTTCGTTCCCCTCGACAAGATCGATCGCGTCTACCTCGACAAGGCCTACTTCCTCGGGCCCGACAAGGGCGGCGAGCGCGCCTACCACCTCCTGGCCAAGGCGCTCCAGGAAACCGGCCGCGCGGCGCTGGGACAGTATGCCGCGCGCGGCAAGCAGAACCTCGTCCTGGTGCGCCCCACGGGCGACGGCGTGCTGGTCATGGAGCAGCTGCACTACGCCAACGAGCTGAAGAGCGCGGCCGAGGTGCCGATTCCCGAGACGACCGTCAAGGACACCGAGCTCAAGCTGGCCAGGCAGCTTATCGAGCAGACCGCCACCGACGAGTTCCACCCGGAGAAGTATCACGATCAGGTGCGTGATCGCGTGCTCCAGGCCATTCAGTCCAAGGTGGACGGGCAGGAGATCACGGCGGAGCCCACCGCGCAGGCCCCGACCAAGATCATCGACCTCATGGAAGCGTTGAAGGCGAGCCTCGCCAGGGGCAGCGACGACGCCGAGGCCGCGTCGGGGGCGAAGGCGCCGAAGAAGAAGGCCCGCAAGGCGTCATGACCGGCTAGAGGCCCAGTTCATCCAGGAACTGGGCCCCGCCGGTGGGCAGGCCCTGCCGCTCCCGCACCCGCGTCAGCACCAGCCGGTCCTCCGCCCGCGTCATCCCCACGTAGAGCAGCCGGCGCGACTCTTCCATGGCGCCCTTGCTGACGCCCTTGCCCTGGCGCATGCCCGGCATCTCCGCATCCTCGACGCCCACCACGTAGACCCGCTTGAACTCGAGGCCCTTCGTGGCGTGGAGCGTGAGCAGGTTGACCCGGTCGGGCTCCGCCGTCTCGCCATCGGAGCGTGACAGCGCCACCCGCTCCAGCAGTTCGCGCAGCTGTTCCTCCAGTGTCGTGCCAGCAAGCGCATCCAGGATTCGACCAAGCCGCTCCATCGCCGCGGGATAGCGATCGAGCGCGGTCTTCTCGGCCCGGATCTGCAGCATCTTCGTCCGCCCACCCAGCAACTCGATCACCTCGTCGTGCGTCGGCGCGCCCGCCGCGCCCGGGCGCTCCCGCTCCACCGCGTATTCGTCCAGGCAGCTGCTGTAGCGCCCCAGGGCCCACGCCCGCGTCAGGCGGAACAGCATGCCGGCCTCCTCGGACAGCGTGGTCAGGTTACCCAGCGCCAGCGACAGCCCGAGCCAGTCGAGCAGGTTGACCAGCGCCGTCTTCCGGCCGCGAGCCAGCTTGTCCTCCTCCAGCCGCAGGAATACCAGCGCCAGTGCGCGGGCATCGTCGAGCGCGTGATGCGCCTCGAGCAGCGGCACCCCGAACGCCTCCGCCAGGTCCGACAGGCGCCGGCTGCCCGGATGAAGATCCCGTGCCAGCGGCAGCGTGTCGTAAACTGCGATGTCGGCGGCGCCGCCGAGGGGCTGTGCCATGCGGCGCAGGATGGGGAAGTCGAACCAGTGTCCGTTGTGCGCCACCAGCACGTCGCCGCCGACGAAGGCGCGGAAGGCCGGCCATACCTCCTCGAAGTACGGCTCGCCGCGTAGCGTCTCGGCGGTGTAGCCGTGGACCGCCGACGCCTTCGCCGCGATCGGCACCCGTGGCCGCACCAGCCGCTGGAACTCGTCCACGATGGCGCCCCCGCGCACCCGCACGCCCGCGATCTCCACGATCTCGCACCCGTCCACGTTCTTGTCCGTGGTCTCCAGGTCGAAGGCCACGAAGTCGCGGAAGGCGTCGGGCAACTCCCGGCTGTGGGCCAGTTGCAGTGCCTTGAAGGTGGCGAGCCCTGGCCCGAGGGAACCCATCGCGTCCGGGTCGAGCACCAGGTCACCGGGCGCCGCCACGATGCCGGCGTCGAGGAACCCCACGCTGGTGACGCCGCCGCCGCGCAGCATGCCCGCCAGCGCGATCTCCACGCCCCCGAACCGCCGGAGCCAGACCCGGCGCCGCCCGTGCATCGCCGTGCCCAGGTCGGCCGCGAGCGCGCGCACCTCGGGGTGGTCCGCCGGGTCGCTGAGCTCCTCGTGCCGCTCTTCCAGCAGGGTCCGATACTCCCCGACGCGCTGCGCCAGCAGTTCGTCCACCAGGCCGCTGATGGTCGTGTGCTTCCGCCCCAGCGCATGCAGGTTGTCGAGTGCCAGCTGGAAGCGCCGGAGCTTCTTGATCTCGGGGTCCTCCTTCCGTCCCCGCCGCGCCGTGGTGCGCAGCCACTCGAGGAACTCCGCGCGGTTTGTCTCGGCTTCGGTGCGGATCCGCTGGTATAGCGTCTCCGGCAGCACCACCTCGGCGAACTCCGCCTCGGGGACCGGATCGCCCGGCGCGGAGATGACCCGCAGCGCCGCCACCAGGTACTGCACCACCGGGTCGTCCTGCAGTGCCCGGCCGGCCGCGAGGCGGCAGGGCACGCCCGCCTGCAGCAGTGTCCCCTCGATGCGCGATCCCACCTCGTGCTTGCGGTACAGTACGCCGTACTCGCCCCAGGGGAGCCCCGAGCCGTCCCGGTCCCGGAGGATGTCCGCGAGGATCCACGCCGCTTCCGCGACGTCGTCGTCGAACACCTTCGTCTCCACCCCCCATTCCGACTCGCGGGTGGCCCGCAGTTCCTTCCTGAACAGCGTCGGGTTGAGCTTGAGCAGGCGACGCGCGGTCTCGAAGATCGCGCGCGCCGAGCGGCGATTCTCCTCCAGGACGATGGGCGTCGTGATATTGAAGTCGTTCATCAAGTCGCGCAGCACCCTCGGCTCCGCGCCTGCCCACGAGAAGATCGACTGCTCGTCGTCGCCCACCGCGAACAGGTTCCGGTGGCCCTCGGCGAGCGCCTTGATCACGGCATACTGCACCGGGTTGAGGTCCTGGCACTCGTCCACCAGGATGGCGTCCCAGCGCCCCGCGATCGCGGCCCGGACGTCGGGCAGCGCCAGCAGCTGCGCCGCGCGGATGACCAGGTCGTCGTAGTCGAGCAGGTTCCGCCTGGCGAGCCACGCCTGGTACTCCTTGAGCAGCGGCACACTGTTGGGATGCAGTTCCTCCCCCGCGAGGCGATGCCGGCTGAAGTCGTTCAATCGCGACGTGGCCCACTTGTAGACCCCGAGCCGCCGGAGCAGCTGCACCTGGTAGGCCTCGTCGGCGATGCCGAATCCCCTCGGCACGCCGATCCGCTCGCCATGCTCGCGCAGAATGACGACGCAGAGCGAATGGATCGTACCCGCCACAATGTCTCCGGCCGGCTCGCCTACGGCCTCCCGGAGCCGGCCCGCGATCTCGCCGGCCGCGCGATTGGTGAACGTGACCGCGCAGATTCGCGCCGGTGGGATGCCCTGCATGTCCACGAAGTACCGGATCCGCTCGATGAGGCAGAAGGTCTTGCCCGCGCCGGGCCCGGCCAGCACGAGGACTGGCCCTGCGGGTGCTTCGATGGCGGCGCGCTGGGTTGGACTGGGGGTGAAGGTCACGCGGGAAAGTTAGCGCCGTGCTGCGACATCCATTGGCGCATTGTATCGCACAGCTCATCCAGCACCTGCGCGTCGGTCCGGCCCGAGCGCTTGAGCACGTGGAAGGAGTGCTCGGCGCCGTCCACTTCGTGCAGCGTCGCCAGCGCGCCGATATCGGCGCACACGCTCCGCATCCGCCCCATCTCCGCCAGGTCGTCCCGCGTGCCCTGCAGGAACAGCATCGGGATCGGCACCTGGTACAGGTGCGTGGCGCGCTTCACGTCGGGCTTCTTGGGCGCGTGCAGCGGAAATCCCAGGAACGCGAGCCCGAGCACGCCCGGGAGTGCCTCCCGGCTCGCGAGCTCGGAGGTCATGCGGCCCCCGAACGACTTCCCGCCCGCGAAGAGCGGCACCCCGGGCAGCTCCGCCGCGGCGACGCCGATTGCCGCCCGCACCGTCGCCATGGCCACGGCGGGAGTATCCGGGCGCCCGCGGCCCTGCTCCATGTAGGGAAACTGGTAGCGCAGCGTGGCAATGCCGCGGCCCGCGAGCGCCGCCGCCACCCCCTCGAGGAACGCGTGGCGCATTCCCGCGCCGGCGCCGTGCGCTATGACGTAGCACGCGCCCGTGGTGTCGGGCACGAGCAGGAGTGCCGAGACCGATCCGTCGGCAAGCGGGACCGTGATGGCACGCGCGGTGGCCATGCAGGAATACTAGCGCGGACGATGGGACTCAGGCGCAGGATCGAACCTGCCGGCGCGCTGGGGCGGCTCCGGCTTTTCGGAGGGGCACCCCGCTCATCGCGCTTCAGTCGAACTCGTCAGGGCGCGTCGAATGGGGATGGCTCCGGAGGCTCTGTTGCCCGGCGGCGGCGCAATCGAACGGTGCTCCAGCGCATCCCCGATCTTCGAACTGTCGTGATCTGGACTCGGCCGCGCCGGCACGAGAGCCGAAGGAGCCGCCCCAGAGACGCGCCCGGGCATCGAGGGGGCGCCCCGCCCGACTGGCCCCGCGGAGCACGCGCTCCTAATCGACCGGGCGCCCGATTACGCTTCCCCCATGCGCGTCCACGTCGGCACCAGCGGCTACTCCTTCCCCGAATGGAAGGGTTCCTTCTACCCCAAGGCCCTGCCGGCGACCGAGATGCTCCCCTACTACGCGGCGCGTTTCCCCACCGTCGAGATCAACAACACCTTCTACCGCATGCCCAAGGAAAGCGTCGTCGTCGAATGGGCCGCGGCCGTCCCCGACGGGTTCACGTTCAGCATCAAGGCGTCCCAGCGCATCACCCACCATGCCCGCCTCAAGGACACGGACGACATGATGGGCTACCTCCTCCGCGTCTGTAACGCGCTCGGCGACAAGCGCGGCCCCACGCTGTTCCAGCTTCCGCCCAACATGAAGCTCGACCTCGAGCGCCTCGCGGCGTTCCTGCCGCTCATTCCCAGGCGCTGGAAGGCGGCCCTGGAGTTCCGCCACGCCACCTGGTTCTCCGACGACGTCCGCGCCCTGCTCCGCCAGCATGAGGTGGCGCTCGTCGCCGCCGAGAGCGAGGACACCGAGGCCGCCGTCAGCGCCACCGCGCCATACGGCTATCTCCGCCTCCACAAGCCGTCCTACACTCCGGCCGAACTCGATGCCTGGGCGGCGAAGATCGGCGTCCAGCCGTGGGACGAGGCCTGGGTCTACTTCAAGCATGACACGGACACTGCCGGCCCCGAGCTCGCCGCCGCATTCGCCCAGCGCTTCGCCTGACGTGCCATCCATTCGCCTGGCCACGCCGGCCGACGCCGCACTGGCGGCCACCGTGGCGCGCCGCACCTTCTTCGACGCCTACAGCGGTTCCGACTCGAGCCCGGATCTCCAGGTCCACATGGACCGACACTTCGGCGAGCGCCAGCAGGCCGCCGAGCTCACCGATCCCGCGACCACGACGCTGCTGCTGGAGGACGACGCAGGCGACACCATCGGCTACGCCTTGCTCGGCGACGACCCGGTGCCGGCCTGCGTCACCGGCCCGGCGCCGCTGCAGATACGTCGCTTCTACGTCGACCAGGCGTGGAAGGGGACGGGCGTGGCGCAGCAGCTCATGGCAGCCGTCGACGCCGAGGCGCGCCGGCGGGGCAGGCGGACGCTGTGGCTGCTGGCGTGGTTCCGGAACTTCCGGGCCCACGCTTTCTATCGAAAGTGCGGATTTGTCGAGGTGGGCACCGCGCCCTATCTGTTCGGCAATACTGAGGAGCAGGACGTCGCCATGGCGCGTCCTACCGCACCGTAACCTCCGTCTTCGCCCGCACCGCGGTGCCCCGCACTTCGGCGGTCAGCACCTGCACGCCCCGCTTGCTGCCCAGCCGCCACTTCGCCGTCACCGAACCGTCGGGCGCCGGCATCGCCCGCGCGGGGCTCAGCGACCCCGACGTCGCCGACAGCGTCACCTGGCGCTCGGTGACCCGGTTGCCGTGGACATCGGTGATCACGAGCCGGATCGGCCGCGACAACGGCTTCCCTGCCGCGCCGCTCATCGGAGGTGACACGAACTCGATGTTGGCCGGCGACCCCGGGGCGGCCAGCACCGTCGCGGTGAGCGGAGGCAGGCCTCCCGCGCGCACCACCATCTGCTGCCGCCCGGCCTTGGGGCCGAGGGTCCAGCGGAACGAGGCGACGCCGTTCGAGTCGGTGATCGCCACACTGTCGGCGAGTTTCCCCGCCAGCACTGACGCGGCCACGGCCGCCCCCTCCACCGGGTTGCCTGCCTCGTCGCGCAGTTCCACCGAAATGGCCCGTCGCAGCGCCTCGCCGGCGACGCCCTTCTGCGCATTGCCGTCCCCGCCCAGCAGCAGTGCCGGCGGGCCGGCGATGCCCGTGGCCAGCACCGGCGCCACCGGCACGTTCCGCCCCGTGCCCACCCGCACCCGGGCGCGCTGCAGGCCCGCGCGGCGCGACAGGCGCCACGACGCGTGCGACTCGCCCAGCGAATCGGTCCTCGCCTCCAGCGTGGTGATGCTGCCGCTGTCGAGCGCCACCCATGTCACCGGAACACCCGGGAGCAGCCGGCCCGTCGAATCGGTGAGTTGCACCGACACCTTGAGCGGCACCACCGACCCCGCGACGCCGCTCCACGGATAGCCCACTGGCGTTACCCGCGTGTTGGCCGCCGTCGGCTCCGCCTCCGCGATCAGCACCGCCGCGCTGTCGAGTTCGGCGCATGTCGCCGACAGCCGCTGCCGCCCCGGCATGGCCCCCAGCGTCCACGTGCTGCTGGCGATGCCCTCGGCGTTGGTCGTCGCGTAGGCGGGATCGGCGCTGCCGCCCCGGTCCGCCACGAAATGAACGCTGACACCGGCCATCGGCCGGCCGCGCCGTGATTCCAGCAGCACCCGCGCCGGCGTGCCGAGCCGGGTTCCCGCTTCGGCCGACTGCGCGCTGCCATCGAGCGACAGCAGCCGCCCCGGCACCGGCGACACCGAGGCATGCACCGTCGCAATGACGCCGGCGTGCATGGCGGTGAGGTCCGCCTCGCCGGCACCGATGCCCGTCACCACGCCCGAATCGCTCACCACGATCACCGCCGTGTCCGACGACACCCACGTGAGCGGCACCGGCAGCGCCACATGGCCCCGCGCGTCCAGCGCCGTGGCTGTCAGCCGGCGGCTGTAGCCTTCGCCGATCGTCACCGCACTGTCGGCGATCTCCAGTCGCGCCATCCGTGGGGCCACCACCAGCCGCGAACGCGCCGACTTGTCGCCCACGTGCGCCACGATGAAGGTCGACCCCGGCGCCTGCGCCACTGCGACGCCCGTGCTGTCGACCGTGGCGATCTTCGGGTTCTCGCTGGTCCAGGTGAGCGACGCGCCGATCAGCGCCGTGCCGCGCTGGTCGGTGATCGCGGCGGCGAGCCGCACGGTGTCGCCCAGTGATTCGAGGGTATCGAGCGCCGGCGTGACGCCCACCCAGTGGACGCCGAAGTCCAGCATGGTGCGGCGCGAGGCCGATGCATCGCCGATGAGGCCGCACGAGTGCGCCGATGCGAGGATGGTGGCCAGGCCGGCACCGACGGACAGCGACCCCGTTATCCAGCGGGACGCATGAGTCGAAGTGGCCTGCAGCATGTTGCGCGAGGCTGGGGGCACGGTGTGTCTGGTTGGGGTCCATCACCTCTGCTGCACGGGGCGAACCACGGCATCGGTGAGGAGCCCCTTTCCAACCGTCGCTGCCACAAGGCGTTGGGACACCGTTCCGCGCGAGCAATTCCCTGCAGCGCAGGCCGCACGGCACTTTGCCCGCGACTCTCGCGGGACGATGTGCGAAAGACTGCAGCAGCGCCGTCGTATGGCTCGATCGAACCAGCTGTCAGGAGAGAGTCACGATGGTGATAGCGGGGGTCCTGGCCCTCCTCGTCCAGGCGACGCCTCCCACGGCGGCCTGCGGTACCGGCAGCGAGACCTGGCCCACGAAGAAATGGCAGGTCGCCGAGCCCACGGCCGTGGGATTCGATCCCGATTCACTCAGGGCGCTGGAGGGTCGGGCCCGCAGCATCCCCGGGGTCACGAGTCTCATGATCATCCGCCATGGGCAGATCGCGCTGGAGGAGTATTTCCACGGTGGCAGTCGCGGCCAGCCGGTGCCGGTCGCCTCCATCACCAAGTCCGTCACGTCCTATCTCGTGGGTATTGCGCTCGATCGCAGGCTCATCGACTCACTGGATCAGCCCTTGATCGAGCTGGTGCCGCAGGTGGCGCCGCCGGCCGGGCGCGCCCGCGCCATCACCGTGCGCCAGCTGCTCAACATGACCAGCGGGCTCAGCGAGCAGTGGTACCAGGAACAGCCGCTCATGCTCCGCGTCCTCACCCCGCCCGGCACCCGGTTTCGCTACAGCAACGAGGCGGTGCAGTTCCTCATCCGCGCGATCTCCGAGTCGAGCAGGGAGAGCGTGCTCAAGTTCTCCCGCGCCACGCTCTGGAAGCCGCTGGATATCGACGTCGACGAGACGCGCTGGCCCCGCCTCGAGCCCGATGGCAGCGGCGATGGCGCCGCCGGTCTCATGCTCACCACGCGCGAGCTCGGCAAGCTGGGGCTGCTGGCGCTGCGCGGCGGCTGCTGGGACGGGAGGCAGGTGGTGCCGGCGGCCTACCTGCGCGAGGCGATGCGGAAGCAGGTGGATGCCGGAGGCCCCGAGCCCACCGGACGCGGCTATGGCTTCCTGTGGTGGATCACTCCGGGTGGCATTCCGTACATGGCGGGCCAGGGTGGGCAGTTCGTGGTGGTGCTCCAGGGGCTGGACACGGTCGGCGTCATCACCGCCCGCGGTGACGCGCCCCATCCCGATTGGGTCGGGCAGTTCAGGCTGGTCTCGGAGGGGGTGGCCGGGGCCGTCACCGACCTCGCGGCCCCGTAGCATGAGGGCTTCCCCGTCCCCGGTTCCCTTGCCGGCCCCCGCACCCAGCCGTACCGTAGAGCGCTCGATCCACCCACAGGAGGCAACCCATGGTCTCGTTCGGTGCGCTTTGGCTCCCGATCCTGCTGTCGGCCGTCATGGTGTTCGTTGCCAGCACGCTGATCCATATGGTCCTCAAGTACCACGCTTCCGACTACCGGGCTCTTCCGAACGAGGACGCCATCCGCGCCGCGTTCCGTGGCGCCAACCCCGGCCCGGGGCAGTACATCATCCCTCACATGACCGACATGAAGCAGATGGGAAGCCCGGAGCACATCGCCAAGTGCACCGAGGGACCGGTGGGCGTCGTGACGCTGCGGCCGAACGGCCCGCCCAGCATGGGCCCGAGCCTCGTCCAGTGGTTCCTGTTCACCCTGGTCGTCTCGGCGTTCGCGGCTCACGTCGCGTCGGGGGTCCTGCCGGCAGGCACCGAATACAAGACGGTGTTCCACACTGTGGGGCTGGTGGCGTTTCTGGCGTACGCGGCGGGACAGCTGCCGGCTGCGATCTGGATGGGAAAGCCGTGGTCTATCGCCGCCAAGGAAGTGCTTGACGGCTTGATCTACGGCCTGCTTACGGCTGGGACGTTTGGCTGGCTCTGGCCCCGCTGACTGCGGCTACCAGGTTTCCTTCGTATCGGTCTTCTTCCGGGCGCGGCGCTGTGCCGCGGCGGTCTTGAGCGCGCGCGCCTCGCTCGGCTTCACGTAATGCCGGCGGCGCCGCAGCTCCCGGAGGAGACCCGACTTCTGCAGCTTCTTCTTGAACACCTTGAGCGCCCGCTCCAGCGAGTCGGTATCGCTCAGACGAACTTCGATCATTGCAACCTCTCTGAACACGTCGGTCCACGGGGCGCGCCAAGGCGCGCCCATAGAGCCGTAAAAGCTACTTCAAAGCCCGGCCAAGGACAACGGTGACCCCAAAACCACGGATTCGGCCCCTTTCACGCGTCTTTAGCGCCCTTGGCGCCCTGGGCACCTTGCCCGCCCTGTTACACGCCCAGGCCCGCCCCGCCCGCGAAGCCCCCGCTCCGGGCTGGCCCGCCTTTGCCCAGGCGCTTCAGGCCTTCGTGTCCGGCGAGCAGGTGGTCGGAGCCAGCGCCGTGCTGGTGCGGAATGGAACAGTGGTACGGCATCTGGAGCTCGGATTGGCCGACCGGGCCAGCGGGCAGAAGGTGGATGAGCGCACCATCTACCACTGGGCATCGATCACCAAGACCCTGACGGCGATCGCCATCATGCAGCTCCGCGACCGGGGCATGCTGACGCTCGATGACAAGGTCACCGCCTGGGTGCCCGAGCTGCGCCAGGTTCACGATCCGTACGGCTCGATGGACGACATCACCATCCGCATGCTGCTGGCGCACACGTCGGGCTTCCAGAATCCCACGTGGCCCTACGGCAGCGGCGCCGCGTGGCAGCCGTTCGAGCCGACCCGGTGGGAACAGCTCGTGGCCATGATGCCCTACCAGGAGCTGCTGTTCGCCCCGGGCTCGAGGTACGGCTACAGCAACCCGGCGTTCATCTATCTCGCGCGCATCATCGAGGCGATCACCGGCGACCCCTACCAGTCCTACATCCAGAAAAACATCTGGACCCCGCTCGGCATGGCGCGCAGCTACTTCGGCGCCACGCCGTACTTCCTCGCCGCCGACCGGTCGGCAGGGTACACCATTGAGCGCGACAGCACCGGCCGCGATACGCTCGTGGCCGGGCATCGCGACTTCGACCCCGGCGTCACCATTCCGAATGGCGGCTGGAACGCGCCCGTGGCGGACCTCGTCACCTATCTCGCGTTCCTCAGCAACGCCACCCGCGGCGACACCGCGCTCGCCCGCCGCTACGACACGGTGCTCAAGCACTCGACGCTCGAGGAAATGTGGCAGCCGACGCTGCTCACCACGGGTGGAAACGGCCCCGCCGGGCTCTCCTTCTTCGTCGACCGGGTGGGCACATCCACTATCGTCAGTCACACTGGCGAGCAGGCCGGGTTCCGGCTCTATTTCGCGCTCAATCCCGCGAGCAGCGAAGCCGTGATCGTGGCGCTCAACACGATCAACTACGCGCATGGCAGCAGATGGGACACGGCGTGGGAGTCGCTGTTCAAGGCGGGTACGGCACTGGTCGGAACGAAATGAAAGGCGACGGGAGGCCACCGATGCCCCCAACGTCCAAACTCGCTGCTGGCCGCGCCGCAGTGTGCTCTGCGCTCACCGCCGCCGCGGCTCTCGGAGCCTGCGCCGGCGATGCCCTCAACGGCGGCGCCTGCACCGCGATGTTTGCGTCGATCCCGGTCACCGTCATCGATGGCGCCGCCCAGCCCGTCGAGGCCGCGACGGTCACGGCCACGCTGGTTCGCACCGGCCAGACGCTCCCACCCACCGCCCTCATCCTTACCACGCCCGGCACCTATCCCCTTGTCGATGACGGCAGTGCCAGCCTCATCCGCCGTTCCGGCGACGCGGTGCAGGCCCACATCAGCAGGGACGCTCAGTCGCTCACGGTGGACTACGTATTCGCGGTTCCCGGCGGCTGCCACGTCAGCAAGGTGTCGGGCCCCGACACGGTGA